>NZ_JBFAYF010000078.1:0-35542 GCF_040681165.1 Actinoplanes sp. NPDC051851 | reverse complement strand
TCTGGCACAACCACAAAACCGGCCAACCGGTCACCCGCAGCCTGATCGCCTACGACCACTGAACGCGCAGCTAACACCCGTCATCACTCGTCTAGAGTTCACCGACGTGAGCGACGACGCCCAGACACCCCGACTGCTGCTTCTCGACGGCCATTCGCTGGCCTACCGGGCCTATTTCGCGCTGCCCGTGGAGAACTTCAGCACCGCGACCGGCCAGGCGACCAACGCGGTCTTCGGCTTCACGTCGATGCTCATCAACCTGCTGCGCGACGAGAAGCCCACGCACATCGTGGTCTCCTTCGACCTCTCCCGCCGCTCGTTCCGCACCGAGAAGTACGCGGATTACAAGGCCGGCCGCGCCGAGACCCCCGCGCCGTTCCAGGGGCAGGTCAGCCTGATCAAGGAGGTGCTGCAGGCGCTGCGCATCCCGGTGGTGGAGAAGGAGAACTACGAGGCCGACGACGTCATCGCGACGCTGGCCACCCAGGGCCGCGACGCCGGCATGGAGGTGATCATCTCCAGCGGTGACCGGGACGCGTTCCAGCTCTCCACCGAGCACGTGACGATCCTCTACCCGGTCCGCGGCGTCTCCGAGGTCTGGCGGATGACCCCGGAGGCGATCGAGACGAAGTACTTCGTGCCCCCCTCGCAGTACCGGGACAAGGCCGCCCTGGTCGGCGAGGCGAGTGACAACCTGACGGGTGTCCCCGGCGTGGGTGACAAGACCGCCGCTAAGTGGATCAAGGAGTACGGCGGCCTGGACGGCATCATCGCCGCCGCCGACCGGATCAAGGGCAAGGCCGGCGAGAGCCTGCGCGCCCACCTCGCCGAGGTGATGCGCAACTACGAGCTGAACGAGCTGGTCCGCGACCTGGAGCTGTCGCTGCGGCCGGAGGACGCCCGCTGGTCCGGCTGGGACCGCGAGGCGGTACACCAGCTCTTCGACGCCCTCGAGTTCCGGGTGCTGCGCGAGCGGCTCTACTCCTACCTGGACGCGGTCGAGCCCGAGGCGGAGTCCGGGTTCGACCTGGACGGCCGGATCCTGCGCGCCGGCGAGGTGGCCGGCTGGCTGCGCGAGCACGCCGGCACCGACCCGGTCGGCGTGGCGGTCACCGGGCGCTTCGGCCGCGGCACCGGCGAGCTCAGCGGCGTGGCGGTGGCCACCGCGGGCGGCCCGGCCGCGTGGTTCGACCCCACCGCGCTGGACGAGGACGACGAGCGCGCCGTCGCGGCCTGGCTCGCCGAGCCGTCCCGCCCCAAGGTGCTGCACGACGCGAAGCCGGCCCTGCTCGCCTTCCGGGCGCACGGCTGGGGGCTCGGTGGCGTCACCGTCGACACGGCCCTCGCGGCGTACCTGGCGAAGCCCGACCAGAGGTCGTACGACCTGACCGACCTGGCCCTGCGCTACCTCAAGCGCGAGCTGAAGGTGGACGCGCCGGAGCACGGCCAGCTCACCCTCTCCTTCGGCGACGAGCAGGACACCGCGGCCGAGGAGAACGTGATGCTCCGGGCCCGGGCCACGCTCGACCTGGCCGATGTGCTCACCGCCGAGCTCTCCCGGGACGGCGGCGAGTCGCAGCGCCTGCTCGCCGAGGTGGAGCAGCCGCTCGCGGTGGTCCTCGCCGACCTGGAGGGCCGGGGCATCGCCGCCGACACGGACTACCTCTCGGAGCTGGAGGCGCACTTCGCCGCCGAGGTGAAGTCGGCACAGCAGGCGGCGCACGAGGTGGTCGGCCGGGAGTTCAACCTCGGCTCGCCCAAGCAGCTGCAGGAGATCCTCTTCGTCGAGCGCAGCCTGCCCAAGACCAAGAAGATCAAGTCCGGGTACACCACGGACGCGGACGCGCTGCAGAGCCTCTTCGCGCAGACCGGCGACCCGGTGCTGGCGCACCTGCTGCGGCACCGTGACGTGGCCAAGCTGAAATCCACCGTGGACGGGCTGCTCAAGTCGGTCTCCGACGACGGGCGGATCCACACCACGTTCAACCAGACGGTCGCCGCTACCGGCCGGCTCTCGTCCACCGATCCGAACCTGCAGAACATCCCGATCCGCACCGAGGAGGGCCGCCGGATCCGCCGTGCCTTCGTGGTCGGCTCCGCGTTCGAGCAGCTCCTGACCGCGGACTACAGCCAGATCGAGATGCGGATCATGGCGCACCTCTCCGGCGACGACGCGCTGATCGCGGCCTTCAACTCGGGCGCCGACTTCCACGCGGCCACCGCGTCCTCGGTCTTCCACGTCGGCCTCGACGAGGTCTCCGCCGACCAGCGGCGCAAGATCAAGGCGATGAACTACGGCCTGGCGTACGGGTTGAGCGCGTTCGGCCTCTCCAACCAGCTGACCATCTCGACCGACGAGGCCAAGGGCCTGATGGACGAGTACTTCAAGCGCTTCGGCGGCGTGCGGGACTACCTCCAGTCCGTGGTCAGCCGTGCCACCACGGACGGGTACACCGCGACCATCCTCGGCCGGCGGCGCTACCTGCCCGACCTGACCAGCGACAACCGCCAGCGTCAGGAGATGGCGAAGCGGATGGCGCTGAACGCCCCGATTCAGGGCTCGGCGGCGGACATCATCAAGATCGCCATGCTCCGGGTGGACGAGGCGCTCCGGGACGCCGGTCTCGGCTCGCGGATGCTGCTGCAGGTGCACGACGAGCTGGTCTTCGAGGTCGCGCCGGGTGAACGGGAGGCGCTGGAGGCGCTGGTCCGGCGGGAGATGGGCGGGGCGTACCCGCTCTCCGTACCGCTGGAGGTCTCGGTCGGTACGGGCCGTGACTGGAACGGGGCCGACCACTGACCGATTCGTCCATGGTCGGATGATTGACAGCTGTTTTGGGGTACCCGGGGTCCTCACGGTTTGCGACCGTCTGTCACGCTGGGCCGATGTCGAGCCGATCGATGTCGATGGAGCAGATCGTGACCCCGGTGCCCGGGCTGGCGCCCGGGTCGATGGCCGGTTCGGCGGCGGTCCTCGGGCGGGGGCCGCTGGAGGCGTCCCGGGCCAGCGCGTACGCGACGATGTTCAAGGCGCTCGGTGACCCGGTCCGGCTCCGGTTGCTGTCGATGATCGCGTCGGCGGCGGACGGGGAGATCTGCGTCTGTGACCTCAGCGGCGAGTTCCAGCTGACCGGGCCGACCATCTCCCACCACCTGCGGATCCTGCGCGAGGCGGGCCTGGTCGACAGCGACCGCCGGGGCACCTGGGTCTACTACCGCCCGGTCCCCGACGCCCTGACACTGCTGTCCGGCCTGCTGCACGCCTGACCCACCGCGGATCACACGCGGCCTGCGGCGGATCACACCCGGCCCGTGGGTCGTACCCGGCCTACCACCGGTCGCCCCGGTTCACCGCAGGTCGCGCGCGAAGGCAGGCCGCGCGGCCTACCGCAGGTCGCGCGCGAAGCAGGTTGCGCGGCCTACCGCAGGTCGCACACGAAGATGGCGGTGCCCGGGAAGAGCCGTCCGCGCAGCGGGCTCCACTGACCCCAGATCTCCTCGTGGCCCTCCGGCCACTCCGGCTCGACCAGGTCCCGCAGCGTGAACCCGGCGGCCACCAGCTCGCGGACCCGGTCCCCGACGGTCCGGTGCTGTTCCAGGTAGCTGAGCCGGCCGTCCTCGTCCCGTTCCACGTACGGCGACCGGTCGAAGTACGAGTTCCGGGCGATCAGCCCGCTCTCGTCCGGCTCGTCCCAGAAGACCCATCGCATCGGGTGCGTGACCGAGAACACCCACGTGCCGCCGGGCCGCAGCACCCGGGCCACCTCACGCATCGCCGCCGCCGAGTCGGCCACGAACGGGATCGCCCCGAACGCCGTGCACACGATGTCGAACGCGCCCGCCCGGAACGGCAGCGCCAACGCGTCCGCCTGCACCAGGGGAGTCGTCACCCCGCTGCGCCGTTCGGCCTCGCGCGCGTGGCGCAGCATGCCGGCCGAGAGGTCCATCGCGACGACGTCCGCGCCCTCCCGTGCCAGCCACCGGGCGCCCGCGGCGGCGCCGGCGCCGAGTTCCAGGATCCGCTTGCCGCGTACGGCGCCGAGCAGCCGGGCGTCGGCCTCCCGGAGGCGCTCGGGACACCAGACGAAGTCCACGTCGCCGAGGAACGTGCCGTGCTCGTCCTGGTACTCGTCGGCGTCGAGGTCCCACCAGGCGCGGTTGGCCCGGCGCGTGTCGTCCTCGGTCACCGTACGGGAAATCTCAGTCACCTGATCACGGTACGGTAGGCGTGTCCGCCGTCACGATTCGGCTTATAAGGGGCATGCTGACCGGTTCGGCCCCGCCAATGTGCCGCGGTCCTCAGGAGGGCTTGCAACCTGTGGTAATGCGCACGGTAAGCTAGTCGATGCGCTCGCGGATCGTGTGCCTCGGCAGGGAGCAGGTTCCGTGGTCGCCGGTCTCGGCATGATCGACGGTAATGATCAGACTCTCGTGGGGTTTGGGTCGTCTCGCTCGTTCGTGCCGCTTCCGGTGGCAGTTCCGTTGAGCGCGAGACACCACGAATCCATCCGTTCGGAGCAACTGTCCACATGACGAGCAGCATCGAGGCCACCTCGAGCGCCAACAAGGTCACCGTCGACGACCTCGGCTCTGAGGAAGCTTTCCTCGCGGCCATCGACGAGACCATCAAGTACTTCAACGACGGCGACATTGTCGAAGGCACCGTCGTCAAGGTCGATCGGGACGAGGTCCTGCTCGACATCGGCTACAAGACCGAGGGCGTCATCCCCTCGCGCGAGTTGTCGATCAAGCATGACGTGGACCCCGCGGAAGTGGTGTCGGTCGGTGACCACATCGAAGCCCTCGTCCTCACCAAGGAGGACAAGGAGGGTCGTCTGATCCTCTCGAAGAAGCGCGCTCAGTACGAGCGTGCCTGGGGCACCATCGAGAAGATCAAGGAAGACGACGGCGTCGTTCGTGGCTCCGTCATCGAGGTCGTCAAGGGTGGTCTCATCCTGGACATCGGCCTCCGTGGCTTCCTGCCGGCCTCCCTGGTCGAGATGCGCCGCGTCCGCGACCTCCAGCCGTACGTCGGCCGGGAGCTCGAAGCGAAGATCATCGAGCTGGACAAGAACCGCAACAACGTGGTCCTGTCCCGCCGCGCGTGGCTCGAGCAGACGCAGTCCGAGGTTCGCACCGAGTTCCTCAACAAGCTGCAGAAGGGCCAGGTCCGCAAGGGCGTCGTGTCCTCCATCGTCAACTTCGGTGCCTTCGTGGACCTGGGTGGCGTGGACGGCCTCGTGCACGTCTCCGAGCTCTCCTGGAAGCACATCGACCACCCCTCCGAGGTCGTCGAGGTCGGCCAGGAGGTCGAGGTCGAGGTTCTGGACGTCGACCTGGACCGCGAGCGCGTCTCGCTGTCGCTGAAGGCGACGCAGGAGGACCCGTGGCGTCAGTTCGCCCGGACCCACGCGATCAACCAGATCGTCCCGGGTAAGGTCACCAAGCTCGTCCCGTTCGGCGCGTTCGTCCGCGTCGACGACGGCATCGAGGGCCTGGTGCACATCTCCGAGCTGGCCGAGCGTCACGTCGAGCTGCCCGAGCAGGTCGTCCAGGTCGGTTCGGACGTCCTCGTCAAGGTCATCGACATCGACCTCGAGCGCCGTCGGATCTCGCTGTCGCTGAAGCAGGCCAACGAGAACTTCGTGGAGGGCGAGGAGCACTTCGACCCCACCCTCTACGGCATGGCTGCCACGTACGACAACGAGGGCAACTACATCTACCCGGAGGGCTTCGACCCGGAGACGGGCGAGTGGCTCGAGGGCTTCGACAAGCAGCGCGAGACGTGGGAGAAGCAGTACGCCGACGCCCGCGAGCGCTGGGAGGCCCACACCAAGCAGGTGCAGGCGTCCCGCGAGGCCGACGCCGAGGCTGCGCTCAACCCGGCTCCGGCCGGCGGCGTGACCTCCTCGTCCTCCTCCTCGAGCTCGTCGGCCCCGGCGCGCTCGGCCGAGGAGCCCGCCGGCACCCTGGCCACCGACGAGGCTCTCGCCGCCCTGCGCGAGAAGCTCGCCGGCGGCAAGAGCTGACCTCCGGGTCAGCCGGTAGGCAGCTGACCTCCGGGTCGGCGCCCGACACTGATCGGCCGGTCAGCGTCGGGTAGCCACCCTGGAACAGCCGCGGCACTACCTCCGAGAGGCCGTCCCGACCACTGGTCGGGGCGGCCTCTTGCCATTCCCACCCACCGAACGTCGCGCGCCCCGCCCCCCCAGCAGCAGCCCGAGCCGCGTGAGGATGTCGGGTGCGGAGGGCGCCGCTGTTTCACACGCGACCCGGGTGCGTTGGTCGTGCGGGGAGTGCCGCTGTTTCACACGCGACCCGGGTGCGTTGGTCGTGCCAGGACTGCCGCGGTTCACACACGGGGTGGGTGTCGGAATTGTCGTGTGGGTGAGGGCGGGGGCGGAGGCGGGGTGCCGGGAGCGGGGAGGGCCGGGATACTGGGCGCATGCTGAGGGTGGGGCTCACGGGCGGGATCGGGGCGGGCAAGAGCGCCGTGGCCGCCCGGCTGAAGCGGTGTGGTGCGGTGATCGTGGACGCGGATCTGCTGGCGCGGGAGGTGGTCGAGCCCGGCACGGACGGGCTGGCCGAGATCGTGGCGGCGTTCGGGTCCGGGATCCTCACGCCGGACGGCGCGCTGGACAGGCCGGCGCTCGGTGCCAAGGTCTTCGGGGACGAGGCGGCGCGGCGGCGTCTGGAGAAGATCGTTCATCCCCGGGTACGCGCGCGGACGGCCGAGCTCCATCGCGAGGCGGCCCCGGACGCGGTCGTGGTCAACGACGTGCCGTTGCTGGTGGAGACCGGGCTCGCACCCTCGTTCCACCTGGTGGTCGTGGTGGCGGCGGCGCGGGAGATCCGCGTACGGCGGCTTGTCGGCAACCGTGGCATGACCGAGGCCGAGGCTGCCGCCCGGATCGACGCCCAGGCCGACGACGCGCGGCGGCGGGCGGCGGCCGACGTCGTGCTGCTCAACGAGACCGGGCTGGACGAGCTGGAAGCGGCGGTGGACCGGCTCTGGCGGGAGCGGCTGGTCGACTACGAGCGGAACCTGCGGGCCCGGCGGGTCGCGTGGTCCGGCAGCGAGGTGCGGCTGGTGCCCTCCGACCCGGGCTGGCCGGAGCAGGCGGAACGACTCGTGGCACGGATCCGGCACGCGCTCGGCGGTACGGCCGACGTGCACCACATCGGGTCGACCGCGGTTCCCGGGCTGCCCGCCAAGGACATCGTCGACCTGATGCTGAGCGTCCGTACGCTGGACGAGGCCGACCGGCTCGCCGACCGCCTCGCCGAGGCCGGGTTCCCGCGCCGCTCGGGGGAGTGGTGGGACAGGCGCTCCGGCACCACCTGGCCGAAGCGCCTGCACGGCGGGGCGGACCCGGAGCGGCAGGTCAACCTGCACGTACGGGTGACGGGCTCACCGGGCTGGCGGTTCGCGCTGCTGGTCCGTGACCATCTGCGCGCGGTGCCCGAGGTGCGGGACGAGTACGCGGCCCTCAAGGCAGAACTGGCGCTGCGCTTCCCGGACCGGTCCTCCTACACCGACGCGAAGGCGCCATGGTTCGACGCGGAGGCGCGGGCCGCCGACGACTGGGCGCTCGCGACGGGCTGGCAGCCGACCCCCTGAGGCGGCGCGGTCCCGGTCCTGGCTGGTGCTCAAGGGTGTCTCGAGGCTCAAGGGTGTCTCGAGCGCAGCGAGAGACCCCTGAGCACCAGCCCACCACCCACGCTGGGGGTGGCGCTCGCGGCGGCCGGCGCGCACTCGGCGCGACCATCCGTGGGTGCGCACGCCGGTGCTGGGGCGCAACGACCACGGACGCGGCCCGGCGGATCGAGTCGTGATCCGGACCGGGACGCTGGCCGCCGCGAGCGGCCTACCCGCCCAGGGTAGGTGGCGGCTTCGAGACCGGCCAATGGCGGAATGTGCACCTGCAGCACGCACCGGCACGGCACGCGCCCCGAGCGCCCCGGCCCGAACCTGTCATACCCCCGACGTACGGTGGTGGCATGGCGCTCGACATCCCACGACTCGACGGCCGGTTCGAGGTCGTCAGCGACTATCAACCCGCCGGTGACCAGCCCGCAGCGATCGACGAGCTGGAGCGGCGGGTCCGTCGCGGCGACCGGCACACGGTGCTGCTCGGCGCCACCGGCACGGGCAAGAGCGCGACCACGGCCTGGCTGATCGAGCGGCTGCAACGGCCCGCGCTGGTGCTCGCGCCGAACAAGACGCTCTGCGCCCAGCTGGCCAAGGAGTTCCGCGAGCTGCTCCCGCACAACGCGGTGGAGTATTTCGTGAGTTACTACGACTACTACCAGCCCGAGGCGTACATCGCCCAGACCGACACGTACATCGAGAAGGACTCCTCGATCAACGAGGAGGTGGAGCGGCTGCGGCACTCCAGCACGATGTCGCTGCTCACCCGGCGGGACACCATCGTGGTCGCCACGGTCAGCGCGATCTACGGCCTGGGCACCCCGCAGGAGTACATCGAACGCGCCGTGAAGGTGAAGGTCGGCGGCGAGCTCGACCGCGATCAGCTGCTGCGCCGCCTGGTCGACATCCAGTATTCGCGGAACGACGTGGCCTTCCAGCGCGGCACCTTCCGGGTCCGCGGCGACACGCTGGAGATCATCCCGGCGTACGAGGAGCTGGCGGTCCGGGTCGAGCTCTTCGGCGACGAGGTGGAGAAGCTCTACTACCTGCACCCGCTCACCGGCGAGGTGGTCCGCGAGGTGGACGAGCTGATCATCTTCCCGGCGACGCACTACGTGGCCGGCCCGGAGCGGATGGAGCGGGCGATCCGTGACATCGAGACGGAGCTCGCCGAGCGGCTGGCCGAGCTGGACCGGCAGGGCAAGCTGCTGGAGGCGCAGCGGCTGCGGATGCGCACCACGTACGACATCGAGATGATGCGGCAGGTCGGCTTCTGCAACGGCATCGAGAACTACTCGATGCACATGGACGGCCGGCAGCCGGGCGAGCCCGCGTACACGCTGCTCGACTACTTCCCCGACGACTTCATCACCGTCATCGACGAGTCGCACGTGACGATCCCGCAGATCGGCGGGATGTACGAGGGGGACGCCTCCCGCAAGCGGATCCTGATCGAGCACGGCTTCCGGCTGCCCAGCGCGGCCGACAACCGTCCGCTGCGGTTCGACGAGTTCCTCGAGCGGGTCGGGCAGATGGTCTTCCTCTCCGCCACCCCGGGCAACTGGGAGATGGAGCAGGCGCAGGGTGAGTTCGTCGAGCAGGTGATCCGGCCGACCGGCCTGGTCGACCCGCAGGTCGTGGTGAAACCGACCAAGGGCCAGATCGACGACCTGATGCACGAGATCCAGCTCCGGGTGGAGAAGGACGAGCGGGTGCTGGTCACCACGCTGACCAAGAAGATGGCCGAGGACCTCACCGACTACCTGCTGGAGAACGGCATCCGGGTGCGCTATCTGCACTCCGAGGTGGACACGCTGCGCCGGGTGGAGCTGCTCAAGGAGCTGCGCAAGGGCGACTACGACGTGCTGGTCGGCATCAACCTGCTGCGCGAGGGCCTGGACCTGCCCGAGGTGTCGCTGGTGGCGATCCTCGACGCGGACAAGGAGGGCTTCCTGCGCAGCGGGCGGTCGCTGATCCAGACGATCGGGCGCGCGGCCCGCAACGTCTCCGGCGAGGTCCACATGTACGCGGACAAGATCACGCCGTCGATGCGGAACGCGATCGACGAGACGGACCGCCGGCGGGCCAAGCAGATCGCGCACAACGAGGCGAACGGGATCCAGCCGCAGGCGCTGCGGAAGAAGATCCACGACATCCTGGACGACATCTACCGCGAGGCGGAGGAGACCGACGCCGCGATCGTGGGCGGTGCGGGACGGCAGATGTCCCGGGGGAAGGCACCGGTGCCGGAGACCCGGTCCCGGAAGGCGGCTGCCACACCCGCCCGCGCGGGGATGGCCCGTGCGGAGCTCGCGCAGCTCATCCAGGATCTCAACGAGCAGATGCTCGGGGCGGCGCGGGAGCTGCAGTTCGAGCTCGCCGCCCGGATCCGGGACGAGATCGGTGAGCTCAAGAAGGAGTTGCGGGGGATGGATGTCGCGGGGGTGCAGTGAGCGCAAGGTGGGGCGGTTTTTGGGCGGGGGATCGCTCACTCCGGGCGGTCAGGCTTGATCCCTGCGTGAGCGATCCCCCGCCCAAAAACCTGGGTGGTTGCGGTGGGTGCCGCGACATCCATCCTCCTTGGGGGCGAACTTGGGGGCGAAGAGAAGCCGGGGGTCAGGCCGAGAAGAAGTCGGTGGGGAGGTCGGTGAAGAAGTCGGCGACGGGGGGCTGGGAGAGGGTGCCGAAGATGTGGGCGCGCCACTGGGCGAAGCGCTCGGTGCGGCGGAAGTCGCGCTCGTGGGCCTCGGCGGAGGTCCACTCGGCCAGCAGGACGAAGCGGCGCGGGGAGTCCAGCGCGCGTTTCAGGTGTACGCCGTGGCAGCTCTCGGCCGTTGCTATCAGTGGACGGGCCAGCTCGTAAGCGGAGAGGAAGTCGGCCTCCCGGCCGGGTAGGACGTCGATAAGCGTAACTTCGAGGAGCATGCCCACAAGAGTCCCATACGTACCAAGTGGCGGGCGAACGAGGAAGCCTCCGGAAAGTTACCGCGGGGTAGACCGGGGTTTACGGGGGCATAGCGACCCTCGTGAGCGGTTTGGAACGCGAGGTCTGCCACTTATGCCCGCCCGGTTGGCCCAGCGCGTCCGGGATGCGTCACAATGGTGGTGTGGGAGGGGAGTATTCCCCCGCTCCGGTCTCGTCAGCACGGAACGCCTCTCGGGGCGGGCCCGGGGCCGGAGGTCGCGGCATCAACACCGCGGCGGAAGAGACCTCCGACAGTCGCACGTCGCTGTTCTCGGTTGAGGAGCCCCCCGCGGAGGCGGAGGGCCCGGCTCGGGCGCAGCGACGACTCGTGCCTGCCGGAGGTCCGCATTGAACGTTTCAGCCTGGGCTTGGATCGCCACTCTCGTCGCCCTCATCGCCGTGCTCGCCGTCGATCTACTGATCATCGGGCGCCGGCCACACGAGCCGACGATGAAAGAGGCGGGCGGCTGGGTCACCTTCTACATCGGTCTCGCGGTCCTCTTCGGGATCGGGGTCTGGGCGACCGCCGGGGGGAGGTATGCCGGCGAGTTCTACACCGGCTGGCTGACCGAGTATTCGCTCAGCGTCGACAACCTCTTCGTCTTCGTGATCATCATGGGGCGTTTCGCGGTGCCCCGCCGATATCAGCAGAAGGTGTTGCTGATCGGCATCGTCCTGGCGCTGGTCATGCGGGGCGCGTTCATCGCCGCCGGCGCCGCGCTCATCTCGCAGTTCTCCTGGGTGTTCTACATCTTCGGCGCGTTCCTGGTCTACACCGCGATCACCATGGTCAAGGGTGATGACGAGGGCGAGGAGCTGAAGGAGAACCTGCTGATCCGCTGGGCCAAGCGGGCGCTGCCACTCTCCTCCTCGTTCGATCAGGGGCAGTTCCGGATCGTCACCGAGACCGGCAAGCGGCTCTTCACCCCCATGCTGATCGTGATGATCGCGATCGGCACCACGGATCTGCTCTTCGCGCTCGACTCCATCCCGGCGATCTTCGGGATCACCAAGGAGCCGTACCTCGTCTTCACCGCGAACGTGTTCGCGCTGATGGGCCTGCGCCAGCTCTTCTTCCTGCTCGGCGGCCTGCTGGAGCGTCTGGTCTACCTCAACGTCGGCCTCGCGGTGGTGCTCGCCTTCATCGGCGTGAAGCTCGTCCTGGAGGCGCTGCACACCAATAACCTGCCGTTCATCAACGACGGCCACGGCCTGCACTGGGCGCCGGAGATCCCGATCTGGCTCTCGCTGCTGGTGATCATCGGCACGCTCGGCGTCGCCACCGTCGCCAGTCTCGCGAAGTCCTCCCGTGATCGCAAAAGAGAATTAGCCGCGGCAGCCCATTAAGACCCTTTCCGGGTACGCGCGGAAGCGCGTGCCCGGTGAACAAAAAACCGCCCCGCGCCGGACATCGGCGCGGGGCGGCTGTGCATGAGCGGTCTTACTGGGCGTGCTCTTACTGGGCGTGCTTGCGGCGGGCGGCGGCCCGGCCACGCGCGGTCTGGTCCAGGACGACCTTGCGGATCCGGATCGCCGAGGGGGTGACCTCGACGCACTCGTCCTCGCGGCAGAACTCGAGGGACTGCTCCAGGGAGAGCCTGCGCGGCGGGATCACCTTCTCGGTGTTGTCCGCGCTCGCGGCCCGCATGTTGGTGAGCTTCTTCTCCTTGGTGATGTTGACGTCCATGTCGTCCTCGCGGGAGTTCTCCCCGACGATCATGCCCTCGTACACCTCGGTGGTCGGCTCGACGAAGAGCTGGCCGCGCTCCTGGATGTTGATCATCGCGAACGGGGTGACCGCGCCGGCCCGGTCCGCCACCAGCGAGCCGTTCTGCCGGGTGCGCAGCTCGCCGAACCACGGCTCGTGGTCCTCGTAGAGGTGGTGCATGATGCCGGTGCCGCGGGTCTCGGTGAGGAACTCGGTGCGGAAGCCGATCAGGCCGCGCGCCGGGACCAGCCACTCCATCCGGAGCCAGCCGGTGCCGTGGTTGGTGAGCTGCTCCATCCGGCCCTTGCGGGTGGCGAGCAGCGAGGTGATCGCGCCCATGTACTCGTCGGGGGCGTCGATGGTGAGCCGCTCGACCGGCTCGTGCACCTTGCCGTCGATGACCTTGGTGACCACCTGCGGCTTGCCGACGGTCAGCTCGTACGACTCGCGGCGCATCTGCTCGACCAGGATGGCCAGGGCGAGCTCACCACGGCCCTGCACCTCCCAGGCGTCCGGGCGCTCGGTGTTCAGCACGCGGAGCGAGACGTTACCGATCAGCTCCTTGTCCAGGCGGTCCTTGACCATGCGCGCGGTGACCTTGGCGCCCTTGACCTTGCCGACCAGCGGCGAGGTGTTGGTGCCGATCACCATCGAGATGGCCGGCTCGTCGACCGTGATCAGCGGCAGCGGGATCGGGTTCTCCGCGTCGGCGAGGGTCTCGCCGATCATGATCTCCGGGATGCCGGCGACCGCCATGATGTCGCCGGGGCCGGCGCTCTCGGCCGGCTTGCGCTCCAGGCCCTCGGTCATCAGCAGCTCGGAGATCCGCACGTTGGCGACCGTGCCGTCGGTCTTGCACCAGGCGACGGTCTGGCCCTTGCGGATGGTGCCCTCGTGCACGCGGCAGAGCGCGAGGCGGCCGAGGAACGGCGACGCGTCCAGGTTGACGACGTGCGCCTGCAGCGGCGCGTCCTCGGTGTAGGTCGGTGCCGGGATGGTGTTCAGGATCGTGGAGAAGAGCGGCTCCAGGTCGGCGCTGTCGTCCGGGACCGCGCCGTCGGCCGGCTGGTTCAGCGAGGCGATGCCGTCGCGGGCGCAGGCGTAGACGATCGGGAACTCGATCTGGTCCTCGTCGGCGTCCAGGTCGAAGAAGAGCGCGTACGTGTCGTCCACGACCTCCTTGATCCGGGCGTCCGGCCGGTCCACCTTGTTGATCACCAGGATGATCGGCAGGCGGGCGTGCAGCGCCTTGCGGAGCACGAAGCGGGTCTGCGGCAGCGGGCCCTCGGACGCGTCGACCAGCAGCACCACGCCGTCGACCATGGTCAGGCCGCGCTCCACCTCGCCGCCGAAGTCGGCGTGGCCCGGAGTGTCGATGATGTTGATGGTGACCGGGTCGCCCTCGGCCGGCTGGTAGCTGATCGCGGTGTTCTTGGCGAGAATGGTGATGCCCTTTTCCCGCTCCAGGTCCATGGAGTCCATGGCGCGCTCGGCCATCTCTCCACGTGCGTGGGACTGACCACCCTGTCGGAGCATGGCGTCGACCAGGGTGGTTTTGCCATGGTCGACGTGAGCGATGATGGCGACATTACGGAGGTCGGTGCGGGTCTGCATACCTCCATTGTCCCTGCCTCAGGTTGCGAATCGTGGCGCGGGGTCAACTCCTTCCAGCTGGCATGTTCTGGGCGTTTTGTCGGTCAGGACAGGCCGTCCGGCCCTTGGTAACGTTCGACCTCGATGTATTTCGGTCTCGCTCGGGGGAGGGGCGTTCGTCGATGAGGTTGCGTGTGCTTGCGGGTGCGCTGGTGCTGGTCATGGTGGCGGGTTGCGGGTTCGGCGGGAGGGATTCGGCGTCCGCGTCGGTCGACCCGGCGCCGGTGGTCTCGGACTCCCCGTCGCCGTCGGAGTCGCCCTCGGAGTCGCCCTCACCATCCCCCTCGCCGTCGAAGACCTCGAAGAAGCCGGTGGCGGCCACCGAGGCGACCACCGAGCCGACCGAGGACCCGAACAACTTCCAGCTGCCGGCCTGCGCCTCCCGCAGCGGCAAGCTGGTCTCCAAGGCGAAGGCGAAGGCCGCGCTGAACGCGGCGGCGGCGAAGACCTACTGGCCGACCTCGGCGCCTTCGCTCAAGGTTCCGTCCGATCTCGTACGTGCGGTCGCCTGGCACGAGTCGGGCTGGCAGTCGAACATCGAGAACTGCGACGGCGGGTACGGCCTGATGCAGGTCATGCCGGACACCGAGGCGTTCGTCAACCAGCGGTTCGAGCAGTCCTACGACGCGCAGGGGTACCAGCAGAACGCGGTGATCGGGGCGAACTACCTGGCCTGGCTGACCAAGGCCTTCGGCGACCAGTACTTCGACGGGAGCTACAGCCTGAGCGCCGCCAAGTGCACGTCGGACTCGTCGCTCTGCCTGCTGAACATGGTGATCGCCGGGTACAACATGGGCCGCGGCTCGGTCGACGAGGGCTACGCGGACAAGGAGCTGGTGAACCCGGAGTACGTCGGCGTGGTCCGCGCGCTGATGCGGGACTGCTACTGCGACCGTTACTGATCCCGCGGCCGTCACGGGTCCTGCGACCGCTACTGACCAGCCCGGTCCCGGGTCTGCCGGGAGGTCGAGCTACACTTGTCGTCGGACCCGAGACCCCGCACCCAGCCGTTTTGACCCTCTCGTCAGGGCGGTAGTAGAGTCTCGGGGTTGTCGTGTGTCGTTGATGCTGGCGAGCTGCGTTTCTCTCGGCCCGCAGCTCACCCTAAGGAGCCTTACCCGATGCCTCCCAAGAAGAAGACCCATGAGGTAACCCTCGCGCTTGAGGCGGGTAACGCCGCGATGGTCGACCTCGGTAAGATGCTCGGTCCGACCGGTGCCAACATGCGTGCCGTCAAGGTCGAGTACGACGAGGCCACCGCGAAGAACCGGGGCGAGATCATCCCGGTCATCGTGTCGGTCTACGAGGACCGCAGCCACACGCTGGCCTACAAGACGCCGCCGACCAGCTTCCTCATCCGGAAGTCCCTGGGCATCCAGTCCGGCGCGTCGAACCCGCTGACCCAGAACGTGGGCACGCTCAGCGCCACCCAGGTCAAGGAGATCGCGGAGCGTAAGCTGCCCGACCTCAACGCGAACGACCTGGACGCCGCCATCAAGATCGTGGCCGGCACCGCGCGCTCGATGGGTGTCAAGGTCGCTTCCTGACCTCAGCTCATGAGAAAGCCCCGGACTCCGGTCCGGGGCTTTCCCGTTCACCGGGCCTTCGGGGTGATCACTTCGTCGAGGATGCCGTATTCCAGGGCCTCCGTGGCGCTGAGTACCCGGCCCGCCGAGAGGTCGTCCTCGACCCTGCTGCGTGGTTTCCCGGTCACCTCGGCGAGCCGGACCACGATCTCCTCGAGCTCGCGCAGATGCTGCCCGGCCGCGGCGGCCACCTCGTCGGCGGTGCCGGTCACGCCGGCCGCCCGGGGCTCGTTCAGCTTGAACCGCGCATGCCGGTACGCGGCGCGCCGGTCGGCGGCGGCCAGGACGGCCAGTGCGGCGCCCCCGGCCTCCGAGGTGACCAGCGCGTGCACCGGGGAGACCAGCGCGTCGATCACGTCGACCACGGCCAGCGCGGCGCTCAGATCGCCGCCGGCGCAGGCCACGTGCAGCTGGACCGGCGCCTGGCCGGCCGTGTCCAGGGTGAGCAGGGCGGCCGAGATGCCGGTCGCCGTCTCGGTGGTGAGCTGACCGCGGACCATCACGATGCGCTGGTCGAAGAGGCGTTCCTCGAGCCAGCCGGGCAGACCGGGACCGGCCGGCTGCGGCTGCCATTCGGGTGGCTGGTGGGGCGGCGGGAATCCCCATCTGCCCGGGTCGTGTCTCATCGCCCGAGCGTAACCGCGCCGGCACGGTCTCCGGGGGTGGCCCGTACCCGGGAAGCGGTCTTCAGGGGGTTGCCGGAGGTCGCGAAACGTGCCGATAACGCGGGGCCGTTAATCTCCCGGCCATGTCCGGGCCCCGTCGCCGATCGGCCCTGGTCGCACGCCTCGCGAACCGGCCGGTCGGCAGCACGCAGAGCGCGATCGTGGACGACCTGCGAGCGATCATCCTGCACGGCGAGGTGCCACCCGGCTCGGCGATCCCGGTCGACGCGGTGGCGGGCGCGTTCGGGGTGAGCCGGATCCCGGTCCGCGAGGCGCTGATGACCCTGATCGGCGAGGGCCTGGTGGACCACCGGCCGAACGGCGGTTACCGGGTGGCCATGATGACCGCCCGGGAGTTCGGCGAGATCTACCTGGTCCGCGAGGCGCTGGAGTCGGCGGCCATGCGGGCGGCGGTGGCCGGTGCGACCGGTGAGGACGACCTGCTGGCCCGGTCCGCGCTGCGGGCGCTTGATCAGGCGATCGAGGCGGACGACGGCGGGGCCGCGTACCATCGGGAGAGTCGGCGTTTCCATTTGGCGCTGATCGGCCCGTGCCGGATGCGCCGGTTGCTGCGGATGCTCGAGTCGGCGTGGAACATGACCGAGCCGCTGCGGCCGATGTCCCACCTGACCGGTCCGGACCGGGAACTCCTGCACTCGGACCACGCGGGGATGCTGGCGGCGTTCCTCCGGCGGGACGCCGACGCGCTGGGCTCCGTCTGTGCGGTGCACCACCATCGGCTGCAGGCGTTCATCTCGGCCCTGCCGCAGCACACCGGGCTGTTCGCGGAAGGTGAGTGATCGATAGCCCACTGTTCGGTTCCCCGGGGGTAATCGACGGGAATGTCGTCCGTGCCCCTCTCGCCGTAGTGCGGAAAAGTATTTCCGCAATTACCTAGAGTCACGACCCCTGTGTTTAACCTGTTCAGAACACCACATCAAGCTGAATGCGCCGCTCTGGCAACGCGAACGGCCGTTGTTCTGGTAGTGGCTTTGTTGTTAACGTCGACCGTCCATAAAGAGATCATCATCTGCATCCCCTGTGAACGAGCCGGGGCACAGATCGACTACAGGAAGACCCACTGTTGATGGCGGAACTGTCCAGTGTCATGCCGACCGTCGCGGTCATACTCGCCGGGGGTGTCGGCGAGCGCGTCGGCCTACAGATACCCAAGCAACTGGTAAAGATCGCCGGTAAGCCGGTGATCGAGCACGCCATCGAGGTCTTCGAGAAGTCCCCGGTCATCGACCGGATCATCATTCTGATGACTCCCGGATACATCGACCAGATCCAGGAGATCGTCGCCCGCGCCGGATTCACCAAGGTCACCACGGTGATCGAGGGCGGCCGTACGCGCAGCGAGACGACCCGCAAGGCGATCGCGGCGGTCGGCGACGACGAGTGCAAGATGATCATCCATGACGCGGTGCGCCCCCTGGTGTCGCAGCGCATCATCGCGGACAGCGCGCGCGCCCTGGACCGCTACGAGGCGATCGACGTGGCGATCCCGTCGGCCGACACGGTGATCGCGGTCGAGCGGCTCGAGGACGGCGACGAGGTCATCACCGACATCCCGGACCGCAGCCGGCTGCGCCGTGGCCAGACCCCGCAGGGTTTCCGGCTCTCCACGCTGCGCAAGGCGTACGAGCTGGCGGCGGCCGACCCCGGCTTCACCGCCACCGACGACTGCGGTGTGGTCCGGCGGTACCTCCCCGAGGTACCGATCCACGTGGTCGTGGGTGACGAGAACAATCTCAAGATCACCCACCCGATCGACATCCACCTCGCCGACAAGCTCTTCCAGCTCAAGTCGGACCCGCTGCCCACCGAGAAGACCTTCGCCGAGCGGCACGCGCTGCTCAACGGCAAGACCGTCGTGGTCTTCGGCGGCAGCTACGGCATCGGTAAGGCGACCGGCGACCTGGCCCGCGAGTACGGCGCCACCGTCCTGTCGTTCAGCCGGTCCACCACCGGCACCCACGTGGAGAACCCGCAGCAGGTCACCGAGGCGCTGAAGCAGGCGCACGAGCGGACCGGCCGGATCGACTACGTCATCAACACCGCCGGTCTGCTGCGCATCGGCAAGCTCGCCGAGACCGACGACACCGTGATCGAGGAGGCCCTCCGGGTCAACTACCTCGCGCCGGTCTACATCGCCCGTGCCGCCGCGCCGTACCTCGCGGAGACCAAGGGCTCGCTGCTGCTCTACACGTCCAGCTCCTACACGCGGGGCCGGGCGGACTACAGCCTCTACTCGTCCACCAAGGCCGCCACGGTGAACCTCACCCAGGCGCTCGCCGACGAGTGGTCGGAGCAGGAGATCCGGATCAACTGCATCAACCCGGAGCGGACCAGCACCCCGATGCGCTGGCAGGCGTTCGGCGAGGAGCCCCCCGGCTCGATGCTCTCCGCGGAGGCCGTGGCGGGCGCGTCGGTGGACGTGATGATCTCCGAGATGACCGGTCACATCGTCGACGTCCGGCGGGCCGACTCGGTGATCTCCCGGTGAACGGTCTGATCGCCCTCACGTACCTCACCCTCTCCTACCTCGCGCTCTACGCCGGGGCGTTCGTACCCCAGCCGGTGCTCTTCGCCATCGGCCTGGTCACCGTGCTGCTCTCGGACAAGGTGCTGAACACCCTCGCGCCGCGGCTCACCGCGAAGCTGCAGCGGGCCCAGTTCGGCCCGACCTACCGGGCCGTCATCCGGGACGCCGCGATCCTGGTCTTCGTGGCCCGCAGCGACCAGTACAACGACGTCCTGCTCGGCGGGCTGATCATCGGCCTGCTCGCGGTGTACGCCCTCCGCGGCCTGCTCACCCTGGTCATCCGTGCCCTGGCCGACCTGCGCCGGCTGCCGCTGCCGACCCGCAACGTGGACCTCGGCAAGCTGCGGATCCCGGACGCGCCGCCCGCCTGGCTGACCGGCCTCACCGCCGACCAGCAGCTGTTCAAGGCGACCATCCCGCTGGCGATCGGCGTGGTGATCGACGAACTGGCCGGGACCACGATCGCCGGCGTGATCCTGCTCGGCGTCACCGTGGTCGCGATGGTGGCCGCCATCGGCGTCGGGATGGTCCACCACCAGCGCAACAAGGGGCTCGCCGACAAGGACAAGCTCCGCGCCGAGGTGCACCAGAAGCTCCGCGAGTACCGCCCCGAGGTGCTGCTCTACTTCAGCCTCGGCGAGGCCAGCGGTACGACGTACCAGGTGGACTCCTGGCTGGAGGTGCTCGGCGGCCTGCGGCACAAGGCGATGATCCTGGTCCGCGAGCGCCGGCACGTCACCCGGATCGCCCCGACGCACCTGCCGATCGTCGGTGTGCCGCGCGGGCCCGAGGTGATGGACCTCGAGCTGCCGGACCTGAAGGTCGTCTTCTACGTCGGCAACACCGGCAACAACATCCACATGCTGCGGACGCCGGGCATCCGGCACGTCTTCGTCGGTCACGGCGACAGCGACAAGGTGGCCAGCGCGAACCCGTACAGCCGCGTCTACGACGAGGTCTGGGTCGCCGGTCTGGCCGGCCGCGAGCGGTACCGCAAGGCCGGCGGGGCGGTCTCCGACTCGGCGATCGTCGAGGTCGGCCGCCCGCAGCTCGCCGCGGTCCGGCCCGCGAACCCGGACCGCCGGATCTTCACCGTCCTCTACGCGCCGACCTGGGAGGGCTGGAGCAACGACCTGGCGCTCAGCTCGGTGCCGGTGATGGGCCTGAAGATCATCCGTACGCTGCTCGCACTCTCGCCGAACGTCCGGGTGATCTACAAGCCGCACCCGCTCACCGGCTACCAGGACCCGGTCACCAAGCGCGTCAGCGCCGAGATCACCGCGATCCTGGAGGAGGCCAACCGCAAGCGGGCCACCGACCCGGCGTGGACCGCGGCGATCACCGCGGCCGGCTCCGAGCGCAAGGCCGCGGTGGCCCGTCTGGCCGCCCTGGAGAAGCGCATCGAGCAGCTGTCCGGCCCCGCCGCCGCGACCGACGACACCCAGGTGTCGCGGGACACCAGCACGCCGGACACGGCGCGGCACGCGGAGCTGCTGCAGGCCGAGGAGGACTGGAAGGCCGCGCACTGGGCCTCCGAGGGCTGGTGGGCGCACCGTACGGTGGTCGGCCCCCGTCCCGACCTGTACTCCTGCTTCAACGAGGCGGACATGATGATCGCGGACATCTCCGCGGTGGTCTCCGACTTCGTGGCGAGCGGCAAGCCGTACGTGGTGTCGAACCTCAAGAACGAGGACGAGGCCGCGTTCCGGGCCAACCAGACGGTCGCCGGTGGCGCGTACCTGCTCGGCCCGAAGGCCGCGGGCCTGGCCGAGCTGGTCCAGTCGCTCCAGCTCCCCGAGCCGGTCGACCCGATGGAGGAGCGCCGCGAGCGGCTGCGCGACTACCTCCTCGGCCCGGTCACCGAGCCGATGGAGCGCTTCAACGACGCGCTGGACGACCTGATCGCCAAGCCGTACCCGGTCTACGTGCCGGGCCCGGACCCCTTGGAGGTCACCCCGGTCACCCAGTGACCTTGATCGTTTTCGGCCCCGTCGCTCTCGCGGCGGGGCCGATTTCGTTGTCGATAGCGGACACTTCCTGACCGCTGCCCGCGCGACCATGGTTCCCATGACCGTCGCCCGCCACGTCACCGACACCGAGCGCCGTGCGCGCCTCGCCGTCCGGCACGCCCTCGCCCCGTCCGCCCGGGTCGCCACCCCGGAGGCGGTGACGCGCGCGATGACCGTGCTGCACGCCACCGAGCCGGCCACGGTCTACCTCTCCTGCCAGGCGCGGAGCGCGTCCCTGACGGCGGCCGACGTCACCCGGGCGCTCGCCGCCGACCGGACACTGGTCAAGCAGCTGGCGATGCGCCGTACCCTCTTCGTCTTCCCGCGCGACCTGCTCCCCGCAGCCTGGGCCGCCCCCTCGGCCCGGGTCGCCGCCACCGAGCGCGCCCGGATGGTCACCGACGTGGTCCGCGCCGGCCTCACCACCGACGGCGAGGACTGGATCGACCGGGCCTGCGCGGAGATCCTCGCCACCCTGACCGGCGAGGGCCTGACCACCAGGGAGATCCGCGCCCTGGTCTCCTGCGGCGACGTGCGGCTCTGGCCGATGTTCCGCCCGCTCAGCCTGCTCGACGCGAACGCCGACATCGTGCGCGGCGTCAACACCGGCGGCTGGCACACGTCCCGCCCGCGCTGGTCGCTGATGGGCTCCTGGCTCGGCACGCTCCCGGCCCCGCTGGACGCCGCCACCGGTTACCGCGAGCTGATCCGGCGCTGGCTCCACACGTTCGGCCCCGGCACCGAGGACGACATCGTCTGGTGGCTCGGCGCCACGAAGACCGCGGTCCGCGCCGCCCTGGCGTCCCTCGGCGCCGTCCCGGTCTCCCTGGACGGCGGCGCCTCCGGCTACCTGCTCCCCGACGACCTGGACGAGGTCCCGTCCCCACCGTCCTGGGCCGCGCTGCTCCCGGTCCTGGACCCGACCACGATGGGCTGGAAGCACCGCGACTTCTACCTGGCCCCGCACCGCGCCCAGATCTTCGACACCCGCGGCAACGCCGGCACCACGGCCTGGCTCGACGGCCGCATCGTCGGCTGCTGGACCCAGGACCCGGACGGCGCCGTCCGGGTCCATCCCCTGGAGCCGGTCACCCCCTCGCAGCAGCGCCTGCTCACCGAGGAGGCCGACCGCCTGTCAGCCTGGCTGGCCGGCTTCCGCGTCTCCAGCGTCTACCGTTCACCGGCCATGACCCTTTCCGGTACGGCTACCCGAACGTCTTGACCTCACTCCAGTTCGCGCCCAGTACCACCTTCACGGCGTCCCCCGTGGCGGTGGTGGAGGGGTGGTAGACCCGGATCTGGCCGTCACTCGCATACCGGACCCACATGTCGGGTACGCCGTCCCCGCTGACGTCCGGAATGCTGACGATCGCGGAGATCGTGGACGCTCCCCACCCGGTGCCGTACGCGATGTCCGCACCGGTGGCGGAGTTGGCGGCGTACTTGAGCGAGTCGAGGCTGACGCTGCCGGAGACCGACCCGGCGATGCCCTGCCGGACGTAGAGCTTGCCGCTGCTCATGCTCCGCCACAGCAGGTCCGGGGTGCCGTCCAGGTTGATGTCGTCGATGCTGAGGACCTCCCGCGAGGTGCCCAGCTTCCACGAGGCTCCCTCCATCAGCGTCGCCGCCTGGAAGCCCGCGCCCGTGTAGCCGCTCAGCACCCAGAACGCCGTACCGGCCTGCACCGCGAGATCCGGCCGCTTGTCCCCGTCGATGTCGCCGACCGCCTTGATCTTCTCCCAGGTGGACGGGTCCGGCGCGGTCGAGGGGAGCATGACCCGCAGCCGCTCGTCCACGTTGAAGCTGCCGTAGCCGTCACCCGGGTAGAGGAAGAAGCCACCGTCCGGGGTCCGGGTGAACAGGTCGGTGAGCCCGTCGCCGGGGTACGCGTCGTCGTACTTGGTGATCAGCGCCGGCAGGGCACCGGAGGCAGCCGAGTAGAAGTGCTTCGCGTTCTCCGGGTTGAGGGTGCCCTCGCTGTCGTAGGACGCGGCCAGCCAGGTGTAGATCTCGCCGTCCACGTTGCCCGCGTAGTTCCGCAGATTGCCGGAGGCGTCGATGAGCAGCAGGTCCGCGATGCCGTCGCCCCCGGTGTCACCGGGGGCGTCCGCGGTGTCCCGGGGCGGCACGTAGAAGCCGTAGTCGCTGCGCGGGCTCTTGTTGCCGGCCGAGTCGTAGGCGTAGACGGTCAGGTAGGTCGGCCCGGCGTGCTGGGGCGCGAGATCGGCGATGGTGAGGGAGCCGCCGGTGGCCTTCAGCTGGGCCGAGTACCCGACACCCTCGAAGGCGTAGGCGAAGGTCGCGGCGCCGTCGGCGTAGAACGTGACCGCGCCGGTCTGACCGAACTTGACCGTGGACCAGGTGGCACCGTCCGGGGTCATCTCCTTGAAGACGTCACTGGTGATCTCCGGTGCGGGTGGCGCGCTGGCGTCGACGGTGAGCCGGCAGGGGTCGGTGCCCGGTGGGTAGAACGTGGAGGCGTGCCCGTCGGCGTCCACCGACTGGACGTCCCATGAGTAGGTGGTCTTGTCGACCAGGTTGCTCGAGTCGATCGTCGTGCTGCCCTTGCCGGTGTCCGAGGCGGGCGTGATCTGCCTGTCGATGGTGACCGCACCCCCGGTCTTCCAGAACCGGAAGCGGAGATACTTCAGGTCGCCGTCCGGGTCGCTGCCGTACGCGCTGAGGATGATGCTGCTCTTGGCGACCGTGAGGCCGGTGCCGCCCGCGCTGCACGCCCCACCGGGGGCGGACTTGCCGCTCGTCGGCTCGTCCGGCGCGTGGTAGTACTTCACCGTCAGCTCGGCCGAGTCCGCGTCGAACTTGCGCCAGCCGTTCGTGTCGCCCTCGTCCACGGCCCGCATGCCCAGCGTGACGGTGGTCGCGCTGTCGTCGGCGGCGGCCTCGGCGGCGGTCTGCACGTCGAACTTCACGTACTCGTCGCCGCACGAGCTGTCGTAACCGTGCGCGAACGACTGGGTGTCCTGCAGCTTGGTCCACTCCGGCTGGCTCTTCCAGGTGGTGGCCGAGGAGATCGCGCCGGTCAGGTACATCTTGTAGTCCATCTTCGTGCAGGACCAGGAGTAGGTGTTCTCCACCTTGAAGAACGCGTCGGTGATCGTCGCGTCGTGGATGGTCTTGTCGAAGCGCATCCGCCAGAACGAGCGGGCGGTGACCCCGGAGTCCTTCTCGTAGCCGACCCGGGCGTCGGAGGTGCCCTTGTTGTAGTTGGTGCCGTTGATGAAGTTGCTGTTCGGGTGGGCCTTCGAGACGAACGTCCAGGCCTTCTCGCCGGCGTAGAGCGTCGGGTCGACGAAGAGCGGGAACGTCGTGCCGGGGTCGGTGAGCAGGCCGGTCGCGGCGACGTCCAGGCGCAGCACGGCGCGGCCGGTGCCGGAGCCGTCGAGACCGGTGGGGATCGCCTCGTTGCGGGCGCCGGGTGCGGCGCCGTCCAGCCCGGAGAGGGCGAGCACGTCGGTGCCGGTGGCCACGGCGGTGTCCGTGACGCCGCGCCCGGCGGAGTCCCAGGCGAACGGGGTGGGCACCGAGCCGACCTCGGTGCCGGTGGCCGGGTCGACGATCAGTACGCCGCCGGTGGCCGCGTCCCGCCGGAAGACCGCGGTCGTGGACCGGAGGCCGTACCGGAGCGAGGCGAGCGCCGGGGTGGCGGCGGCCGCGCGGGTCTTGACGATCAGGAGCTGGCCGAGCCCGCCGCTGCGCAGCGCGACCACCAGCAGGTCAACCCCGGGCAGCACCTCGGGGTAGAGCGCCCGGGAGCCGTCGAGGACCGGTTCCGGCAGGGCGCCGGGCCAGGTGTAGGTGACGGTGTGACCACCGGTCGCCATCTCGGCCAGAACGGTCTCGCCGGTGTCGTCCCGTTCTCCGGTGCCGTCGGCGAGCCGCAGTGGGGCCGCCGCGGCGGCCGGCGCGACGGTGAGGCCGGCGCCGCCCGGGACCCGGTTCAGCGTGGTGTCGATCGGTGTCCAGGCGCCCTGCGCGTTCCTCGTCCGCTGGGGCGACGCGTGGATCTCGGCGCGCAGCTCGCCGTTCGGCTGTGCCCAGCTGAGGCTGGTCGCCGTGGTGGCACTGGCGATCAGGACGTCCGTGCCGGTGGTGCGGGCCTCGGCCAGGGCGTCGGAGGTGTCGTCCCGGTCCGTGGCGGCCGGCGGGACGGCGACGGCCCGGGTCCGCGGTCCGGAGTGGAGCGGCCATCCGGGCAGTAGCGCGGCGACGAGTGCGGCCACCAGGAGACCCATGGTGCAGACCCGCCGGGTGCGCGTACGCACGAATGGTCTGAGCAGGCGAGGAACGGTCACGGCGATCTACTCCCGCGGGAAGCCGTCGGCAAGGGGACAAGCGCAGAGAGCCGTCACGATGGCACAACTGTTGGTCACATACAGACCCGCGAACATTTATCTATTCGCAACCTTTGCCTTGCCTGTGTGTGCCGCGGGTGACCATTGGTGGCGACTGACCGATTTGACCGGCCGAAATCGCCGAGATGGAGAGCTGTGGCCGATTTGGGGTGATCGCTCGAAGTGATCACCGTTCGTACCCGAAAATCTCGTGACAGATGTCACTGGACATTGGGGAGGCCATCTGGATCGATCTTGAGAAATTCCCTGATGTGGCGCAGAGTGCCCGAGCGCGAACTCTGCGCCTCTTTTCTGTCCTCGTTCTCTGTTTCCGTGCCGGTTGGGGGAGTCGACGCGTATGCGTGGTTCAAGGTCACTGTCCAGGACGGGCGGCGGTCGGATCCGGACCGCGATCGTGCTGTTCCTGGTCACGATGCTGGCCGTGACGGTCCTGCCGGTCGGCGCGTGGGCGATCCCGGGCGACGGCATGGCGCGCGACCAGGCGACCGTCGACCTGCCGGATCTGCCGGTGACCGAGACCGTGGCCGAGGACGCCCAGGGTGTGAGCCAGGTCGTCGCTCCCGAGGAGGTCGTGACCGACCCGTACAAGCCGGAGTCGGTCGACCCGTGGACCGAGGACAGCGGCGTCGTCGACCTGACCGGCGTGGTGGCCGGTGCCACGGTGCCGGTGGAGGACCTGCCGATCGAGCTCGGCGTGCCGAAGGAGGGCGACGCCACCGCGCTCGCCGGCGAGTGGCAGGTCGACCTCGCGGCACCGGAGACCTCGCAGGACTCCGGCGTCTCCGGCCTGATCATGAAGATCACGCCGCCGGCCACCGTGGACCCCGAGGCCGAGGTGGCGCTCACCGTCGACACCTCCGCCTTCACCGACCTGTACGGGCCCCTGGCGGCCGAGCGGTTCGGCCTGATGGTGCTGCCGGACTGCGTCTACGACTCGCCCGGCACCGGTGACTGCGCCGCCACCGCGCCCGCGGACGACGGAACCGAGGACGACGAGGAGGAGAGCACCTCGACGGCGGAGAGCTTCTCCGCCGAGAGCGTCGAGACCGCCGACATCGCCGAGAGCACCGAGGCGCTGCCGACCGAGGTCACCGTCAGCGAGGCGGCGGCCGGCGAGACCGGGGAGCGGCTGCTGATCAGCGCCGACGTGCCGGTGGAGAGCCTGGTCGACGGGGCGTCCGGCGCCGCTCTCAAGTCGGCGAACGCCACCGCGACCGCGACGAGCAGCGGCTCCGGCGTGGTCGGCGCGCTCGACACCGGTGCCTCGGTCTCCGGCGACTACACCGCCAGCCCGCTGCTCTCCTCCGGCTCCTGGGCGGCCGGCTCGTCGTCGGGTGCGTTCACCTACGCGTACGACGTGCAGGTGCCGGAGGTCGCCGGTGGGCTGACCCCGAAGGTGGGGCTCTCCTACTCCTCGCAGTCGGTGGACGGGCGGACCTCGGCGACGAACAACCAGGCCTCGTGGATCGGTGACGGCTGGGACTACAGCGCCGGATCGATCACCCGGACGTACGCCAACTGCCGGCAGGACTCCAAGAAGTCCGGCTCGAACAACGCCGAGCATCGCACCGGCGACCTCTGCTGGGGCTCGGAGAACGCCACCCTGTCGCTCGGCGGCAGCACCACCGAGCTGGTCTGGGACGACGACCAGGACGAGTGGGTCACCGCCGCCGGCGACGGCTCCCGGGTGGAGTTGCTCAAGGACACCGGCCTGAAGAACGGTGACGAGGACGGCGAGTACTGGGTGGTCACCACCACCGACGGCACCAGGTACCACTTCGGCCTCAACCACCTGCCCGGCTGGACCGACGGCGCCGCGACCACCAACTCGGTGCTGACCGTCCCGGTGTACGGCAACCACTCCGGCGAGCCCTGCTACCAGAAGGACTGGACCGAGTCGGCCTGCACCCAGGCCTGGCGCTGGTCGCTCGACTACGTCGAGGACGTGCACGGCAACGCGATGAGCCTCTGGTGGGCGCGGGAGACCAACTACTACGCCCGCAACTTCAACTTCAAGGCGCCGGTGAAGTACCACCGCGGCGGCTACCTCAAGCGGATCGACTACGGGCAGCGCAAGGACACGATCTTCAGCGCGAACCCGCTCGGCCGGGTGGCGTTCACGGTCGCCGAGCGCTGCATCTCCACCGACAGCGCCGCCTGCACCGAGGAGAAGTTCACCAGCAAGAACCCGGGTGACTACCGGAGCTGGTACGACACCCCCGCCGACCTGCGGTGCGCCTCGGGCGAGATGTGCTGGAACGTGGCGCCCTCGTTCTTCACCCGCAAGCGGCTCACCACGATCACCACGTCGGCGCAGCGGACCTCCGGATCCACCGCGCTGCAGGCGGTCGACAAGTATGCGCTGACGCAGAGCTTCCCGGTCCTGCGCACCGGCTCCAACACCGCGCTCTGGCTGGAATCGATCACCCGGACCGGATACGGCACCGACGGCGCGAGCATCGCTCTGAACCCGGTGCGGTTCGAGGCGAACCTGACCGACATGCCCAACCGGGTGCTCCGCGGCGACGACGACCCGCGCCCGACCTTCTCCCGGCTGCGCATCGGCCGGGTGATCAACGAGTACCGCGGCGAGACGGCGATCGAGTACAGCGAGCCGGTGGGGGACTGCGCCACCGGGACCGGTCTGCCCGAGAAGGACCAGACGGCCGCCCTGAAGGCCAACAGCCGGCTCTGCTATCCGGTCTACTGGCATCCGGACGAGAGCACCGAGGAGATCGACTGGTTCCACAAGTACGTGGTGACCGAGGTCGAGGAGCTGCCCAACGTGGACGGCGTCACCGGGACGGCGACCACGTACGACTACTCCGCCGCGGCGTGGAAGCTCGCCGAGCAGGAGTTCACCAAGAAGGCGACCCGGACCTACTCGGAGTTCGCCGGGTTCCAGAAGGTCACCACGATCACCGGGATCGAGGACAAGGCGACCGGCGCGATGCCCACCAAGTCGGTCACCCGCTACTTCCGCGGCACCGGCGACGGCGTCACGGTCGAGGACGTCGCCGGAGCGGAGATCGCCAAGGACCGGCAGCCGTTCGCCGGCCGCATCGCCGAGCAGCTCACCTACTCCTCGGCGGAGGACGACGACGGGGACTGGCTCACCCGCAGCGTCACCTACCCGGAGGCGCAGGAGATCGCGAACCGGGAACGCGCCGACGGTCTGAGCGACCTGCGCGCCTGGCGGGTGCACGACGTCCGGCAGGTCACGTACACCCGGTCGTCCGGCACCGGCGACGACGACCGGACCCTCCGCAAGACCCAGACCGACACCACCTACGAGGACGTGTACGGCCTCCCGGTCCAGGTCGAGTCGACCGGCGACACCGGGCGGACCGGTGACGAGTCCTGTACCAGGATGGAGTACCTGCACGTCGCCGGGAAGAACATCATCGGCCTCTCCAAGCAGGTCCGGACCAGCCCGTCCACCTGCGCGGCGGCCACCTTCGACACTCTCACCACGCTCAGCGGCGCGACCCGGACCGCGTACGACGGGCTCGCGTACGGCACCGCCCCGTCGGCGAGCGGTCACCGGGGCCTGGCCACCCAGACGTGGAGCCTGACGGCGGACGGATCCGGCTTCCAGAGCGACGGCACCACCGGCTTCGACGCGATCGGCCGGGTCACCTCCCGGACCGACCCGGACGGCAAGACCTCGACGATCACCTACCAGCCCTCCGGTGGGCAGGCGTACACGGTCACCGAGACCAACTCGCTCGGCCAGTCCCAGACCCGGACACTCGACCCGGGACGCGGCGTCACCCTGCAGACCGTCGACCTGAACAACCTGGTCAGCGGCGCGCAGTACGACGCGCTGGGCCGGCTCGCCAAGGCCTGGGGCCCCGGGCGCTCCGCGGCCGCGCCGGACTTCAGCGCGACCTACACGCTGCCCGACCTCAGCAAGCTCGAGACGGACCCGGAGAAGGTCCTGCCGCCGTTCGTGACCACCACGAGCCGGGGGCACGACGGGAACGAGCAGACCTCGGTCGCCGTCTACGACGGTCTGGGCCGGGAGCGCCAGACCCAGCAGCAGGCCACCGGCGGCGGCCGGCTGGTCACCGACACGCTGTACAACGCCTCCGGTGAGGTGCGGCGTACCAACAACGCGTACCTGGTCACCGGTGATCCGGTCGGCGAGCTCTTCATCCCGGACGCCGACACCGTGGTCCCGAACGCCACCGAGTACGCCTACGACGGCCTCGGCCGGGTCACCCAGGAACTGCCGGTCCTGAACGGCTCGCCGAACTCGGCCCGGGTCACCCGGTACGCGTACGGCGACGACTGGTCCTCGGTGATCAACCCGTCGGGTGGCGTCTCGTACCGGCTCTTCACCGACGCGCTCGGCCGGACCAGCCGGGTGGACACCTTCACGGACAGCGCCCGCACCGAATACACCACGATGCGGTACACGTTCGACGAGTACGGCCAGATGGTGAAGGCCACCTCCTCCGCCGACACCGCCCACCCGTGGACCTGGAGCTACGACCTGCGCGGCCGCCAGACGGCCGCCGGCGACCCGGACTCCGGCACGTCCAGCACCACGTACGACTCGCGTGACCGGGTACTGACCAGCACCAACGCGCGCGGGATCACCGTCTGGAACAAGTACGACCAGCTGTCCCGCCCGGTCGAGCAGCGGCTCACCGGGGAGACCGGCACGCTGCTGAACTCGTTCACGTACGACACGGCCGCCAACGGCAAGGGGCAGCCGGCGTCGGTGACCCGGTACACCGACACGCTGGCCTACACCCAGAGCATCGCCGGATACACCACCGACTACCAGCCGACCGCGACGACCCTGAGCATCCCCTCCTCGGTGGCGACCACCTGGGGTCTCTCCGGCTCGTACACCTACAGCTACCGGTACACCGACACCGGGCTGACCGAGGGCGCGACACTGCCCGCGGTCGGCAACCTCCCGGCCGAGCAGCTGGTGGTCCGCTACAACACCGAGGGACTGCCGCTCTCGGTCTCCGGCAAGGACTGGTACGGCAGCGAGACCGTCTACTCGCCGTACGGCCAGGTGGTGCGCTCGACCCTGGGGTCGAACCCGTACCGGGTCTGGAACATGGCCACCTACGACGACGCCAGCGGCGCGCTCACCAAGCAGGAGACGTACCGCGAGCAGCTCGGCGCGAACAACAGCTACCTCGTCTCCAGCCGGGGCTACGGCTACGACGACGCGGGCAACGTCACCTCGATCCGGGAGAACGCCACCGCGATCGCCGAGCGGCAGTGCTTCACGTACGACCCGCTCGGCCAGCTCACCAAGGCCTGGACGTCGAAGGACCAGACCTCCTGCGCGGCCGGTACCACCAACAGCGACGGCACGGTCAACGTCGCCGCCGGGACCGACGGCACCGGTTACTGGCAGGAGTACGAGTACGACCTGCTCGGCAACCGTACCGAGCTGGTCGAGAAGGACCTCACCGGCGCCACGGCCAAGGACGCGACCACGACGTACGCCTACGGCCAGACGGACGGCAGCCAGCCGCACGCCCTGACCAAGGTGACCAGGAAGTACACGACGACGGCCGGTGCCGCGGTCACCGCCGAGGCGAAGCGGCTCTACGAGCTGACCGGCGAGACGACGTCGATCACCTCGGTGCAGAACGGCGACGCGCAGCAGCTGACCTGGACCTACGACGGCCAGGTCGAGAAGATCACCGGCGCGGGCAGCAACGGCAAGACGCCCTTCATCGGGCTCTCCGACAAGTGCCTCGACCTGAAGAGCGGCGCCGCCACGGCGAGCCAGCCGGTGCAGCTCTACGCCTGCAACGGCACCGTGGCCCAGAAGTGGGGCTTCGTCCCGGTCGCCGGCCAGAGCGACGCGAACCTCGGCACCGTCACCATCCACGACAACACCTGGTGTCTCAAGCCCGCCGCGAACACCTCCGGCTCCGCACTCCAGATCCAGAAGTGCGACGGTACGGCCGCGCAGCAGTTCAAGCGGGTCACCGCCACCGGCCAGCTGAGCCATCCCACCTCCGGGCTCTGCGTGGCGGTCAAGGACGCGGCCACCGCCGACGGCACCGCGATCGTGCTGGCCACCTGCAGCAGCACCGCCACCGCCCAGCAGTGGCAGGCGCAGAACGAGACCCGCCACATCTACGGCCCCGGCGGCGCCCGCCTGATGACCGTGCAGGGCAAGCAGGCCACCCTCCACCTGGGCGAGTCCGAGATCACCGTGCTCAAGGGCGGCGCCCTGGTGCACACCCAGCGGTCGTACGCCGCCCCGGGCGGCACCGTGCTGCGGTACGCGTACGGCAGTGGTACCACCAATCTGGTCGCGTTGGCCGCTGATCATCAGGGCACGGTGTATGCGGAGGTTCTGCTCGACAGTGGTATGACGACGCGGATCCATAAGCAGGATCCGTTCGGTAATCAGCGTGGTGCCTCGACGGTCGGCCTGAACGCTCAGAATCACACGGGTTTCCTGGGTTCGGCGAAGGACGACGCGTCCGGTTTCGCGCTGTTGGGCGCTCGGTTGTACGACCCGGTGGTGGGTCGTTTCCTGTCGGTCGATCCGGTGCTGGACATCGCGGATCCGTTGCAGTCCAACGGGTACGGGTATGCGCACAACAATCCGGTGACTCACGCTGATCCGTCCGGTCTGGCGATCTCGTTGACGGCGTCGGAGATGGCTGCGGCGCTGGCGGGTGCGGGTCTGAGTGCGGCGGAGGTGGCGCAGGCTCAGGCGAACTCGAATCGTTCGCTGGTGTCGGTGATTCTCTCTGCGGCGTGGTCGATGCTGGCCGACTTCATCGGTATCAACGATGCGATCGCCTGTTTCGGCGGCGACATGTGGTCGTGCGGGAGCCTGATCATCGGTGCGATCCCTTGGGGGAAGATCGGCAAGATCCCGGCGGTGGTCAAGGCGATCGATCGTACGATCGCTGCGATCCAGGCGTGGAAGACGGCGAAGAAGGCCGCCGAGTTGGTGTTGGCCGCGGCGCGGGCGGCGGAGACGGCCGCGGTGAACGCGAAGAAGCTGGCTTTGGAGCGGGCGAAGAAGGCGGCTCAGGCGGCGAAGAAGAAGGCCGCGGACAAGCTCAACACGATCAGTAACAAGGCCGTCAACGCGTCGAAGAAGACCGGTAACAGCGCTCAGCGTTCAGCCCAGGCGTCCGCTCACCCGAAGGGTTCCTCGGCCGCCTCCAGCGGCGGCGGAGGTGGTGGTGGCGGTGGTAAGGGTGACAAGCCCGGTGGTGAATCCGGCGCTTCCCACCGTAGCGACAGCGGTTCCAGCGGTGGCGGCGGTGACGGCAAGGCCGACGGCGGCGGCGAGAGCTGCACCACCAACAGCTTCGTGCCCGGCACCAAGGTCCTGATGGCCGACGGCTCGACCAAGCCGATCGAGCAGGTCGAGCCGGGCGACGAGGTCACCGTCACCGACCCTGAGTCCGGCGAGACCCGCACCGAACAGGTCACCGCCGCCATCGAGGGCACCGGGGCGAAGCGCCTGGTCCGCGTCACCATCGACACCGACGGCGACAAGGGCTCGAAGACCGCCGAGATCACAGCCACCGACGGCCATCCGTTCTGGGTCGAGGAACTCGGCGAGTGGGTCAAGGCCACCGACCTGACGGCCGGCCAACTGCTACGGACCAGCGCCGGCACATACGTCCAGATCACCGCGATCACCCACTGGACCGAACCCCGCGACACCGTCCACAACCTCACCGTCAGCGACATCCACACCTACTACGTCCTTGCCGGCGCTGCCCCGATCCTTGTCCATAACTGCGGTGCTCGAGCGGTCGACATGCATGGAAACACGATTGCGAATCCTGATCCGCTTGCAGCGAGGCTTGTCGAGCACACAAATACCGCATTGAGTGAATGGAATTCAGGTGCGCTGGGATATTCGCTAAAAGACCAGGTGAGGATTGCTCTCAAGCCGAGCCGGGCCGACACCATCAAGGGCTCGATCCTTGACGGGCGAGTGAAGGAACTAGCTGGATCGGACTCTGCTCTCGGTGATTTGTTTTCCACCCCGAATGGATATCCGGGGCCGGACTGGGTCAATACGGGGCGGGCCGTTCCGGGTGTTGGGTGGTACGATCTGACGACCACGTTCAAGTGGGGGCAGCACGTATTTGATTATGCGCCCAAGTATGGACCAGGGATCGGAATCCTATGGAAATAGTGAAGGATGTAGCCGCTCTGAAGAAGCGGTGGACTTCTGGTGCGGGTCGTGACCTGGCGCGAACCGCACAGCAGCGGATCCTGCGGAACGAGGCGCTGGATGGTATCGGCCTTCAGAAGGTCGATGGTCGGGCTGATCTCCGGTGCATGACCTTTCCTGCGAGCCTTCGTGAGTTGAGCGGCGTCCGGATTCGTCGTGTCGACCTTTCCGGTGCGAAGCTCGCGAACCTGCGGATCGTCGATGCGGCGATCGAGGACTGTCGGTTCGAGGGAGCCGACTGCCGGTACTGGCACCTGCGGGGGAGTTCGGTAGATGGGTGCTCCTTCGCCCGGGCCGACCTTCGTGATTCGACGTTGGGAGAATGGTTTCAGGGAAGAGGTAATTATTATCGAGGGGTCAGCTTCGAGGCCGCCAGGTTTCTGCGCGCGACCACGAGTGCAGCCGTCTATGATGATTGTGACTTCTCCCACGCGGAGCTGGACCGGGTGAATTTCTGGCAGTCCAGCCTGATCAGGTGCCGGTTTGCCGGAGGCGTCCGAGAGGTCGTCTTCGATGGCCGAATGTTGGGCGAGGGTAAGCCGACGAGCAATCCGATGGAGTTCGTCGACCTCACCGACGCGACAATCGACGGATGTGAATTCCGTGGAGTTACCTTCGATACGGTCGTGCTCCCGGCTGATCCGGCATTGATCCGCATACGTGACACCGGGGTCGTGGACCGCGCCCTCGTAGCGCTGGCCGGTATACCGGCTGATTCCGGTACCGCCATTGCTGAGGTCGTTCTCGGCCATGTCAGGAAGGTCTTGGCAATGGGTGGTGAGGCCTTGGTGAATCTGCGGGACGCCGAGCCGGCCGGCACGCTCGTCGGCCGCCTCATCAGGGACGCAAGCATGGCCTGAGGAGGCAGCCGATGGGCGTGGCCGGTCCGGGTGAAAGTGGTCAGAAGCGGTCGGCGGAGGGCGGCGCGGGAGGGACGTCGGCGACGGGTGGCGAGGGCTGCGAGTCCTGCAACAGCTTCGTGCCGGGCGACGAGGTCCTGGTCATCGACCCGGAGACTGGTGAGACCTGCACCGCGCAGGTCACCGCGATCACCCGCTGTACCGAGCCACGCGACACCGTCCACAACCCAGGGTCATTGCATTCTGGGGTGACTGCTGGTCACGGTGGTGATGAGGTCGTGTGATCGGCGGTCGGCGCGTCGGTTGGCGCGGGCGATGTTGGTGTCGCCGTTGATGTGGTGCCAGCCGATCGCGGTGTTACGCAGGGTGGCTATGACGGCGGGTCCGGTGTCGGTCCGGGCTTGGTGCAGATCTTCACGGAACGTGACATCCCTGACGTTGTGGATCTGGTTCTCGATCAACCACTCTGCCCTGGCCCATTTCTGTAGTTCAGCGGGTTGTGCGTCGGCGGCGGTCAGGGACGTGGCCAGGTAGGCGGTCTCTCGGCTGGTCTTGCTGTCGATGGTGCGGGTCCGGGTGATCCGGGCGGCCTGCTGGGCTTTCGGGAAGGCGATCCCGTCCGGGGTGTGCAGGGTGACGGCGTTGATGGTGCGGGTCTCCTTGCGGCCGTGTCCGTGGTCGTGGGTGCGGTCGCCGACCGGGATCTGTGCCCACGGCAGGGTCTTGAGCTGGGCGTGAAGGGTGGGCTGGTTTCCCTTTCGCCTGTAGCAACAGGTGTGCTCCGCGGCTGGTGATCTGCTCGGCGTGATCGGTCTGGGTATGCATCGCGTCGGCGACGAACAGGACCCCGGTCAGGTTGCCCAGCGCGTTTTCGACCTCGGTGAGAAGCGGGGTGAACGCTGGGATTTCGTATGATGTGGTGTCGACGGTGACCTGGGCCAGAACGATGCCGTGCTGGTGTCCAGCGCGGACAGCAGATGCGTCTGGCGGCCCTCGGGCAGGCGGGCGCCCCGCAAGGTTTTGCCGTCGACGGCGATCACGGTCCGGTAGCGGCGGGGCCGCACGGGTGCCGGCGGCGTCCGTGACCGCAGCCAGCCGGCCAGCGCCGTGCTGACCACGCTCGCGTCGAGGCGGGTCAGCAGCCGCCACATCGTCGTGGCGGCGGGCACGCCCCGGGTGAACCCGAGCCGGTCCTGGTCGGGCTCGTCGAGGTCGTACAGCCAGTCGGTGATCGCGGCGAACGAGGTGGCACCGGCCAGGACCGCGCAGACCGCGACGGTCAGCAACGCCACCAGGGGATACCGGGTCCCGTGCGGGTTACGCG
>NZ_JBFAYF010000077.1:0-36634 GCF_040681165.1 Actinoplanes sp. NPDC051851 | reverse complement strand
TTCTTCGCCACCGCGGCAGTATCCACGGCGTCAGTTGTCATGGTCATCAGATGCGTCTCCTTGATCAGGAGTTACACCGTTATTTGTACAGTCCCCGAGATCCCGGCTGGGCGGGTGGGGTCGGCTGGGATCGGCGCGTGGGCGGGTGGTCACGTGCCGGGATGCCGACCGGGGCCTGGACTGTGCGGAATCGGACGAGGACGTCGAGGCCGCCGCTGGGGATGGCGTGGGCTTCGAGGGTTGCGCCGTGTGCGGTGGCGATGGCCTCGACGATGGACAGGCCGATCCCGAAGCCGTCGCGGTGGTCGGTCGTCGTCTTGGCGGTGCCCAGGCGCTGGAACGGCTGGAAGAGCCCGTCGAGCTGCTCCGGCCGGATCACCGGACCGGAGTTGCTGACCCGTAGCGCCGGCTGTCCCTCGTGCATGCCGGTCCAGACCGTGAGCCGGCCGCTGGGCCTGTTGTGCCGAACGGCGTTCTCGAGCAGGTTCGTGGCCAGCCGCTCCACCAACGGCCGGTCCCCCTCGATGAGCGCCGGGGAGAAGCTCGCATCGACCCGCAGTGCGGCATACCCGACGTCGAGGGCCTCGGCCCTCGTGCGGACGACCTCGTCCAGGGCCAGCGGGGCACGCTCGTCCAGGCCGCGCTGGCTTCGGGCCAGGGTGAGCAGCGCCTCGATGAGCCGCTCCTGGTGCTCGTTGTGTGCCAACACCCGCTCGCAGGTGTACCGCAGATCCGCGACGGTGGCCCCGCTGTCGGCGAGCGCCACCTCGACCAGGCTCCGCTCGACGGTCAGCGGGGTGCGCAGCTCGTGCGAAGCGTTCGCGACGAACCTGCGCTGCGCCTCGAACGCGGTCTCGAGCCGGGCGAGCAGCCCGTCCACGGTGTCCGCGAACTCCTTCACCTCGTCCTGCGGGCCGGTGATCGCGAGTCGCTCGTGCAGGTTGTGCTCGGAGATGCTGCGCGCGGTGCCCGCCATGGTGCGCAGCGGCCGCAGGGCACGCCGGGACGCGGCCCAGCCCAGTGCGCCGGAGACGACGGTCATCACGCCCAAGGCGATCGCCCCGGCGCTGATCAGCCGTTGCAGGTCGCGCTCCCGTTGGGCGGTGAGCTGACCGGACAGGGCGGTGTCCGGATCCGAACCCGGGTCCAGGTCCGGGCCGGGAACGGCGAGGCCTCCGCCGAGCGTGGTGGGCGCCTGCACAGTGGGCGTGTCCGGCGTCCCCATGAACCGCGAGTCGGCGACCAGGGCGTACGTGATGGCAAGCAGCATGGTGCCGGAAAGCAGGAAGAGGACGCCGAAGAGCAGGGTCAGACGGAGCTGAAGGCTCCACCGGAAGCGAAGCTTCATGACGTCGGCCCCAGTCGGTAGCCCGCTTGGGGAACGGTGCCGATCAACGGTGGATCGCCAAGCTTGCGGCGTAGTCGGCTGACGGTGACCTTGACCGTATTGGTGAACGGGTCGGCGCTCTCGTCCCAGGCGCGTTCCAGCAGCTCCTCCGCGGAGACCGCGCGGCCCTCCGCGGCCAGCAGGAGCTCCAGGACGGCGAACTCCTTCGGGCTCAGGTCCAGCCGGTGACCGCCGCGGAGCACGACCCGCCGGTGGGGATCCAGCTGCAGGCCCGCGTGGGTGAGCACCGGGGCGATCGCCGGCTGGTTGCGCCGAATGAGGGCCCGGACCCGGGCGACCAGCTCGGCGAAGGCGAACGGCTTGGACAGGTAGTCGTCGGCGCCGCAGGTGAGCCCCTCGACGCGGTCCTCGATCGTGGACGCGGCGGTGAGCATCAGGATCCGCGCCGGATGACCGGCTCCGATGAGCGCACGGCAGACGTCGTCGCCGTGCATGCCGGGCAGGTTGCGGTCCAGTACGACGACCTCATACCTGTTGGCATCGGTGCGTTCCAGAGCGCCCGGGCCGTCGTCCGCCAGGTCGACGGCGAAACCCTCCCGGCGCATGCCCGCGGCGACCGTCTCGGCCAGCTCGCGATGGTCCTCCACCAGCAAGATCCGCATTGCTTCCCCCTTTCCGCCGCCCATCATGGCCGCCGCGGGATAACTGCGGCGTAACAGCGGCCGTTCCGCTGCTGTTATCGACGGCTTGGTTCAGTGCTCTCGACAGCGAAGGCACCGAAAGGAGTCCGCGAAGTGCGAACGAGTATGAGAAGGCGCTGGTCAGGAGTGGGCATCGGTCTGGCGGTGTGCATTCTGGCCGCCGCCGGATACGCGAGCACGACGGCCGACGGCACAGCGCTGGTGCGGGTCGCGTCGACGAGTTAGGCCGGTGCGGAGGCCGGTGCGGAGGCCGGTGCGGAGGCCGGTGCGGAGGCCGGTGCGGAGGCGTTCAGCGCCTGCGTCCGGGAGAACGGGGTGGCGGACTTCCCCGGCATCACCGTCACCGAGGACGGCCAGATCCAGCTGAAGTCCGCCGACAGTAGGGTGAACGTCTTCTCCAGCGAGTACCGGAAGGCGATCGCCGCCTGCCGGCACCTGCTCCCGTCCGGCAGTCTCCCGTCCGGCAGTGAGGTGCCCGCCGGACCCGACCCGGTGACGCCGAGCGCGCCGGCCCTCGGATTCTCCTGCGACGGCACCTGCCCGAGGAGACCGGAGGCTCCCGAGCCGCCGAGCTGACCCCGGACCGAACGCGGTGTCGCCGTCGATCCCCGGTGGCGACACCACACCCGGGCAAGCCGGGCGACCGGGCGGGGCTGGCTCTCGGACGAGGTCGGCGCCCAAACGGCCCGTCAGCCGAAGCGGGTGGCCGCACTGAACGGGGCGGCCGGCTGAAAGCGGCGCTCGACCGATCGGGCCGAGATCGACGCCGATCATCCATGATCTCTACTGTGGAGGGAGATGCTCCGGTATGACCGTGAGTCGGCATTGCACGACGACCCGGGGAGCGACGATGGCCTATCCGCCGCAGCGCCGGCCTGTTCCGGCGCGTAGGCACGGCAGGTCGCACCGCATCCTCTGGCTGGTTCTGGGCGGCGTGCTCGGTCTGGTCCTCGTGATCGCGCTGGTCACGATGTTCCTCGGCGACGGCTCCACCGCGACGGGAGACGGGGCCGCAGGGGCGAACGGCGGCGGTGCGGCCGACGGCGGGGGCGGCGTACCGACCGTCACCGGGGCCGGGATCGCCGGAGCACGGCCGGCGCCGGAGAGCGTCACGCTGACCGTGCGGGTGACCGAGAAGAAGTGTTACGGCAACGGCAACGGGTGCGCGGTGAGTTTCCGGCCGGTCGCCGAGTACGCCGGACCGGAGCTGAGCACCGAATGGACCGTGACCTACGAGGTGACGGGCGTCGAGTCGGGCGGCGGCACCGGACAGTTCCTGCTCTCCCCCGAGGGGCTGCCGTCGACGTTGAAGGAATGGCATGTGCGTACGAAGGGGAAGAGCGCACGCATCACACTGAGGGTGACCGATGTCGAGCCGGGCTGACCGCGAATTCCTGCCGGAGGGTCGATCTGTCGCTCGCGCCGGGTGGAAGGTGGGCGGCTTCGCGAACTGGTCGCTGACCGACCCGCATCCGGTGGGACTGCGTGGAGTGCGGCGCCGCGATGCAGTAGCCGGCCGCCCGGCGCATCATGCGCCGCAGCAAAGCCGGAACGCCGCGAGCAGCCGCTCAGCGTGTCGGGCGCCGGGCGGGAACCAGGACCGCGTCTGGTCACCTCAGCGCCGGGAGGGTCACCGTGAAGACGGTGCCCGTCTCCGGGTCGCTGCGGACGGCGATCGTGCCGTGGTGCAGGTTCACCAGGGACTGGGTGATCGCCAGGCCCAGCCCGGAGCCGCCCGTGGACCGGGCCGGGTCGGCCCGCCAGAACCGCTCGAACAGGTGCGGCAGGTGCTCGACCGGGATGCCCGGGCCGGTGTCGGAAACGGTCACGGTGTGCGCCGTCGCGCCGGGAACGACGGCCACCGTGATAGCGGCACCGGGGGGTGTGTGCTGGAGCGCGTTGCCGACGAGGTTGCGCAGCACCTGAGCGAGCCGGGCCGGATCGCCGAGCACCCGGACGGCCTCACCCGCGTCCCGCGACGCGGGGTCCGGGCCGAGCGCCCTAACGGCCCCCTCACCCCACGACTCGGAGTCCAGGCCGACGAGCCGAACGGGACCTCCCTCATACCGCAGGGCGCGGTCCGGGGCGAGGACCCGCGCGTCGGCGACCGTCTCGGCGGCGAGCAGGCCCAGATCCACCGGCTCCTGTTCGACCGGGAGTCCGGCGTCGCCGCGGGCGAGCAGGGCGAGGTCGTCGACGAGCAGCCGCATCCGGACCAGCTGGGTGTCCACCCTGGTCAGCGCCGCGTCGAGCCGGTCGGGGTCGTCGAGGCCGCCGCGCAGGTACAGCTCGACCCACCCGTGCGCGGCGGTCAGCGGGGAGCGCAGTTCGTGGGACGCGTCGGCGATGAACGAGCGCATCCGGTTCTCCGCGTCCTGCTGGGCGTCGAAGGCGGCGTTGACCGTCCGGGCCAGCCGGCTGATCGCCGGGTCGCCGTCGTCGCCGCGGGGCAGCCGCCGGGTGCGGTCGCCGTCGGCCACCTGTTCCGCCCGGTCGGCCATCACCCGCAGGGGGCGCAGTCCGTTGCCGACCACGACGACGGCGGTGGCGATCAGCACCGCGATGGTCACCGCCGCCACCGACACCACGGTCGCGGCGACCGTCGCCACGGTCACCGCCCGGTCGCTGTAGTCGGCGGCGAACACGATCCGCGCGACGGTCAGGGTGTCGCCCGCGTCCGGCCGGTACGTCACGGCCAGGCCCGCGGTGTCGACGGCGACGGCGAGGCGGTCGCCGCCGGCCTCGACCGGGTCCGGGGAGACCACCGCCGCCACGGCGACGGCGTCAGAAGCGGAAAGACCTTCGCTCACGGTACGGCCGTCGGCGGCGACCAGCACGACCTGGTACGCGGGCCCGACCGTCGCCCGCAGGGTCGCGCCGTCCAGACGTACCCCATGAGCGGCTCGCAGGCTGGCGGCCACCCGCGCCGACAGGTTCGCCAGTTGCCCGGCGTCCCGGGTGCTCAGCCAGCGCGACACCACGGTGATGCTGGCCAGCGCGGACAGGGCGACCACCAGCACCGTCACGATCGAGAGCGTGACGGTCAGCCGGGCCCGGATCGAGCGGGGCCTCATTCGGGCTCACGGATGGTGTACCCGAAGCCGCGCACGGTGCGGATCAGGGCCGGCCGACCGTCGTCTATCTTGCGACGCAGGCTGGAGACGAAGCGCTCGACGATGTTGCCGCTGCCGCCGAAGTCGTACTGCCAGAGCGCGGCGAGGATCTGCCCCTTCGACAGCACCTGGCCGGCGTTGATCAGCAGCAGCTCCAGCAGCCGGAACTCGGTCGGCGACAACTCGATGCCCGCACCGCCGCGCCGCACGAGGTGCCGCCCGGCGTCGAGCTCCAGATCCGCACAGCACAGCACACCACCCGGCCGCGACACACCGCCCGGCCCCGGCCCCGGCCCCGGCCCCGGCCGCTCGCCGCCCACGCCGAGACGGCCGCCACCCACGCCGGAACGCCCGCCGCCAGCGCCGAGAGGGCCGCCGCCAGCACCGGGCTGCCCGTCATCCGCACCGAGCTGCCCGCGATCCGGGGCGGACGGCTCGCCGCCCCGGGCGGACCGGCGTACCAGCACCTCGATCCGGGTGACCAGCTCGATCGCGCTGAACGGCTTGGCCATGTAGTCGTCGCCGCCCAGGCGCAGGCCGCGGACCTTGTCCTCGACCGCGTCCCGGGCCGAGAGGAAGAGCACGGGCAGGTCCGGGTACTGGCGGCGGATCATCTGCACCGCGTCGAAGCCGTCCTGACCCGGCATCATCACATCGAGGACCACGACGTCGACCGGGCCGTCGCGCAGGGCCGCGTACGCGTCGGTGGCGTTCGCGGCGAGCGCCACCGCGAAGCCGGCGAACGCGAGACTGGAGGCGAGCATCTCGCGGATCTCCTCGTCGTCGTCCACGACCAGGACGTGCACGGTCATCACACCTACTGGTTCCCGGTCAGGAGGAAAGCCCGGACCGTACGTACGAAATCTTGAGGTTTGTCCAAGTGGATCACATGGGTCGCGTCGACGCGCTGGTAGGTGCCCCGGCGCAGCAACGACATGGCCAGGGAGGCGTCCTCCTGACTCATCGCGCCGTCCAGCGTGCCGTCGGCGAGCACGCTGAAGTTCGCCTGGAGCAGCAGCGTGGGGCAGTCGATGCCACGCAGCGCCTCGGCGTGATCGAAACCGGCGTTCCAGCTGCCGTCGTGGAACGCCGCGCCGAAGCGGGGGTCGAACCGGTCCAGCCCGCGGATGAACTGCCGGACGGTGTCGTTGGAGAGCAGCCCGATCTCGACCGGCTCCCCCGGATGCGCGCGCCGCCGTTCCTTGATCGCCTCGGTGAGCGCCCAGCCCGAGCCCTTGCCGACGTTCTTGTCGAAGAACGTCCTACTGGCGCGGATCCAGTAGAGCAGGAAGTCGCCGGTACCGTCACGGACGGCGTTGGCGCAGGTCCGGAACGACCGGTCGGCGATCGTCCGGGCGATCCGCGGGTACTCGGACGAGAACAGCGGCGGGTCCTCCAGCACGATGGCCCGCACCAGGTCGGCCCGGTTCGCCGCCAGCCAGGTGGTGAGCAGGCCCCCGGAGGAGTTCCCGGTGACGTAGGCGGGCTCCCCCACCACGGTCTCGATGAACGTGGCGAGGTCTCCCCCGATCCGGGTGGCGGTCATCGGGTAGCCGGCCGGGCAGACGGTGCCGCCGTGCCCCGGATAGTCGACGTCGAAGACGTGGAACGACGCGGCCAGCGCCGGCAGCACCAGGTTGTAGCTGTACCAGTCCATGTGCTGCGCGTGCAGCAGGACCAGCGGCGGCCCGATGTCCGGCCCTTCGACGTAGCTGAGCGCCACGTCGCCGATCTGCGCGACCTTCTGCCGGTAGCCGGCCGCGTCGACGCGCCGCTGCCCGGGATCCCGGTAGGCGTCGAGCCGGTGTTTGAGTACGGCCAGCCCGGCCCCGCCGGCGACCAGGGCCACCGAGGCGGCCGCCCCACCGATCAACAGCGTCCGCCGGCTCATCACGTCATTCGATCCTCGCACGCCCTCCATTGGGCCGGACGCGCCTTTCGGCACCTGCACCGAGAACCTGACGATCAACTGACGCCGCGAACCTGACGATTGGCTGACCTGATCAGAATCGGGCGAAGCGCGCGCCACCGTCGACGTTCAGCACGGCTTCGGTCATCGACGTGCTGGTGGCGGCGAGGACGACCGCCTCGGCGATCTCGTCGGCGGTGGAGACGTGGCCGACCGGCAGTGCCTCGGCCGCCGCCGAGAACCAGGCCTCGCGCTCCCCGGCGGAGAGCCCGTTCCACCACGGCGTGTCGACCAGCCCCGGCGAGACGGCGTTGACCCGGCGCGGCGCGAGTTCCGCGGCGAGCGGCCGCACGAGCCCCTCGACCGCCGCGTTGAGCGACCCGATCCCGGCCACACCGGCCAGGAAGGCGTGTGCGCTCACCGCCCCGACCAGCGTGATCGAGGCTCTCTCCGCCAGATGTGGAAGAGCATTCTTCAGTACGATCAACGTCGGCCAGTACTTCGCCTCGAACGCCCGGCGCAACGAGTCCAGATCGAGTTCGGCGAGCGTACCGGAGCCCTCCGCCCCGGCAAGCGTGACGATGAGCGCGTCCAGGGGCGCGAGCCGCGCGCCGAGCTCGGCCACGGCGGGCCCGTCACCGCCATCGAGCCGGTGCGCCACCAGCTCCGGATCGGTGGCGGCGATCGCGGCGACCTTGGCCGCGTCGCGACTCGCCACGTGGACGTCCGCGCCGGTCGCCGCCAGACGACGAGCGGTGGCCAGGCCGATACCCGAGGTGCCACCGACGATGAGGATGGACATGGGCCACTCCCTTTACGCAACGAGACGGTTCGGTTCGTAAGTGACCGTAGCTCACGGCCACCCGAGTTTCAATCCGGTCCGTCTCGATTCGGAAGAGGTAGCATGACCGGCCATGACCACCGGAACAGCGGACGGCGCCGCACCTCCCCCGCGGCGCACGGGCCGCCCGCGCAGCCAGGACAGCCGCGACGCCATCCTGCTGGCCGCCACCGAGATCGTCGCCGAACAGGGTTACGCCGCCGCGTCGATCGAGAAGATCGCCCAGCGCGCGGGCGTCGGCAAGCAGACGATCTACCGCGGCTGGCCGTCCAAGGGCGACATCCTGCTGGAGGCCCTCACCCGCAAGGCCGACCTCTACATCCCGATCCCCGACGAGGGCAACTGGCCCGCCGACATCCGGCGCCTGCTGGACGACAGCTTCGCCCTGGTCCGGCGCGCCCCGCAGATCCCCGACCTGCTGCGCGCCCTGATGGTCGAGGCCCAGCTGGACCCGGTCTTCGGCGACCGCTTCCGTACGAACTTCCTCCAGCACCGCCGCGCCGCCGTGACCACGCTGGCCGACCGCGCCGCCCAGCGGGGCGACCTCCCCGCTTCGGTCAACGCCGACGTGGCGGCCGACGTCATCTACGGCGTGATCTGGTACCGCCTGCTCGCCGTCCCGGCCCCCTTCGACGACCGCCTCGCCGACGACCTGGCCACCCTGCTGACCACCGGCCCCTGACGGCGCCCCCGCCCCAACCGCGGCCGCCCTCCGCGAAGCCGACCAGCACCGCGATCCTGAGTCATCGTTCAATCCCGCTATGACATAAGCGGTATGACGCGATCATGATCAAACACAGCATATTCATAAACTTCGATGTTCTGATGCGGGTGTCAGCTTCTGACAAAGCAGGAGGGGTATACCCATGCAGGACAAGTACGAACAGGACAACGAGGCCTACGTACGGGCCGTCCACGACAAGGGCCTGGCATTCGACCTGCGCACCATGTCGCGGCGCAGGATGCTCGGCGTCTTCGGCGGTGCGGGCGCGCTCGCGCTGACCGGCGGTGCGCTGTTGAACGGCATGACCGCCGAGGCCGCCGAAGCCGTCGAGGCCGCGTGTCTGGCGGAGGTCGAGTCGGAGACCGAGGGCCCGTACCCGGCCGACGGCTCCAACGGCCCCGACGTACGCATCGAGGACGGCATCGTCCGCAGTGACATCACCTCGTCGTTCGGGTCGTACAGCGGCACCGCCGACGGCGTACCGCTGACGTTCTCACTCACCGTCCAGAACCTGTCGTGCTCGCCGCTGGCGGGCGCGGCCGTCTACGTCTGGCACTGCAGCGCGGAGGGCCGGTACTCGCTGTACTCACTCGGCGCCCGCCGCCAGAACTACCTGCGCGGCATCCAGGTCGCCGACTCCACCGGCAAGGTCACCTTCACCAGCATCTTCCCGGGCTGCTACACCGGCCGCTGGCCGCACATCCACTTCGAGGTCTACGCTTCCCTCGCGGACGCCACCAGCGGCTCGGGCGCGATCCGCAAGACCTCGCAGATCGCCCTGCCCGAGGCCGTCTCGGAGGCCGTGTACGCGGGCTCCAGCGTCTACTCCGGCAGCACCGCCAACCTCGACGACATCACCCTGGCCACCGACGGCGTCTTCGGCGACGACCTGGCGGCCCGCGAGATGGCCACCGTGACCGGCTCGGTCAGCGCCGGCTACGTGGCCAACCTGACCATCTCGGTCGACCCGACGGGCACCGAGCTCACCACGGCCCGCAAGTCCGCCTGACCTGACGAGCGTGGCCCGTGTCTGCGGGAAATGCGGACACGGGCCACGTTTCGCCATGCCACGTCTACCGCGGTCGCACTCCTGCGGAAACCGGCGAACTCCTGTTGACTCCCGCCTCCCCCGACGGAGGCTGTCCGTCAGGAACGGGCGTGACGGACCACTTCCACGACCTCAGCCCGGCCGGCGGCCGCCGGGTGCCACCACCAGCGATGGACACCAGTCGGCTACAGCCCTGGCAGATCGGCGAGTAGGGCCCCGTGCAGCGGGATCTCTCGGCGGCGGCGCCACAGCCCGGCGGCGCGCCCGGCACGCCACGTTTCCACGGCCTGTTCATCGGCATCGACCGGTGCCGGTCGGAACGGATCGACCATCTGACGTCCGCCAGCCGCGACGCGACAGCGCTACACGCGATCTTCTCAGACAACCTCGACGACAGCGGCACACTGCTCACCGACGCGGACGCGACGAGCGAGTCCATCCGTACCGCCCTGATCGAGTTGAGGTCGTGCAGCACTCCGGACGACGTGGTGGTCGTGACCTTTGCCGGCCACGGCTCTGATACGCACCGGATCGTCACCTACGACGCCGATCCGGATGATCTGGCGACGACAGCGATCTCCCTTGAGGAGTTCACCGACCTCGCGTGTGCCGTACCCGCGAGGCTTCTGCTCGTCGTCCTCGACTGCTGTTTCTCCGGTGCCGCCTTGCGGAAGCTGAACACCGATATGCGGCCGCGGACGGTGTCGGCCGACGGTCCGGATCTCACCACGTCCCTGCTCTCGAAGGTGACGGGCAAGGCCCGGATCGTGCTCACCGCCTCCTCTGCCGAACAGCGCGCCTGGGAGAGCCGGCGGATCGGCCACGGGCTACTCACACACAGTCTGCTGACGGCGTTGCTCGACACGGCGGGGATCGCCGCCGACGGTCTGTTCGACCTGCGGGACCTGTTGAAGAACGTGACGGAACTGGTCCGGGCGAACGCGTCGGGCGCCGGCGGCGTTCGGCAGGATCCGATGCAGGGGATGGTCCTGGAGGGCACCGTCCGCTGGCCCGTCTTCACTCGCGGTGAGCGGTTTGACCACCTGTTCCCGCCGACGTCGCCGACGCCCGTCACCGATGACATCCGCAGCCTGTCGGGGCACGGCATACCGGAGGCGCTCCTGGCCGGGTGGCCCGCCGGGCTCCGGTTGAACCAGCTGCAGCAGGACGCGGTCAACGCGGCGGGCCTGCTACGTGGGAACAACCTTCTCGTGATGGCCCCCACGTCAGCGGGGAAGACGCTGATCGGTGAGATGGGCGCCCTGCACGCGACCCGGACCGGCGGCCGAGCGGTCTTCCTGTTACCGACCAAGGCGCTGGTCAATGAGCAGTACCGGGAGTTCAGCCGGATGTACGGACCGGCGGGCATCCGGCTGGTCCGGGCCACCGGTGACAACTCCGACCAGGTACCGGCCCTGCTGCGGGGGCAGTTCGACATCGCCGTGTGCACGTACGAGAAGTTCAGCGGGCTGGCTCTGTTGCACGAGCACCTGTTGCGCCTCGTCACGGTAGTGGTGATCGACGAGATCCAGACGATCGTGGATCCCGAGCGTGGGCCCAGCCTGGAACTGCTGCTGACCCTGATCAAGGCACGCCGGGAGAACGGCGCCCGGCCACAACTCATCGCCCTCTCCGCGGTGCTCGGTGAGCTCGGTGGCCTGGACTCCTGGTTGCAGGCCGAGCTCCTGATCCGGACCGACCGGCCGGTTCCGCTGGACGAGGGCCTCCTCGATCGCCACGGGTGGTACCGCTATCGCGACGGTACCGGCACCGAACACCGCGAGAAACTGCTCGATGCCGACCACGGGGCGGTCAACGGCCGGGCGCTCCTGACGCCGCTGGTCGACAAACTCGTGACCGACGGGCAGCAGGTGCTGGTCGTCGGCAACACCCGGTCCGGCGTCCGCAACGCGGCCCGCGAGCTCGCGGACCGGATGGCGTTGCCCGCCGCGGTATCGGCATTGGAGGAGCTGCCGATCGGCGACCAGAACCTGACGAACACCGAACTGCGGTCCTGCCTCGCCGGCGGCGTCGCCTTTCACAGCACGGAGCTCGATCACGAGGAACGCCACGTCATCGAGGAGCATTTCGGCCGCCCCGACAGCTCGATCCGGGTCGTCGTGTCGACCACGACTCTCGCCCAGGGCGTCAACCTACCGGCCGAGACCGTGATCATCGCGGAGCTGCACCGGCCGGTCGGCCGCAGCAACACTGCCTGGTACGCCGTGGCCGAGTACAAGAACATCGCGGGGCGCGCCGGACGGCTCGGCCGCACTGACCACGGCCGGTCCATCGCGCTGTCGCACAGCCCGGCCGACGACGACACGCTCTGGCGACGATTCATCACCGGCGCTCTGGAATCCGTCCGGTCGGCCCTGCTCGGCCCGGACCCGGACGTCGAGACGGCCGTTCTGCGGACGGTCGCCATCACCACGGTCCGGGCCGAGGGACACGACGTCGCGCACGATGACGTGATCGGGGTTCTCACCCAGAGCCTCGCCGCGCACCAGGCCCGCCTGCGAGGGAGCCCGGACGTGTTCGAGCCGGCCCGAGTCGCCGAGGCCCTGACGATGCTCCTCGGCGCGGAGTTCGCCGCGGAGACCGAACCGGGACGGTTGCGGCTCACCCGGCTCGGCGCCGTGGTGGCCGGGGGCGGCATGTCGGTTCGTTCCGCGTTGCGGGTTTCCCAGACCTTGCGGATCACGCCCGCCGATCAGCTGAATCCGGCGACTCTGATCACCGTCCTCCAGTTGGCCAAGGAGCTCGACCAACTCCGCCTGCCGCTGGCCAGCGGCAAGATTCGGCGTACTGAGACGAGCACCCGAGTCCGTTCCCTCGCCCAGCAGGGTGCGGCGGGTGTGGTCCTGGAAGCGATCAGACCCCCGGCGACCGACGAACGAGTCGTTGCGATGCGGGTAGCCCGGGCCGTGGCGCTGCTGTTGTGGATCAACGGCACCTCATCCGGCGAACTCGAGCGGTTTCTCACCGACGGTCTGTCTGATCACCATGCGATCGGGCCGGTACGAGCGGTCGCCTCACGCGCCCACGACCTCGTCGAGACGGTGCTCGGTATCGCGGCCGAGCTGCACCCCGCCGCCGATCTCACGACCCTCGGCCGGCACCTGCCCGTCCAACTCGAGTTGGGCATCGCGGAGGTGTTCGCCCCACTGGCGATCTGCCAGGCCGGCCTGGCACGTGAGCACTACCTCGCCCTACAGGCGGCCGGCTTCACGAACCCGGAGCTGATCGCCCGGGCCTCCGACGAGGAGCTGCTGAAACATCTGGGCAGCGCGGGCCGCCTCACCGCGCTACGAACCGCGATCGACGCCTTGACCGCCGCGCGGGCGGTTCCATCCCTCGACGACCTCCTGCCGGGACGGGAGTGAGATGCCGGTTCTGGAACCGACGCCGCCAGACGACGACTACCTCATCGTCACCCTCCTGTCGGCCGGCCTCGCCGAGATCCTCGATCGGCGGGCCGGATCCGGCCCGGACGAGGCGAACACCGATGGCCTACTGCCGGCGGCGTGGCGGGCCGGCTTCGGCCGGCTGTGGATGCGATGCGCGCAACTCGGACAGCTACCCGACTGGAGCGACCTCGATCTCCTGGCGCTCTGCGGCCGGCCGATGACGACCTGGCCGGTCGCGCTCCGGCTGTCCAGCGCCGATCTGGATCAGTCACTGCTGGACGGCGACCGGCTGACCGACTTCGCGGTGCAGGGTGCCCGGAACGCGCGGTCCGACGTCGAGGCGGGCTGGACCCAGCAACGGGTCTTCGAGGCCCTGAAACAGGCCGCCGCGCAGAACGGAAAGAGCCCCGCCGAGCGCCAGGAGGCGTACGTCCGTCTGCGGCGCTTCCTGATCGATCACGCCGTGGTGGACGACACCCAGGTCACGAAGCTGGAGCGTCATCTGCCGGAGAGGGACAACTCCGGGCAGACGTACGTCCTCAAACTGATGCAGACCGCGTACGACCAGAAGCCGGCGACGGATGTGGAGCGATACCGGCTCTGTCGACGGTGCCACAACGTGGTCGCCCGGCGCGGAGTTTCCTGCGGCACGGCCGGCTGCGGCGCCAACGAGCCGACGCGTTTCGTCGATCTCAATCCCCTCGCCGTGATTTACGAACAGAATCGTGCGACCCGGCGATACATCCACGACCCGGGACTGGTCGAAGCACGCATTCTGAACGATCTGCACGCTGACGAACCGGCCGGCGCGATTCGGGTGACGCCGTACCCGAAGCTGGACAAGCTCGACGTCCTCATCGAGTTCCTCGAACAAAGCGACAAGACAAAGGTCGTCGAGACCTGGGGTGTGGACGCGAAGGACCAGGTGAGCGCCACGCTGCTGGGGCGGTCCTTCACGTGGCCGACCGACATCGAGTGCGATCGGCGGTACCTGGCCCTCCCGATGCACCGGTGGCTTCGGGCCGGGTACAGCAAGGACCTGCGTGCCGCCCTCGACGGCCGGGGCCACGACGTCCGGGTCATCGACGAGAAGGGCCTGGTCCGCCAGGTCCGGGCGCGTGCCCGGGAGCTGAGCCGATGAGAGACGGTTCCTCCTGGTGCGAGAACCTGGTCCAGGAACTCGACGACGCGTCCTTTCCGACGTCAATCATGGATATCCGCGCCTTCTGCGCCGTGGAGCTCGGACTCACCTTCCTGCACCACTACGTTCCCGGCGAGCCGGTCCGCGCGCTGCAGGCCCTGCTCTCGGGGTACGTACGAGTCGGGGACGAGACCGAGGCGGTGGTCCGCCGGGTGCGCCATCGGATGGGTGACGTGAGCCGGCGCGGTTACTGGCGGACCATGCTGCACCGCTACGTACGAGTCCCGCAGGAATGGCGCATCTTCCGGCCGACGGGTGATCCGGCGGCTCGGGGCGAGGAGAACGCCGCCTTCACACCCATCGGTACCGTGAACTGCCCGGAGCGCCGGGACACGTACGCCACCGCGCTGGCCGAGCCGCTGGGGTACCGCCCGGCCGAGTCGAGTCCACCGGCGGAGGCGGGTGGCCGTTACTACTTCCGCCCGGCCCCGGACCGCGAGATCCAGGTGCAGTTCCCCGGCGAGCTGCCGGCGCCGGTGCCGATCACGCCGATCACGCCCCGCGCGGGGTGGATCCGCGAACCGTGGGACATCTCCTTCACCGGCGACCTGACCCGAACCGCCCGCTGGGTCGACGACAAGCTAGCCGCCAAACCCGAGGTCACCAACCGCAACTGGGAGCGGCGGCTCCTCACGAACGTTCGCTTCAACGCGGTCGAGCCCGGCCGGCGTCGTCTCGTCGACCGGCCCGCCACGTTCCGGGTCGACGGCCTGACCCACATCGTCGGCCTGATGAACTCCGGCAAGACGACCCTGACCGACCTCATCGCCATCGATCGTGCCGTCTTCCACGGCAACCGCGTCGGCATCGTCGTCGGCTCGGTCAGCGACGTCCTCGCCAAGGTCAGCTTTCTCCGGAACCTCGGCATCAAGGCGGTTCCCCTTTTCGGGAGCAGGAGCCGGGCCGAGCACGCCGGACGGTACTGGCGAAGCATGGTGGAGGAGAGTGCCCAACTCGTTCCGGCCGACGCCACCACACCAGACCCCGCGGCCGCGTACACCAACGTCTCATGCCTGCTCGAACAGTTCCGCCGGGACAACGGCCCCGGCTGGGCACCGCTCGAACCCGACAAGTTCCCCTGCCGCGGGACACTGCGATCGACCGATGGCCGCAACACCCGGCACGATTGCCCGCTGCTATCGATCTGCCCGGCGCAACGGGTGCGCCGGGAGGTCGCCGAGGCGGAGATCTGGGTGACCACACCGCAATGTCTGCTGGTCAGCCGGGCGGAGCCGGCAACGGTCTCGGTCCGCTGGTTCGAAGCGGCGCAATGGCACCTCGACCTGCTGATCATCGACGAGGCGGACGCGGTCCAGCAGGTGTTCGACCGCCGTTTCGTGCAGGAGGAGAACCTGGTCGGTGCGGGCCGGGGCTGGTCGCATCGGATGGTCGAGCGCACCAACGAGGCACTGGCCGTGCGAAGCATGGCACCCGCCGCGGACGCCGAGGTCCGGCGGTGGAACGAGAACCTCCAGATTCACGAGAACGCCGTCTTCAACCTCAACAGCCTCGCGCTGTCACCGTCCAGCGACGGCCTGCGCGCGCTTCTCGGTGACGCGCCCTTCACCGCCCATTCCCTGTGGCGCCGCGCGGTCCGGAGCCTCTTCGGGTTACCCAGCCGCGGCGAAGGCGACCGGGCGGACGAGGACGCGGCGGACGAGTTCTACCGTCTGAACCTCCAGGCGTACGCCGAGAATCCCGACCCGGTGCCGGAGATGCTCCGGCCGATCGTGTCGGTGCTGACCGCACAGGTTCGCCGGGAGTCGGCCGTCAAGCGCGCCCTGGACGACTGGATCGACCGGCATGCGCGCACCGACGATCACTCCGATCTCCGCCTGATCATCGAGGCCGCGATCTGGGCCGGTTACATCACGGCGACGTTCTTCGCCATGTCCACGATGTACCCGTCGATCCGGGCGAGGCTCGCCCTGCCCGACGAGGAGGGCTTCTGGGTCGGCCAGCCACCGCGGGACTATCGAACCCTGGTACCCGAGGCCCCGATGGGCAACATCCTGGCGTTGCGCTGGACGGCCGATCCCGGTGGTGGCGCCACCCTGCGCCTGCTCTGGGTGCACGGCGTCGGCCGCTGGCTCCTGCACCACGCCCACGACCTGCTCTCCTGCGAGGGTGTGGACGGCCCGCACGTGATCCTGACCTCGGCGACCAGTTGGGCGCCGGGGTCCTCGTTCTACCACATCCCGATCACGCCGGACGCGGTCCTGCTCCAGCCCGATGACGACCGCGAGGCCCTGCTGCGCTCCCGGATGGAGGTCCGCAGCCTCCGCGCCGACGACCAGCCGATCTTCGTCTCGGGGCAGCGTGGGAGGAGGCGCCACGACGCACTGCGGCAGATGGTCAGCGCACTCTGCCGAATCGACGGGGGCGCCCTTCAAAGCATGCTCGACGAGCTCCGGGATGCGTTACCGGAGGACCGTCGCAAGGTGCTCTTCGTGGTCCTCTCCGGCGAGGAGGCAGACACCGTCAACGACCGCCTGGACCGGACCCACCTGCAGTCGCGCAGGGTCGTCCCGGACGCCGACGACCCCGGCGAGCGCGGCATCCGGCGGCGTCAGGTCGGCCGCTTCGGCCTCGGCAACGACGACGTCCTGGTCGCCGCGGAGATGGCGATCCAGCGTGGATACAACATCCTGAACGCCGGCGACACCGCCGCCCTCGGCGCGGTGGTCTATCTGACCAGATCCCATCCGCCCCCGTTCGATCTGGCCTTCCCGCTCTCCCTGGTCAGCCGCATGGCGATGGAACATCTGCGGGACCCACCGCACCTGGTCCAGATGGGGCCGCCCGGCGAGGTCGCCGATCTCGCCGGCCAGTTGCGGGACGCGGCGCGCCGGCTCTGGTACGACGTCATCGGCGGGCCGGTCCGGTTCCAGAACCTCGACGACGACCACATCCCCGCATTCGTCGCGAACCTGCTGGTGCCGATGAGCCAGACCATCGGGCGGACGATCCGTGGCAACCAGCCGACCCGGGTGCTGCTCTGCGACGCGGCCTTCGCTCCGCGCCTGGCCAACGGCGAGAGCGCGGCCGACACCGAGCGGACCAGCATCGTGCTCGCCCTCGACGCCTACCTCGCCGGTCTGCTGCGCGCGCCCGGCCTCGACGCCACCGATGAGGACCACCGGCTGCACGCCGTGAACACGGCGGTCTGGGAGCTCATGAGCCACCTCGTCCGCACCAACGACCCGCTCGGCACCGATCGGAAGGCAACGGGATGACGTCCTCGAGGAAACCCATGGCCGACAGCATCTCGCTGACCGCCTTCGCCATCGAAGAAGACGCCCGATGGGATCAGGAATGCCTGGTCGCCGCCCTGCCGAAGGCATGGCTACAGCGGTTCGACGCGGCGTACCAGAAGCCCGGCTATTCGCTGCCGAGCCGCGGCCTCGAAGAGATCATCTTCGCAGTCGACCCCGCCGTCATGCACGTCGGCGGAGTGCGCTCCGAGACGTTCGTCGTGGCCTTCCCCGGCGTCGACCGCCGTGTGGTCACCGTCGCGATCGCGGCCTGGGCCGCTACCCAGATCACCGCGAAAATCGACTGGTTCACCGAACTGGACTCCGATGATCTCAAGTTCGTGTCGAGGGAGTTCAACGTCGGGGAGCATCGGCCCCGGCGCAACAGCACCGCGGCGCCGGCGGCGCACGTCTACGACATGCTGCCGACCTTCGTCGCCCAGCACGTCGCGGCCGCCGGCCTCACGCTGCTGGGTAAAGAGCAGCAGCTCATCCTGGGACCGCCGCAGCGCAACAACCGCCGGGACGTCGTCATCTGGCCCCCGATCCGGATCGAGGACCGAGCCGGCGAGGGTCTCGTCACCGCCAAGATCTCCTTTCATGTCGAAACCGTCCCCAACCACCCGCGGCCGCATCTGCACGCGGACCTGAGCATGAGCCGATTCCCGCTCACCCCGGTCACGTACGTGCCGAATCTCGGCGCCACGATGTGGCTGCACGCGCCGAACGGCTTCCTCCGAGAGAAGGAACCGCACACCCTGCTGGCCGCCCCCGTACGGCGGCGCCCTGCCAAGGATCAGGACAGCCGCTGGCAGTGGCAGTGGGCTCCGGGCCTCGGCGAAGCCCTCGCAACCCTGACCCAACTGCCGTTTCCCGCGCCCGACAAGGTTTTCGCGGCGCCGGCGACGGCGGCCGGCGAGGGCGCCATTCGCGCCTATGTGCTGTACAGCGGCGGCACCACCAGCGAGGCGGTCGACGACAACGTCCCGGCCGGTGGTGCGGGGAGGTCCCCGTCGCTGCTGCACGCCGCGCGCACCGGATTCGTGCCCGGCGACCACATCGAGGTGCACGAGCGGCTGGCCGTTCTCCTCGAACCACTGAGCATCCGGCCGATCGGGAAGCACCCGCGCGCGGAGCCCCGGCGCCCCGATTCGATCAAGATACGTTTCGACCCGGAGCGCCGGTACACCGTCGAGCTGTGGACACACAGCGATCTCACGAAGAACGCGGTGCTGGCGACCCTGGAACACCACTTCGGTCTCCAACGGGCCGACGACGCCGGCGAGCCGGACGTCGCCCGGTACACCGGGGATCTCCACCTCGAGGTCCGGTTCCACGACGGCACCGATTTCGCCGCCGGCATCCAGCGGGAGAAGAACGGATCTGCCGACGTTCGCCAGGGCCAGTACGCGAACCAGGTCGAGCGGGAGCTGGGCGACTGCCCCGATCCCCGGGTCGCGATCCTCGAACTCGATGGCCCGCGGCACTTCGCCCAGCGGGACCGCATCGACCCGAAGTCCGCGCTCCGGAAAGGCTTCGCGAGATCCGGCCGGAGCCTGCAGTGCCTACAGCCCGCGGCCCTGTTCAAACCGCCGGGCACGTGGCCGGCGGACTCGAAGCGACCGCGTCCGACCGCATATCCCGGGACGGCGTACGGGCAGGGCACCATCCACCGGTGTGCCGCGGCCATCAACGACGCGCTGCGCCAGGTCGGCCGGATCGGCACCTACGAGATTCCGGCCGGTCTGCCGGAGCTCGACCACATCGGCGTCTGGCTGCACGTCGACGGAAACGTCCGCATTCCCCTGGTCATCCGGCACCACGGAGTGGATGAGCCGACCGCGAGCCTCGTCAAGCCGGACGGCGGTGTCCTCGAGATGCCGTACCACCAGCTACCCCGTGCGCTCGCCCGTGGTGTCGGCCGCGTCAAGTACGACTCCAAGCAGGAGCCGACCATCGCCGAGTTCCTGACCAGCGCACTGGGCCTCGGCGAGACACCGCAGACCCACGACCGCGTCGTCTTCGTCCGGGCCGCCGGCTTCCGCCATCGCGGATGGGACTGGCTGCAGGACAAGCACCTGACGCCGGACGCCCTGGTCCGCCCCGGTGTCGAGATCGACGACAATGAGGTGCCGGCCACCCTCCTCCCGGCCGACTGCCCCGGCCTGCGCATCGTCCGGATCCGCGAGGCCGGCACGGAGATGGAGGTGGCCCGGGCCTTCGGCGCGGACCCGGACGTCCATGCTGCCCGGATCCACGGGTTGTTCGAGTTCAGCGAACGCGTCTTCTACGGCCTGAACCCGAAGTCGGACCAGATGCGAACACGACTGGACAACACCAAGCTCGACCCCGACCTGCACGGCAACTTCACCCGGATGGTGGCCAACCCGCAGCCCGTCGAGCTGACCGTCGCCTTCCAACAGCCCGGCGATGACACCGCGGCGCTCGCGGCCCTCACCAACCGGCTTCGCCGAGCGCATGCGCACACCAGCCAGGACACGGTCTTCCCGAGCGTTCTCCACCTCTGCTCCTTGGCCTCCGAGTACCTCTGAGTGGGCCGACGTGACGTGAGACCGATACCGTCCTGTTGCCGCTGTCGGCGCGAGGCCTGGGGAGAGCGGGTCATCCCGGGCCGCGCAGGGCGTCGACGGGCTGCATCCGGGCGGCCCGGATCGACGGGTACAGCCCGGCCAGCAGTCCCAGCAGGGCGCCGGTCGCCGGGGCCGCCGCGGCCAGCCGTCCGTCGATCACCGGGGTCCAGTCCCGGGCCACGCTGATCGCCACCACGGCCAGGATGCCGCCGCTGACCCCGACGATCCCGCCGAGCGAGCCGACGATCGTCGACTCGGTGAGGAACTGGGCGGCGATGTGCCGGCGGCGCGCGCCCAGCGCCCGGCGCAACCCGATCTCCGCGGTACGTTCCAGAACGGTCACCAGGGTCACGTTGGCGATCCCGAGCGCGCCGACCACCAGCGAGACCAGTCCGAGGACCAGCAGCATTCCGTTGAGGTCGCCGGCCACTCCGGTCCGAAGGGCGGCCGGGTCGGGCGGGGCGGTGACCTGCGGGCCGAGCGGGTCGTTCGGTGTGAGGGCCAGTGGTGCCTGCTCGGCGATCAGCGGGGCGGCGCCGAGCGCGGTCGTCACCAGGACCGTGGTGAGCGGGCCGCCGCGTACGGTCACCTCGGCGGTGCTCCAGGGCAGCACGACCGCGTCGTCCAGCTCGGTCGCGTCGCTGCGGCCGGTGGGCGCGAGCAGGCCGATCACGGTGAACGCCTGGTCCTTGACGAAGATCGCGGGCTGGTTCTCGACCCGGGTCAGTCCGAGCTGCGCGGCGGCCTGTGGGCCGAGGACCGCGACCCGGTCGCGGCGCAGCAGGTGGCCCTGGTCGAAGAACCGGCCGGCGGCGACCGCGGCCCGGGCGGCGGCCGGGAACGCGGTGTCCGTGCCGATCACCGGCAGCTGCCGGGTGGCGACGCGCTCCGGGTCGTTCAGCGGGGTGGCCCGAACCGGCAGGGTGTCGCCGTCGCGGGACCGGGCGTAGCCGGTGACCGCGGTGACGCCGTTGAGCCGGGCCAGGTCGGTCAGCGAGGTCCACGGCACCGGTGGCGGGTCGTCCGTGGTACCGGTCGCGGGCACGGTGACGGTCACCTCGGTGGCGGTGGCAGCGTCGAAGCGGCCGGCGATCTGGTTCCCGGCGGTCGCGGCCACCCCGAGCGTGGTGACCAGTGTGCCGATCCCGAGCACGGTGCCGAGCACGGTCAGCGCGGTGCGCGCCGGCCGGGACCCGATGCCGCTGAGCGCCTCCCCGAGGATCACGTCGGCACCCGTGCCGTGTCGACGCCGGCTCCGCCGTGATCGGGCGACGGTATCGGCCACAGCCGTCCGTCGCCCATCCGGATCCGCCGGCCAGCGCGGGCCGCCACGGTGTCGTCGTGGGTGATCACCAGCAGCGTGGTGCCGTTCGTCCGCAGCTCGTCGAAGAGGTCGAGCACGGTCGCGGTGGTGACGCTGTCCAGGTTGCCGGTCGGCTCGTCACAGAGCAGCAGGGCCGGCTCGGCGACCAGGGCGCGGGCGATCGCCACCCGCTGCCGTTCGCCGCCGGAGAGCCGGGTCGGCCGGAACCCGCGCCGGTGTCCCATCCCGACCCGGTCGAGCGCCGCGTGCGCCCGCCGCCGGCGTTCGGCGCGGCCCAGTCCGGTGTAGAGGCCGCCGAGCATCACGTTCTCCTCGACGTCGCGGTAGTCCATCAGGTGGAAGGACTGGAAGACGAAACCGATCCGGGCGCCGCGCAGCGCGGTCCGCTCCCGGTCGCCCAGCTCGCGGGTCTCGGTGCCCTCCAGCCGGTAGGAGCCGGTGTCCGGACGGTCCAGCAGGCCGAGGATGTTGAGCAGCGTCGACTTGCCGGAGCCGGATGGCCCGACCACCGCGACGTAGTCGCCACGGTGGATGCTCAGGTCGACGCCGGCGAGCGCGTGTACCGGCGGGTCGGCCGGAAATGATCGCCCGATGCCGGCAAGCCCGATGACCTCGGTCATGAGCCGCTCACCACGACCCGGTCGCCCTCGGCCAGGTCCGCGCCGCTCTCCGGGGTCACCTCGACGAATCCGCCGGCGGTCAGCCCGGTGGTCACCGGCACGTCCCGCACGCCGGCCGCGGCCCCGTCCACGCTCACGTGCGTCCGCCCGTCCGCGCGGGCGAAGACGGCCGCGACCGGCACCAACAGGACCGCGTCGCCGGTGTCGCCCACGGTGATGTCGGCACGGACCGACTGCCCGGCCAGGCCGCTCAGACTCGTCGTCGCGCTGAGCCGGACCGGGACCGCGAGCGCGGCGTTCGGGTCGTCCTTCTTGCCGGACCGCACCGCGGTGCCGAGGCTGGTCACCCGAGCCTGATAGGTGGTGCCCGAGGTGGCGGTCAGGGTCGCTCTCTGCCCGGTTTTGATCAGCTTGGCGTCCTCGGTGGTGACCGAGCCGGTGACCACCAGCACCGGGTCGGCGACGGTGGCGACCTCCCCGGCCGCCACCGCGCCGGCCTTGGCCGTCACGGCGGCCAGCCGGACCGGCAACCGAGGCAGGAAGACGATCTCACCGGCGAAGATCCGGGCGCCGTCGGTCCTGAGGAAGGCGGTCAGCGCGGCCTGCGCGGCGGCCCGGGCCGACCCGCTTGAGGTACGCACACGCTGCTCCAGTTCCCGCAACCGGCCCTGTTTCTCCGCGGGCATCCCGGTCGGTTCGAAGCCCCGACGGCGATACCAGCGGCCGACCGCGTCCAGCAGGCTCGCGTCCGCCGCACCGTCGGCGGCCGGGCGTGAACCCCTGGGCAGCAGGCGCCGCATGGCCGAGCGCAACTGTTCGACATCGTCGCCGATGCTGCCCTCGACCAGAGTGCGGTACATCGGCACGTCCCCGGCCAGCACGAACACCGGCCGGCCGCTCACCTCCAGCAGCACGTCACCTTCCTTGAGGGTACGACCGGCGACCGGCGCCCGGGTGACCAGCTGACCGGCCGCCAGGTCGCCGTCCACCGGCGCGACCGAGCCGGTCAGCGTCACCGGCACCGCCTCGCGGTAGGTCACCGAGGCCTGCGCGGTCACCAGCGCGCTCAGCGAGCGCCGCTCCACCGCGACGGTGATCAGCGAGGCGGTGGGTGGCCGGCGGGCGGCCGCGGCGTCGGCGGGCGAGGCCACCCGGGACCCGATCCCCCATCCGGCTGTGCCCGCCGCCAGGGCCAGCATTGCCGTGACCGCCACCACCCGCGGCGGCCCGGAACGAGGTGACAGCCGCACCATCAGCCGACGCCCTGGGTGATGTCGACGATCTTCGGGTACCGGGTGCGGACGATGTCGGCGTAGCCGCCCCGGCAGTCCAGGTCGTCGACGGCCTTCTTGATCTCGTCGGCCAGGGCGGCCTCCGGGTCGCCGGACGCCGTCGCGGTCTCCTCGCCGACGGCCGCGGCCCCCATCGGTCTGACCTGCTCCATCATGAACAGCTCCACCGTGCCGGGCGCGCTGCTGGTGATCTGATAGCCCTTGCCGCGCAGGCAGTCGCCGTACTTCCGGGCCGCCGCGACCACGTCCTCGTCGGTGCTGAACTGCCGCCAGGCCAACTTGTCCGAGGCCTGCTCGGCGTTCAGATCGGTGGTACCGAACACGGAGCCGTACACCTGGACCACGCAACCGCCGTCGGAGTCCTTGGTGTCGCCGCCCATCGCCTTGTCGTAGGCGGCGCGCTGGGCCTCGTCCAAGCCGTCCCGAATGGCGTTGTTCGGGTTGTCCGCCGGGTCACTGTCCGGGGTCGCCACGGTCGGGTCGTCCGGGTAGACGTCCTTGGCGGCGATGCCGAATCCGTACTTCTGCCGCAACGGCCGCACGACGTCGTCGGTCTGCAGCAGCGAGCGCCGCCCGGCGAACCGATCGGTGGGCGAGCCGAACGCTACGGCATCGACCCGGGGAACGTACTGGAAGCCCTTCTTCTTCATGCAGTCGGCCAGCAGGTTCTCGGCCTTCTGCTGCTGATCCGCAGCGTCGGCGGCCTCGGTCGTCGTGCCGGCCCCGGCCCCGGCATCGCCACCGGAGCCGGTGCCGCAGGCGCCGAGGGCGAGAACGGTGGTGCAGGCCAGGCCGACAGGAAGGAGTAGACGTCGCATGCAGGGCTCCCGGAAGGGTTCGTCGTGGGACGCCGGGAACTATGCAGGGAAGGTCATTCCGGGACGGTAAGGAAAGTGCTAATGGTTTCCACATCTCAGTGGGTGTGGCGATGCTCCGGCAGCATGACGTCGAAGCGGAGCCCGTCGCGGCCGGTCGAATGGCAGGTGACGTCACCGTCGTGGGCACGGACGATCGATCGTACGATCGTCAATCCCAGACCGATCCCGTCGGCGCGCGACATGTGCTCCGTGCCGAGGCGGTGAAAGGGCTCGAAGAGCCCGTCGGTGGCCGCGGCCGGCACGTCGTCGCCGGTGTTGACGACGCGCAGCGCGGGCCGGGCACCCACCGTGACGCCGATCGTGCCGCCCGGCCGGTTGTACTTGATCGCGTTCTGCACGAGGTTGGTGACCAGGCGTTCGAGCAGCACCTGCTCGCCGTCCACGACCCGATCCCGCAGCTCACTGGTGATCGTGACGCCGGCCTCCGCGGCCTTGGCCCGGTGCTCGATCAGTACCTTCTCGACGACGTGGTCGAGCCGGACCGGACTGCTCGCCGCCGGGCCCCGATCGCTCTCGCTGAGCACCAGCAGCGCCTCGATCAGCCGCACGTTGCGCTCGTTGGACACCAACAGCTGCTCGGCCAGCAGCTCGAACCGCTCCGGACTGGGTTCGCCCAGCAGCCCGGCCTCGATCAGCGTGCGCTGCACGGCGAGCGGGGTGCGCAGCTCGTGCGAGGCGGCCGCCGCGAAGCGCTGCTGAGACTCGTAGCCGACCGCCACCCGGTCCAGCATCCCGTTGACCTCCCGCGCCAGAACCGCGATCTCGGGGTCGAAACGGGGCGCGGTGATCCGCTGGCGCAGGTTGTTCGGGCCGATTCCACTGACGATGGCCGCAACGTCCCGCAGCGGCCGCATCGCCCACCTGCCGGCCGGCACCAGCAGCCCGGCGACCACCGCGACAACCGACCAGGCGGCGATCCGGATCAAGGTACTGACAGTCGGCTGCGAGTCGCACCACCACGAGGCGGCAGCGGCCGGATCGGGTCCGTCCGCCGGGGTCGCCGGGCAGGCGCCACCCACCTCCATCCACACGGCGAGCGCACGTCCGGTGAGATCCGGCATGAGGTATCCGAGGGCGAACGCCATCATGGTGATCAGCACCATCCGCCGCAACGGCGAGCGCAATCGCATGATCGCGCTCTCAGCCGCGGAGCCGGTAGCCGACGCGGGGCAGGGTATGGATCACCGGCGGGTCGCCCAGCTTCTTGCGCAACGACACCATCGCCACCCGCACCGAGTTGGTGAACGCGTCGGCGTGCTCGTCCCACGCCTGCTCCAGCAGCTCCTCGGCGCTGACCACCGCCCCGCCGGCACGCAGCAGCACCCGGAGCACGGCGAACTCCTTGGGCGAGAGCGCCAGCGGCAGCCCGTCGCGGGTCACCGAGTGCCGGGCGGTGTCCATCACGATGCCGGCGTGCTCCAGCACCGGCCGCACCGCGCGGCCCGGCCGCCGTCCCAGCGCCTGCACCCGCGCCGCCAGCTCGGCGAGCGCGAACGGCTTGACCAGGTAGTCGTCCGCGCCCAGGCTCAGCCCCTCGACCCGGTCACGGATCCCGGCGGCGGCGGTCAGCAGCAACACCCGGGTGTCGCGTTCGGCGGCCAGGATGTGCCGGCACACCGCGTCGCCGGTCAGCCCCGGCATGTCCCGGTCGAGCACCGCCACCTCGTACTGGTTGGTCAGCACCCGGTCCAGCGCGGCGGTTCCGTCGTAGACGACGTCGACCGCCAACGCCAGTCGGCGCAGGCCCTCGCCGACCGAGTCCGCCAGCACCCGTTCGTCGTCAGCGACCAGCACCCGCACCTCATCATCCTTCCGCGAATGATCATCGATACATCGCGCGTCCAGGATAGTGAGCCGTGTCATCCTCAGTGGACCGGGTCTTCACGCGACGCCTGCCAGAGCAGCAGGGCTCCCGGCCCTCGCGTCACTCCGGCCAGGCAGTGGGGTCCGTGTAGTGGTTCGCGACGCCCTTGCGGAGGACCGCACACAATTGGGGCAGCTGTTCGGTCTCGGCGGGCAGATGCAGGCTGTCCAGCAGCGACAGGGCCTCGGCCGGGTCGAGACTGCCGGATACAGAGTGATAACAGCCCAGTAAGGCCTGAAAAACCGCTGGCCGCAGCGCCGCGACGGTCACGGCGGCCCGGTAGACGTCGCGCTTGTCGTCCCAGTCGACCGTGCCCGAGTCTTCCAGGACGTGGCGGGCGCGCAGACGCGGCGATCCGGTAGCCAGCTCGGACAGGCGGCCGGTCGCTACGAGGTGGCGCACGTCGTCGCCAAGCAGGGCGTTGAAGGCGGACTTGGCGGTGGTGCGTCCCCAGAACCAGTACGTCCTCAGGTGCAGCCGCAGATGCTCGATCGGCTCAGGGACCGCCATCCGGTCGCGGAAGCCAGCCCAGAAGGCGTCGGCGACCGCCGGGTCGGGGTGGTCCAGGACGTAGGCGTTCAGATGGGTGAGCACATCGAAGGCGCCGGTCAAGTCCAGCAACCCGAGCGCCGTACGCACACGCTGTACGGGATCCAGGTCGTCGTCGATGGTGATCGCGTACGCGGTGTCAAAGGCCATGTCCTCGCCCGACACCTCCTCCGGAGACGTGCCGTCCCACCGCCACCGGTCGGGACCGATCGGCGTGAAACCCCAGTCGGCCAGGTATCGCAAGGTCAGGTCGGCATCGGTCGTACCCACCTGCGGGAGTGTGCCCGGCGCGAGCTCGGGTGTCCATGCGATTGCGTGGGCGGTACCGAATAACCCACCGTGAGCGTGACGGCGCCGGTCGCCATGAGGGCGAGCAGGGGACCAGGCTTCATGCACGCTCCGTAACGAGGGGCCCGTCACGGTAACAGGGTGGAGCCAGTGGCGCCTCAGCCCGCGAGCGGGAACACCTCGCCGCGTGACGGCAGGGAGAAGCCGCCGGGCTGGTCGGGAATCCGGACCGCGGCGTCCGAGAGCGACGAGACCGAGGAGAGCAGGTGCTCGGCCCGGAGTGCGCGCAAGTCGGCGACGAGCTGCCGGGACGGGTTGCGCAAGCGCAGGCGTACGGCGCGGCTGTGCGCCCGGTCCAGCGACGAGAGCAGCACGCTCACCCCGTTGCGGTCGGCGCCGGTCGCCGCGGAGAGGTTGACGATCACGTCGTCGTGGTGGGTGACGGCCCAGCCGAGGACGTCGCGGATCATCGGGACGGCGGACGCGTCGAGCATGCCGCGGATGGCGACCACCGCGACGCCGTTGTGCTGGTCGAGCCGGATCAGGGGGTTGGTCATGCCTCCACCGTCGCTCCGGCGTTCGACGGCGAGCGCGCAACGACGTGACAGTTACCTAACAAAGGACGCCGGGCAAAACGTCACACCGTTGTCATGTATCCGGGGCGGCTTCGCCATACCCGGATGTGAGACTTCTTCTTGCACCCAGGGCGACGGTGAACCGGTTCGGTCACCGTCGCCCTGTTTAGCGTTCAGACTATGTCGAAGACGCGATCCGCCCGGCCGTAGCTCAGCGTCCGCCGCATCTGGGTGTTCAGGCCGCGCAGCACCAGCCGGCCATTGCCGACGGTCATCCGGTGATTCACGCGCAGCAGCAGGACCAGGGCGTTCTCGTCGATGCGGTCGGCGCCGGCCAGATCCAGCACCAGCTCCCGCGGCCGCCGGGAGGCGACTTCGAAGATCAACTGCTCCCACCGGGGTACGGCGTCGTCCTCCAGCGGCTCGGTGACCTGGACGACGGAGACCTGATTCAAACCGGCCACTCCCACGCCAGCGGTTTACCGAGACCGGCGATCAGGAGCCGGTTGCAGACGTCGTGCACCCCGGGCACGTCCCACGCCGCCCGGCTCGCCGCGCGACTGGCGTCGGCCGATTCGACCTCGCCGGTCAGGATGACGACCCCGTTCTGCACCAGGATCTCCAGCCGGACGCCACGGACCAGCGGATCGTCGCGGAGCGCCCAGGCCGCACGCGCGACCAGGGCCTGGTCGGTGTCGCCGGTCGGCTCCCAGAATGGTGACATGCCGATCACGCTCTCCCGGCCGTGTGGCGGCTCTTCCCCCGAAGCATGACGGTTGCATGACAAAGGCGGGGATCAGGGTGCCAGCAGCGCCCGGTAGTCCCCCGCGGTCAGCGGTGCGTCCGAGAGCGACCCGTCGCCCCGCGGCACCCGGAGCGACTTCCCGCTCTGGGTGAACGACACCGACCCGATGTCCGCCCGGGACGTCAGCGTGCACACGATCTGCCCGTACCCGAGCACCTCGTCGTTCCGCCCGCTCCCGCTGTCCGCCTCGGTCACCTCGACCACCGCGGTCACCGTCGGCGTGGTCACCTCCAGGCTCATCCCGGCCAGCGCGGTGGAGAGCCCCGCGTTCTGCTCCACCGGGGTCGGCCCGGAGACGAGTTCGCCCAGCTGCTGCTGCGCGGTGGGCATCCCGCTGACTCGCCGTACGGTCTGGGCGAGCTTTCCATCGCGGATGAGGCAGAGCACCTCCGCGACCTCCCCGGACCCGAACGCCGTCGCGGACTGCGCGGTCAGCGGCCGTCGCGGCAGCTCCACCTCGTGCGGTTCACCCTGCACGGAGACGCCACAGGCCGAGAGGAACAGGGCGGCCGGGAGGAACAGGGCGGCGGAGAGGGCGAGAAGCCGCTTCACGGGAGATCGATCCGGAATCGCGCGCCGCCGCCCGGCCGCTCGGTCACCCCGGCCTTCCCGCCGTGCGCCGCCGCGTGCTCCGCGACGATCGCCAGCCCGAGCCCGGTCCCGTCCCCCGCGCCCCGGTCATTGGCCGCCGGACCACGAACGAAACGGTCGAATATCGTCGACCGGTGCTCCGGGGAGACACCCGGACCGGCATCGTCGACCTCGAGGAAGTGACCTCCGGAAGGACCGCCGGCCCGAACGGAGACCGGCCCACCGCCGTACCGTGAAGCGTTGTCGATCAGGTTGCCGAGCGCCTGCTGCACCCGGCGCTTGTCCACGCTCCACAGCGCTGGCGTCCCCGGCACGATCTCGATGATCTCCTCGTCCAGGCCCCGGGAGCGGACGACACCCCGGATCAGCCCCTCGATCTCCACCTCTTCGCGCCGCACCGGCTGGTCACTGCGCGCCAACTCCAGCAGGTCGTTGACGAGTGCCTGGAACCGCGCCACCTCGGCGGTGATCAGCGAGACCGCCGCCGCCGACCGCTCGTCGAGCCTGTCGCTGCGCCGCTGCAGGACGCTGGCCGCCGCCTCCAGGGTCTGCAGCGGGGACCGCAGCTCGTGGCTGACGTCCGCGGCGAAGCGCCGGTCGCGTTCCAGGCGCCGGGTCAGCTGCCCGGCCATGTCGTTGAACGCCTCGGAGAGCAGGGCCAGGTCGGGTTCGGTGTCCGGGTCGAGGCGGGTGGCCAGGTCACCGGTGGCGATCCCGCGGGCCGCGTCGGCGACGGCGGTGAGCGGGCGCAGCGCGTGCCGGGTGACGTACCAGCCCACGGCGGCACCGCCGGCCGCCACCATGATCGCCACGGCGGTCAGGACCAGGGCGAGCAGTTGGAGCGTACGTTCCAGCTCCCGCAACGACACGATCTCGTAGAACGTCATGCTCTCCGGCAGCGGCACCCCGACGATCAGGACCGGCTGGCCGTCGCGGCTCAGGCGTTGCGCCCCGGCCTGCCCGTCGGCGGTCATCGTCTGGAGCTCCTGCGGCACGATGGTGTCGGTGACCGGGTCGGCGCCGCGGGAATACCACTCCCCGCCGCGCTGCAGCAGCACGTACCGGTCGGCGCCGGTGTCGAGGGTGCGCAGGATCTCGCCCACGTCCGGGTCGGTGACGGTCAGGCTCGAGCTGACGATCGCCGCGTCATAGTACGTCGCCCGGACCGCGGTCCGCTCCCGCTCGGCGAAGAGCGTGTTCCGGATCAGCTCGTATGACACCACCGTCACACACGCGGACAGCAGCAGCGCGCCGATCGCGAAAGCGGCGCTGACCCGGGTACGCAGTCCTATCGGCCTCACAGCTGCAGCTTGTATCCCAGGCCCCGGACGGTCACCAGGTGCCGCGGCTTCCCGGTGTCCGACTCGATCTTCTGGCGCAGCCGCCCGACGTGCACGTCCACGACCCGCTCGTCGCCGAACTCGTACCCCCAGACGCGCTGCAGCAACTGCTGCCGGGAGAGGACCAGGCCGGGGTGATCGGCCAGCTCGCAGAGGAGCCGGAACTCGGTGCGCGTCACGGCGACCGGCTCCCCGTCCAGGCGGACCTCCCCCGCCTCCGGCCTGATCTCCAGATCCCCGAAGGTCAACACCGACGTCACCGGTACGGGTGTCGCCACCGTCCGCGCGCGCCGCCGCAGGGCCCGGAGTCGCGCCGCCAGCTCCTTCACGGCGACCGGCTTGACCACGTAGTCGTCGGCGCCCGCCTCCAGCCCGGCCACTATGTCATGGGTGTCATCCCGCGCACTGACCACCACGATCGGCACGTCGTCGTCGCGGCGCAGCCGGCGGATGCACTCGTACCCGTCCATCCCCGGCAGCATCAGGTCCACCAGGACGGTGTCCGCGGGCCGGCGGCGCTGCTCGGCGATGCCCTCCTCCGCGCTGGCGACCGCGTACACCTGGTATCCCTCGTCCTCCAGCGCCATGGCCAGGGACAGGCGGATCCGGTCGTCATCCTCGATCAACAGCACGGCGGTCATACCCGCATGATGCCGCGCGCCGGTGCGGTGAGCCCGCCGGTCGGCCCCGGCGAGTGGTTTGTCACGTGATTGTCATGAGCGTGGGCCGGTTCCGCCAAGCACGCGGCGCATTCTGGTCGATGTCACCATCCGATCGCAGAGGACCTCCGAAATGACGGCAATCAGCCTGGTCACCGCGGTGACCGTCGGTCTGGCCACCGGTCTCGTCGGGCGTTTCGTCACCACCCGGGGACGCGGCGCCCCGATCTGGCTACCCCTCTGCGTGGGGGTGGGTGCCTCGGTCTTCGCCACCGTGCTGACCCGCCTCGGCGGCGATGCCACCCAGAACGGCCCGAGCGTGGTCGAGGTCCTCTTCCAGGTGCTCTGCGCGGGCGGGGCCGTCGCCCTGGTGGTGTCGACGGCCGACCGGCGCCCCGGTGGTCTCCGGTGACCGCGGTCACCGGTGACGGCACCGGTGTGGTCACGCTGATCTGCGACAACTGCGGGCGTACCGAGAACAGCACCGATGTCCTGAACGACGAGGACATGGTCTGGCCCAACCTGAACGAGCTGGGCTGGACCGGTTCGCCCTTCGCCGGCGGCACCCACCGCTGCCCGTCCTGCTCGATCAGCATCCCCCGCGAGCGCCGGGCGACCCGGAACGAGAAGATCATTCAAAATCCAGGAGCTTTCGAGGTACGCCGCCACGACGAGCTCCGCGCGACCGTGATCGCCCCGCTGACCGATCTCGACAGCCTGGTCGCCGACGCCGTCCGCCCGGTGGTGATGTCCGCCGCGACCGCGGGCCGCAACGTGGTGATGGACCTGGCCGCCGTGGGCTTCGTCGACTCGGCGGGGCTGGGCCTGCTGGTCCGGGCGCACCGGGAGGCCCGGCACCGGGGCGCGGCCCTGCTGCTGGCGGCCCCGTCCCGGTTCGTCCAGACGGTCCTGCACACGATGCGCCTGGACGGCATGTTCCAGACCTTCCCCGACCGCGCCCGGGCCCTGGAGTGCCTCACCGTCCGCCCTTGATCGTCTAGGGTGCGCAAGGGTGGAGGGGTTCACCGGGTTCCGGATCGCCGTCGCCCTGTGCGGGCTGGGCATCGCCGGGGTGGCGGCCGAGTCCGCGCTGTTCGCTCCCGGTCACACCGGTGTCAACCTCTCGCTCTGTGTGATCGTCGTGCAGGCCGTGGCACTGCTGGCGCTTCTGGTACGCCCCGGCGCCGCGCTGATCGTGTGGCTGATCTGCCTGTGCGGGCCCACCCTGCTCGGCGTCTTCGACCAGTGGGCCGGCGGCACCGCGGCGATGTGCCAGCTGGCGCTGCTCAACCTGGTCTACGCACGCGGCGGGCGGCTCGCCCTGGTCGCGTGGCTGGTGACCTTCGTCGACGTGTTCGGCATCGCGCTGCTCTACGAACCGGCCGACCGGTTCGCGCCGATCGGCGCCACCATGGTCCTCTGGACGACCGCCGCCGCCGGGCTGGGCGCGGCCGTCCGGGTCCGGCACCTGCGGATCGCCGCGATCGAGGACCGGGCCCGCTGGGCGATGGAGACCCGGGAGGTGGAGGCGCGGCGCCGGGTCGCCGAGGAGCAGCTGCGGATCGCCCGGGACCTGCACGACGTGCTCGGCCACCACGTCGCGGTGGTCCGCCTGCACACCGGGCTGGCCCGCCGGGTCCTGCACACCGACCCGGGCCGGGCCGAGGAGGCGCTGCGCGAGGCGGAGACGGCCAGCGAGACCGTGCTCCGGGAGATGGCCGGCATGCTGCGGATCCTGCGCGAACCGGGCAGCGAGGGCGCTGGCGGGCCCGTTCCGGGGAGCGAGGGTGCCGGTGCTCCCGCTCCGGGCCTGGCCGACCTCGATCCGCTGGTGGCGACGCTGGTCAGCGGCGGGATGCGGGTGGCCGTCGAGCGCTCCGGCGATCCCGGGCGGGTGCCCGACGTGGTCGGCGTGACCGCGTACCGGGTGGTCCAGGAGTTGCTCACCAACGCCCGGCGGCACGGCACCGGCGAGACCCGGCTGAGCCTGGACGTGCGGGAGCGGCATCTGGTGATCCGGGTGTCGAATCCGGTCCCGGCGGTCACCGGGGAGGCCGAGCCGGGATACGGTCTGCTGGGCATGCGGGAGCGCGTACGGGCAGTCGGTGGCCGACTGACCGTCGCACCGCGGGGGACGGACTTCGAGGTCGTCGCCGAGTTGCCCCTGAACGCGTACGACGAGGAGGCCGCGCCTTGACCACCCCCGAGCAGATCCGCGTCCTGATCGCCGACGACCAGCGGCTGATCCGTGTCGGTCTGCGCGGCATCCTGGAGACCGAGCCCGGCATCGTCGTGGTCGGCGAGACCGGCGACGGCGCGGCGACCGTGGACGTGGTCCGCGCCGGCGGCGTCGACGTGGTCCTGATGGACCTGCGGATGCCCGGCGTGGACGGCATCGAGGCCACCCGCCGGATCACCGAGGACCCGGGCGGCTCCCCCGGCGCCGGCGTCCTGGTGCTGACCACCTTCGAGACCGGCGGCAACGTACTGGCCGCGGTGGCCGCCGGTGCCCGCGGCTTCATCGGCAAGGACGCGGGGCCGGAGACCCTGATCGACGCGATCCGGGCGGTCGCCCGAGGTCACTCGATGCTCTCCCCCAAGGCGATGGCCGCGCTGGCGGCCCGCGCGAGCGCCCCGGCCGTACCCGAGCACCGCCCGGCACCCGATCTGGCCGCGCTCACCGACCGCGAGCGCGAGGTGGTGCTGCTGGTCGCGACCGGGATGAGCAACGACGAGATCGCCCGGCACTTCGGCATCTCCCCGCTGACCGCGAAGACCCACGTGAACCGTGCGATGACCAAGCTGGACGTCCGCGACCGGGCGGCCCTGGTCCTCGCCGTCTACGGCAGCGGCGCGATCGACGTACCACGCCGGTAGTAGCCGGCCGACGGATACCGCGCGGACGGTATCCGGATCCGCTGCGCGGGGACGACGCGCTCCGGCATGCCGCCACGGAACACTTCCGTTCGTGAAACATCTGGTGGGAGTCGTGGTCGCCGTGACAGCGGCGCTGCTGCTGTTCGGGGCGTCGCCGGCGTCGGCGCATCCCATGCCGCACTCCGTCGTCCTCCTCGACGTGCACGAGACGTCGGTCACCGCCGAGCTGCAGATCCCGCTCGGCGACCTGACCACGGCCAGCAAGCTGGACGCCGCCACGCAGCAGGATGCGCTCCGCGACTATCTCGCCGCGCACATCACGCCGGCGTCGGACGGCGCCGCCTGGTCGGTTTCGGTCGGCGCCCTGTCGATCACCGAGGCGGAGCAGACGTCGACCGGGCCGTACCAGGAGCTCGACGCGACGGTGGTCCTCACGCCGCCCTCGGGCGCGGACATCCGGCATTTCACCTTCGCCTATGACGTCGTCGTGCATCAGGTCGTCACGCACACCGTCCTCGTCTCGGTCCGGCAGGACTGGTCCACCGGCCAGATCTCGGAGGACGCCGAGAGCGCCACCCAGGTCGGCACCATCCAGATCGACACCCGCACGATGACCGTGGCGCCGCTCGAGGTGAACCTGGAGAACGGCAGCACCTGGTCCGGGTTCGTGGCGATGGTCGAGCTCGGCGGCAGCCACATCCTGGAGGGCACCGACCACCTGCTGTTCCTGCTGATCCTGCTGCTCCCGGCACCGCTGCTGGCCGCCGGTGGGCGCTGGCGGGAGATCGCCGGAGCCCGCACCGCCGTCGTCCGGATCGGCAGGACCACCCTGGCGTTCACCGTCGGACACTCGGTCGCGCTCGCCGTCAGCGCGTTCACGCATCTCGACATTCCGGCGTGGCCGGTGGAGTCGTTCATCGCGGCGAGCATCCTGGTCGGCGCCGTCCACGCGATCCGGCCGATCTTCCCCGGTCGCGAGGCCGCGGTCGCCGGGTTCTTCGGGCTCGGCCACGGCATGGCGTTCTCCTTCGTGCTCGCCGAGATGCAGCTCTCCACCGGACGGCTCGCACTCAGCCTCTTCGGGTTCAACCTCGGCATCGAGCTGGTCCAGCTCCTCCTCGTGGCCCTGGCACTGCCGGTGATCGTCGGCATTGCGCGTACCCGGAAAGGCTCGTGGTTTCGGATCGTCGGCGCTGCTCTCACCGGCGTCGCGGCGAGCGGCTGGCTTCTGGCACGCCTCGGCTGGGACAACCCGGTCGCCGCGGCCGCGGACGGCGCCGGTGCACACACCACGGGCATGTTGATCGCGCTGACCGTGGCCGCGATCGGGGCGCTGGCCTGGACATATGTGGTTCCGCACCCTAGTAAGGAGCACGTTTCTTGAAACCCCAAGCCCTTTCCCGTACGGTCGGCCGGCGCCGTCGCTGGCTCGGCCTGACCGGAATCGCCACCAGCGTGCTGCTGCTGTCGGTCGCCGGGTGCAGCGGCGCGAGCGACGACACCGCGAGTGGCGCCGCCACGGCCGTGCCGCTCACGACGTACGCGAAGACCACCGCCGGTGTCGTCGAGGCCGCGACCGCATTCCTGGCCACGCTGAGTGATGACCAGAAGTCCACGGTCAGCCTGGAGTACACCCAGGAGAACGCGGTCGCCTGGTCCAACCTGCCCTGCGGCGGGTCGTGCCGGCCCGGCATCGACTTCGGTAGCCTCAGCGCCGAGCAGCTGGCGGCGGCGAAGAGCGTGCTGCAGACCGCGCTCGGCACCCAGAGCGGCAGCGGCTACTCACGGGTCGAGGAGATCCTCGCCGCCGATGACCGCCTGAACAGCGTCCAGGCGAGCAGCGGCACCGGTGGCGCTCCCGGCGGCGGTGGAGCTCCCGGCGGCGGTGGAGCTCCCGGCGGCGCCATGCCCAGTGGGGGTGCTCCCGGCGGCGCCATGCCCAGTGGAGGTGCCATGCCCGACGGTGGCGCGATGCCGTCCGGGATGGCCATCCCGTCCGGTGCCGCCGCGGGCATGGCGGGTGGGCTCAGCTACTCCAGCGGGTCGTACTACCTGGCCTTCCTCGGTGAGCCGAGCAGCACCGGGACCTGGCAGCTGCACTTCGGCGGGCACCACCTCGCGGTCGACATGACGTACACGGACGGGAAGGTCGTCAGCGCCTCCCCGTTCTTCATCGGTGTCGAACCGACCAGCTGGACCGACGACGACGGCACCGCGCACGCGCCGCTCGATGACATGAAGAGCGGGATGTCCGCCCTGCTCGGCAGCCTCAGCACCGACGAGACGGCGAAGGCCCAGATCTCCGAGTCGTTCAGCGACGTGCTGCTCGGACCGGGCAAGGACGGCCAGTTCCCGGAGAAGAAGGAGGGCATCAAGGGCAGCGCGCTCTCCGACGAGCAGAGGCAGCTGGTCCTCGCCGCCATCAAGCCCTGGGTCGCGAACGCCGACGACGCCACGGCGACCGAACTGATGTCCGCGTACGAGTCCGAGCTGGACGACACGTACATCGGCTGGTCCGGCACGACGACGCTGACCAAGCACGCCGATTACGTCCGCATCGACGGCCCCTCGGTCTGGGTCGAGTTCGTCTGCCAGGACGGCGTGGTCATCCAGAACCAGATCCATTACCACACGATCTACCGCGACCACACCCGCGACTACGGCGGCGAGTTCACCTTCTCCTGACCGTGCCCCGCGACCCCGGCGGCGCTTCCTCCAGCGGAGGCGCCGCCGGGTTGTGGCTGGTGCTGTGGGGTGTCTCGCTCCGCTTCGACGGTGAGCGTCGCGGTGTAGCCGGCGGTGACCGAGCCGCTCAGCGCGGGCATCTCGGCC
>NZ_JBFAYF010000076.1:0-36809 GCF_040681165.1 Actinoplanes sp. NPDC051851 | reverse complement strand
ACAAACACATGATCAACAGGCGGCTGCGTCCATGTTGGACCCCGCCCCCACCACATCCCAGCAGGTCAGACTGCTAATGGCGGCTGCCGTACTAGGCTCAAGATCACAACCGAAGCCCCTCTTCCGGGGGACTTTCGGCCCGGTATTCGGCCCGTACGCCGGGTAGGTTGAGATCCGTGGCGCGCAGTGTCTATGTGGCGGGCTTGGGTCGGGGCGCCGGTAAGGGCGCCGTGGCTCTCGGCCTCGTCGAACTCCTGTCCCGGCAGATCGCCGGGGTCTCCGTCTTCCGTCCCCTCGTCTCCGCCGCCGGTCCCGACCCGCTGCTGACGCTCTTCGGCGAGCGCTATCCCGGCCCGGTGCCGTACGCGGACTCCTTCGGCGTCACCCTGGCCGAGGCGTCCGCGCTGGTCGCCGACGGCCGCCGGGAGGAGCTGATCGGCCGGATCGTCGAGCGCTACCGTGCCGTCGAGCGGCGCAGCACCTCGGTGGTGATCGTCGGCAGCGACTTCACCGACAAACCCGACGAGGGCGGCGACGAGCTCCCCCGCGAGCTCGCCTTCAACGCCCGGCTCGCGACCGAGTTCGGCAGCGTGGTGATCCCGGTGGTGAGCGGCGCCGGGCGTACCCCGGAGTCGCTGGCCGCGGTGGCCCGCAGCGCGTACCACTCGCTCGCCGACCTGGGCGCGACCGTGGTGGCGGTGATCGCCAACCGGGTGTCGCCGGAGGCGATCGACGGGCCCGCCGCCGAGCTGCCGGTCCCGCTCTGGGAGCTGCCCGAGGTCCCGGTCCTCGCCGCGCCGACGGTCGGCGAGGTCGCCGCGGCCCTGGACGCCACCGTCTTCTCCGGTACGCCCGGCGCCCTCGACCGCGACGTGCTGGACTACGTCGTCGGCGCCGCCCAGGTCCCCACGGTCCTGGAGCACCTGACCGAGGGCGCCCTGCTGATCACCCCCGGCGACCGGGCCGACCTGCTGGTCGCCGCGAGCGCCGCGCACGCCGCCGGCACGGTCACCCTCTCCGGCCTGATGCTGACCCTCGGCGAGCCCCCGGACCCCCGGGCCGTACGCGTGATCGAGGGCCTCAACACCGGCCTCGCGATCGTGGTCGCCCAGTCGGACAGCTACCACACCATCTCCGCGGCGAGCCGGATCAGCGCGCAGATCAGCACCCCCCGCAAGGTCGACGCCGCGCTCGGCGTCTTCGAGGAGTACGTGGACACCGTGGCCCTCTCCGAGGCGCTCGAGGTGGCCCGCTCCAGCCGGGTGACCCCGCTGATGTTCGAGAACGACCTGATCGACCGGGCCCGCGCCGACCGCCGGCACCTGGTCCTGCCGGAGGGCGCCGAGGAGCGGATCCTGCGCGCCTCGGAGACCCTGCTGCGCCGCGGGGTGGCCGACCTGACCCTGCTCGGCGACCCGGCCGAGATCACCCGCCGGGCCCGCGAGCTGGGCGTCGAGATCGGCGGGGCGAACCTGGTCGACCCGGCGGCCAGCGAGTGGCGGGAGCGGTTCGCCACCCGCTACGCCGAGCTGCGCAAGAGCCGTGGGGTGAGCCACGATCTGGCGTACGACGTGGTCCGGGACGTGAACTACTTCGGCACCCTGATGGTCGACGCCGGGCTGGCCGACGGCATGGTCTCCGGTGCCGTGCACACGACGGCCGCCACGATCCGCCCGGCCTTCGAGATCATCAAGACGGTGCCGGACGTCTCGGTGGCGTCCAGCGTCTTCTTCATGCTGCTCGCCGACCGGGTGCTGGTCTACGGCGACTGCGCCGTGAACCCGGACCCCGACGCCGCCCAGCTGGCGGACATCGCGCTCTCGTCCGCGCGTACCGCAGCCGCCTTCGGCATCGAACCCCGGGTGGCGATGCTCTCCTACTCGACCGGCAGCTCCGGGGCCGGCGCCGACGTGGAGAAGGTGGCCGCCGCGACCGCCCTGGTCCGCGAGCGCCGCCCGGACCTGCCCGTCGAGGGTCCGATCCAGTACGACGCCGCGATCGACCCGGCGGTGGCCGCCACCAAGCTGCCCGGCAGTTCGGTGGCCGGGCAGGCGACCGTCTTCGTCTTCCCCGACCTGAACACCGGCAACAACACCTACAAGGCCGTCCAGCGCTCGGCGAACGCGGTCGCGGTCGGCCCGGTCATGCAGGGTCTGCGCCGCCCGGTCAACGACCTCTCCCGGGGCGCGACGGTCAAGGACATCGTGAACACGGTCGCCATCACCGCGATCCAGGCAGGAGCGAAGTGACTCGCGTACTCGTACTCAACAGCGGCTCCTCCTCGGTGCGATACCGGCTCTTCGACGGCTCCGAGGTGGTCGCCAAGGGGCACGTCGAGCGGATCGGGGAGGCCGGTGGCGCGGCGGCCGACCACCGTGAGGCGTTGCAGGGCGTGATGGACGAGCTGGACCTGACGGGTCTGGCGGCGGTCGGGCACCGGGTGGTGCACGGCGGCGAGCGCTTCACCGCGGCGACCGTGATCACCGACGAGGTGGCCGCCGCCGTCGAGGAGCTGATCCCGCTCGCCCCGCTGCACAACCCGGGCGCGCTGACCGGCATCCGGGTGGCCCGCAAGCTGCTGCCGGACGTGCCGCAGGTGGCCGTCTTCGACACCGCGTTCCACGCGACGATCCCGCCGGAGGGCGTCCTCTGGGCGGTCGACCGCGAGCTCGCCGCCCGCTGGGGGCTGCGGCGCTACGGCTTTCACGGCACGTCGCACGCGTACGTCTCCCGGGAGACCGCCCGCGTCCTCGGCCGTCCTGTGGCGGAGACCAACGTGATCACCCTGCACCTGGGCAACGGCGCCAGCGCGGCCGCGGTCCGGGGTGGCCGGAGCGTGGCGACGTCGATGGGCATGTCCCCGCTGCCCGGCCTGGTGATGGGCACCCGCTCCGGTGACGTGGACCCGAGCGTCCTCTTCCACCTGCACCGGGTGGCCGGGCTGTCGCTCGACGAGATCGAGGAGTCGCTCACCCGCCGCGGCGGGCTGCAGGGGCTGGCCGGGGTCAACGACATGCGCCAGGTGCTGGAGCACCGGGCCGCCGGGGACGCGGACGCCGCGCTCGCCTTCGAGGTCTACGTCCGCCGGATCCGCGAGTACGTCGGCTCCTACCTGGCCGTCCTGGGCCGGGTGGACGCGATCACCTTCACCGCCGGTGTCGGCGAGAACGCCCCGGAGGTCCGGGCCGCGGCCCTCGCCGGCCTGGAGCCGCTCGGCATCGCCGTCGACGGGGCCCGCAACGACCGTGGCGAGCGGGTCGTCTCCCCGGACGGCAGCCCGATCGCGGTCTGCGTGATCCCGACCGAGGAGGAGCTGGAGATCGCCGAGCAGACCCGCCGGGCCACCGGGCTGGCGAGCTGAAGGGACGACCGGGATGACCGCCGGCCCCACTGACTGCCCGGCCCCGCTGACCGGCTGATCAAAAGCGGTCTTAGGAGAGCGCCCACCAGGCGATCGCGAGGATCAGCACGACGGCGACGACGCCACCGATCACCAACGGCGTCTTGGAGGCCGGCGCGGCCGGCTCCGGGGTGTCCCGGCTGAACGCGCGGAACGCCTCGGTGTTCCCGCTCGGGTCGACGTTCTGGTCAGACATGCGCCCGACCCTAGCGAAACCCCGCAACGCCGGCGAACTCCGCCACCCCCTCACCGGACAGACTGTGCGACACGGGGTCAGTGCTCGATGACGACCTTGCCGAAGACGTCGCCCGAGGCGAGACGCCGGAAGGCGGCCGGGATCTCGGCGAACGGGTAGGTCGAGTCGATCACCGGACGGACCCGGCCGCTCGCGACCAGGTCGAGCAGGGCCGCGAGCTCCGCCGGCGTGCCCATGCTGCTGCCCAGGATCTCGAGCTGCATCGCGAAGACCCGGCGCAGGTCCACGTCGGCCCGGTGGCCCGCGGTGGCACCGCAGACCACGATCCGGGCGCCGGGCGCCGAGCACTTCATCGAGTGGTCGAAGGTCGCGGCGCCGACCGACTCGATCACGACGTCGACCCGCTCGGGCAGCCGGGCCCCGGGCTCGACCGCGACGGCGCCCAGCTCGGCGGCCCGGTCGCGCTTGCCCGGGTCGCGGCTGGTGGCGTACACCCGCAGGCCGAGAGCCGCCGCCAGGGCGATCGCGGCCGTGGCGACGCCCCCGCCCGCGCCCTGGACCAGGACCGACGAGGCCTCGGCGGCGCGGCCGCGGGTCACCAGCATGTGGTACGCCGTCAGCCAGGCCGTCGGCAGCGCCGCCGCCTCGGCGAACGAGACGCCGTCCGGGATCGGGATCAGGTTCCCGGCCGGCGCCGCGATCCGCTCGGCGAGCGTGCCGGGGTGCCGTTCGGAGAAGAGCGAGTAGCCGCGCGGGTCGGCCCGGTCCTCCACCACCGGGAAGACCACCACCCGGGCGCCGTCCGGGGCGACACCGGCCGCGTCGCAGCCGAGGATCATCGGGAGGCGGTCGGCGGGCAGCCCGACGCCGCGCAGCGACCAGATGTCGTGCTGGTTGAGCGAGCCGGCGCGGACCTCCACCGGTACCCAGCCGTCCGGCGGTGCGAACGGGAGATCCCCGAGGGTGAGTGCGCTCATCGGGTCGTCGGCGTTGATCGAGGAGGCATAGGCGGCACGCATGATCCGACGATAGTCCCCGCAGAGCACGGCGCCGCCCCGCCGGGGAGGGCGGGACGGCGCCGGGAACGGACGTACGTCAGGCGGACTGGGCCGCGGGAGAGACGGCCGCGGGAGAGAGAGCGGTGGTCCGGCGGGCCACGCCGTCCCGGATCGCGGCGGCGGCGACGGCCTTGGCGACCGCCGGGGCGACCCGCGGGTCCAGCGGGGACGGGACGATCGCGTCGGGGCGCAGGTCGTCGGCGACGATCGCGGCGATCGCGTCGGCGGCGGCGACCTTCATCGCGTCGGTGATCGTGGTGGCCCGGACGTCGAGCGTGCCCCGGAAGATGCCCGGGAAGGCGAGCACGTTGTTGATCTGGTTGGGGAAGTCGCTGCGGCCGGTGGCGACGATCGCGGCGTACCTGTGGGCGACCGCGGGCGGGACCTCCGGGGTCGGGTTGGCCAGCGCGAAGATGATCGCGCCCGGGGCCATCCCGGCCAGCGCCTCCTCGTCGATGTTGCCGCCGGAGACGCCGACCAGCACGTCCGCGCCGATCAGGGCCTCGGTGATGCCGCCGGTCCGCCCGGAGACGTTGGTGGTCGCCGCCAGCTCGGCCTTCATGCCGCTGAGGTCGCCGCGGTCGGCGTGGATGATGCCCCGCGAGTCGACGACGATCATGTTGGCGCCCTGGACCCCGGCCGCGATCAGCGTGTTGGTGATCGCGACCCCGGCCGCGCCGGCCCCGCTGACGACCACGCGCAGGTCGTCGAAGGAGCGTCCGAGCAGCTTGGCGGCGTTGCGCAGCGCGGCGAGCGTGACGACCGCGGTGCCGTGCTGGTCGTCGTGGAAGACCGGGATGTCGAGCGCGGCGTCCAGGCGGCGCTCGATCTCGAAGCAGCGCGGCGCGCTGATGTCCTCCAGGTTGATGCCGCCGAACGAGGGCGCCATCGCCGTGACGGTCGCGATGATCCCCTCGACGTCCTGGGTGTCCAGGCAGATCGGGATCGAGTCGACCCCGCCGAACTGCTTGAAGAGGACCGACTTGCCCTCCATGACGGGCATCGCGGCCTTGGGACCGATGTTGCCCAGGCCCAGGACGGCGGAGCCGTCGGTGACGACCGCGACCACGTTCGAGGTCCAGGTGTAGTCGGGGTAGAGCGCCTCGTCCTCGGCGATCGCCTCGCAGACCCGGGCGACGCCCGGGGTGTAGGCGAGGGAGAGGTCGTCCCGGCTGGCCAGCGGGATGGTCGCGCTCATCGTCATCTTGCCCTGGCGATGCAGGTCGAAGACCGGATCGGCGGCGAGGGCAGGATCGAGCTCGAAACTGAAGAAAGACACGGTGAACTCCACACGGCATCGACATTGATACGTGGCACCTGCCACAGCTCTGGTCGCGAGTATGCGCCAGGACGGCGGTGCTAGCGGGGATCACCCGGTACAGCGACCGCAGCGCGGGTGTGCGCTGGGGATACTGGAGACTAACTTAACCGCCCTGGCCTCGGGTAGTAGCGGAACAACACGCGCCCGATGACATCCGCCACCCCGTACGCCCGCGAGTCGTCGTGGACGAAGGAGTTATCGCCCTCGATCCACCAGCCGCCGTCCTGCTCGCGCACCGCGCGCTTGACGACGAGCAGCCCGGGGCGGGACCGGAAGCTCGCCACCACCACGTCACCGGTCCTTACCGGTCCACCGCGGCGGACCACGACGGCGTCACCGGAGTGCAGCGTGGGGACCATGGAAGGGCCGTTCACCAATGCGGCGAACAGTGGTAAGTGCCACCTCAAGGCATCAAGCCTCCGTCGCGTTAGCCCCGGGATGTAAGGGGTAGTGTCAAGCCGGATCATCGCAAATTCTATGGAGGAGTCCTGATGCGACTTCCGCGTTTCCTCACGCCGAGCACCGTGGTCAGCGCCCACTGCGACCTGCCGTGCGGCGTCTACGACCCGGCCCAGGCCCGGATCGAGGCCGAGTCGGTCAAGGCCATCGCCGAGAAGTACGCGGCGAACACGGACCCCGAGTTCCGCACTCGGGCGATCCTCATCAAGGAGCAGCGCGCCGAGCTGGTCAAGCACCACCTCTGGGTGCTGTGGACGGACTACTTCAAGGCCCCGCACTTCGAGAAGTACCCGCACCTGCACCAGCTGTTCAACGAGGCCACCAAGCTGGCCGGGGCCGCCGGCGCCAAGGGCTCGGTGGACGTCGCGATCGCCGACCAGCTGCTCGGCAAGATCGAGGAGATCTCCAAGATCTTCTGGGAGACCAAGCAGGCCTGAGCGGGACCCGGGCCGGCGCGTCCGCGATGGATGCGCCGGCCTCTCCCGTTACCGCACGTGACCGGTTAGAGTCTCCACCGACAGGAGGAGGGGCCCGGGTGATTCAGCTGACCGAGACGGCGCCGGAAGTCGGAGACGACGTCGTACTCCTGACGGTTCCGGCCGACGGTGGGTACCTCGGCGTGCTCCGGACCGCCACCGCCGGCCTCGCTGCCCGGCTGCACTTCGCGCTCGACGAGATCGAGGACCTGCGGATCGCCGTCGACGAGGCCTGCGCCATGCTGCTCGCGATCGCCACCCGCGGCGCCGAGCTCGAGTGCCGGTTCGCGGTCACCGAGGACGCGCTGACCGTCGAGGTCACCGTCACGACCGTGCGCGGCGCGCGTCTGCCGTCCGAGTCGTCGTTCGCGTGGAAGGTGCTGACCGCCCTGACCACGTCCGCGTCCGCCGAGGCCACCGGCCGGCACGCGACGATCCGCCTGCTCACCCGCCGCACCGAGTTCTAACAGATCAAACCCCTTCTCCCGTACGTGTGAGGTCGGCACCCGCCCCTCAGCGGGACGCCGCCCCTCACCCTTCGACGGGACGCCGCCCCCGCCGGGGCACTGTTCCAGAGTGTCACCCGCAACCCCCTGGGCAGCCCTTCGTCCGGAAACCGCGCCTCCTCGGCGGGACACCGCCTCCCTCGTCCGGAGACCGCGCCGCCTCAACGGGACGCCGCAGCGAGGGCGATGTAGTCGAGGTGCTGGGCCGCCGTCCGGGTGGCGCTCTCGGCGTCCCGCGCGGCGAGGCAGTCCACCAGCGCACGATGATCCGCGTCGATCCGGCTCCAGTACCCCTCCGGCAGCCCGGCGAACACGTCCTCGCCGTACGACGCGTGGTACAGCGGCCGCCCGACCAGCTCGAAGAGCGGGTTGCCGGTGGCCCGGGCCAGCGCCCGGTGGAACACCGAGTGCTGCGCGAGCATGGTGTCCAGATCGTCGTTGACCGGGTCGAAGTACGCCTCCCGCAGCTCGAACAGGTCCGCGTCGGTACGGCGTACCGCGGCCAGCCCGGCGGCCGGCACCTCGAGCGCGCGGCGCAGTTCGAGCAGGTCGATCAGCCCCACGTCGTTGGAGTGGGCGAGCAGCGCGAACCCGGTGGAGAGCCCGTCCGCGAGCTGGCTCGCGTCCGGGTGCGCCACGAAGCTCCCACCGGTCACCCCGCGGGTGGTCACGATGAGATGCTGGCTGGCGAGCAGGCGCAACGCCTCACGGACCGTACTCCGGCTGACGCCGATCTTGACGCACAGTTCGGGTTCGGGTGGAAGGCGTTCGCCCGGTCGCAGGCGCCCGGACGTGATGTCCGCTCGCAGCTCGTCCGCGAGCTGCTGATAGGCGGGTGGGCGCACCGTTGAGCCGGTCACTCGTCCAGGTTAGGCCCAGATCCGCGACCCTCGACCCACTAATCGACGTGCAGCGCTCCACTGACCGACTTTTCGCAGGCCGGACAGCCCACTGCGGTCACCGGATCGGCTGACACCGGCGTCGCTCAGTTGACGCCGAGTGCCCGGCTGCTCGGCGGGGCCAGGATCAGCGCCGCGGTGACGGCGGCCAGCGCCAGCAGGACCACGCCCGCCCAGACCGGCCCGACCTGCACCAGGAAGCCGCCCGTCGCGAGCAGGAAGAGCTGCACCACCACGGCCGGGCCCCGGGCGCGGACGGCGCGACGGCCCAGTGCCCGGGCGATCAGGACGATCACCCCGGCGGCGAGCGCGGCCATCACGGTGAGCGACACGGCCACCCCGGCGTCCACCAGGTCGCCGGTCAGATCGAGGACGACGAGGTACGCGGCGAGCACCGCCAGCCCGGCGCCCTGCAGGTAGAGCAGCCGGACCCCCCAATCGAGGGACACCGCCGCGGTCGTCACGGGATTCTCACTGGTCACCGCTGCACCATACGACCGCCCCGTTCATCTTCGGCGGGGAGTCCGGCGGTCCTCGGCGGGTACAGTGCCGCCATGCGCGCGTTGCTGGTGGTCAACCCCCGGGCGACGACGACCGGCGAGCGTGCCCGGGACGTTCTGGTCCGCGCGCTCTCCAGCGCGGTCGACCTGACGGTCCGTTACACCGAGCGCCGCGGGCACGCCACCACCCTCGCGAGGTCGGCGGCGGAGAGCGGCGTCGACCTGGTGGTCACGCTCGGCGGCGACGGCACCGTCAACGAGGCGGTCAACGGATTGATGACCGCGCCGGCCGCGCTCTCCGGGATCTCCGGCCCCGCCGCGTACGCACTCCCCGCGCTCGCGGTGGTGCCCGGCGGCTCGACCAACGTCTTCGCCCGCGCGCTCGGGCTCCCGTCCGGCTGGGCCGAGGGCACCAGCGTGATACTGGACGGCCTCCGCGACGGGCGGCACCGAGTGATCAGTCTCGGTCGCGCCGACGATCGCTACTTCACCTTCACCGCCGGGCTCGGCCTGGACGCCGCGGTGGTCCGCCGGGTGGAGCAGGCCCGGCTCCGCGGACGGACGTCCACCCCCGGTCTCTACGTGCGCGCGATGGTCGGCCAATTCCTCACCGGTGTCGACCGGTCCGATCCGCCGATGTCCCTGGAACGACCGGGTGAGCCGCGGGCATCGGGTCTCGGCACGGTCATCGTGCAGAACACCGCCCCTTGGACGTACGTGGGTGACCGTCCGGTCGATCCCAATCCGGACGCCTCGTTCGATCTGGGCTTGGATGTCGTGGCCCTGCGCAGGCTGAACGTCGCCGGCACCACGCGGACCGTGACACAACTCGCGTGGCGGTCCGGTGATCTCCGAGGTAAACAAGTGTTACGGCTGCATGACCAACCGGAGTTCACCGTGGTCTCGTCCCGCCCCCAGGCTTTCCAGCTGGATGGCGACTATCTCGGTGAACGGCAGAAGGTGCACTTCGTGTCCGTCCCCTCGGCGCTGCGTGTGATCTGCTGACCGCGGGGTACGTCTTCCCACGGGTGCTCACGATCCGTTACAGAAACACGGGCAAAAGGGCGGCGAAGTGGCCGTGACCGTACTACATTGATGGGAGCGTTGTTCAACCGGCACCGGCACTAGCGGCCGAACCGGACATATGGGTACGTGAGCCAGCTCACCCAGCGGGAGAAACTTCCGGCACTACCCTTGACATCGCGTAAGTTCGTGAAAGCATTCACAAGCGAAATGAAGTAACCGGTTGCTGCTTGTGCGCGTTCCTAATCCAGAAGCGCCAAACAGCGACCAAAGCAAAGGCTTGCTGACGCACTGGTGACCCGACGAGCACAACCCGTCGATCTCCACTGCTCATGCATATAGGTAAACAGCACTGTTTTCATTACCCCATCCGAAACAAGGAGTTTGCCGCCATGGACTGGCGTCACGATGCGATCTGCCGCGACGAGGACCCGGAGCTGTTCTTCCCGATCGGGACGTCCGGCCCCGCGCTCCTGCAGGTCGAGCAGGCCAAGGCCGTGTGCCGGCGGTGTCCCGTGACCGAGGAATGCCTCTCGTGGGCACTCGAGTCCGGTCAGGACGCCGGCGTTTGGGGCGGGATGAGCGAGGACGAGCGGCGCGCGGTGAAGCGCCGCGGTGGCCTTCGGGTCGGCGCTCCCACCGCCTGATTCAATCCCCCTACACAGCATTTGCGCCCCGGGCCTGACGGCACCGGGGCGTCTTGCTGTTTCGGGCCGCTTACCCACCGCTCCCATTCCACTGTGCGCAAATTCGATCACGGTACGTTTCCCCGGAACCCCGAAATGATCTCGAAATTGACCGCTGATCGGTTTCCGTCGCGATCTCGGCACACTCCGGAGTGGACGCTCGAACGCCCGATCCCCGTCGTCGCCTAGCGCAGAGCGACAGTCACTCTCCGCGACAGCCCCTTCGAAGATCACGGCTCCCCCGCAGAACATCGATCCCCTACGGTTGGACACTCGGCCCCGAACACCCCCGAAACGCCCCGCAGAACGCCTCTCAGACCCCACAGCGACCGCCACCGCGGGCCGGACAGCCCTGCGGACCCACCGCGCGTCAGGCGACCTCGGCGAGCGGCGACGCGGGGAACTCTCGGCCGAGGGCGGCTTCCACTCGCCCGGCGACGAGGCGTACCAGATCGGGAGAGGCCGCCAGCGGATCCGCCACCGCGACCGCACCCGCGGCCCGCGCAGCGGAGGCCGCCTTGTCGTAGAGCAGCCCCGGCGCCAGGAAGTAGGCCGCCATCCCCACCCGGCGCGCGCCCCGCTCCCGCAGCCCCGCCACGGCCTCGTCGGCGCGCGGGCCGGCACCGGAGGCATACGAGACCGCCGACGGTACGCCCAGCCGCTCACCGAGCCGCTCCGCCGCCTCCGCGACCGTCTCGCGCGCCGCGGCGTCCCGCGTCCCGGCCGACGCGAGTACGACGGCGTCCAGCCCCGCCCGCCGGCGCGGCAGCACGCCCGGCGCCCCCTCCGAGCCCGAACCCGGAACCGCACAGGCGGATGAATCCGGATGAAGCAAGCAGGCAGCCGATCCGGACAGCGACCCGGAGACCGGCAGCGAGGCAGGCGGCAAGGCGAGGGGCGGCGCGGTGAGCGGCGGCGGCGCGAGAGGCAGCGGCGCGAGAGGCAGCGGCGCGAGAGGCAGCGGCGCGAGAGGCGGATGGGCGGCCGGGGACGCCGTGGACAGCTTGGCGCACAGGGCGTCCAGCAGCAGCGGCGAGGACGGGCCGAGGACCCGGCTCATGGTCACCCGAACGGGCAGGCCGGCCGCGTCGCGCAGGACCGCGGGCAGGTCGACCCGGCCGTGGTACGCCTCGGTCAGCAGTAGCGGGACCAGCACCGCGCGCGAGCCGGCCGGCAACCCCGCCAGCACCTCCAGCGGACGCGGGCCGTCGTGGTCGAGGTACGACGCCCGGACCCCCCACCCCGGCCGGGACCGCCGCAGCGCCCGGGCCAGTGACTCGGTCGCCACGGCCGCGCGGGGATCCCGGCTGCCGTGGGCGACCATGACGACCGTCAGACGTGCAGTCCGCATTCGGTCTTCTCGAACATCGCCCAGCGACCGGCGCGCGGGTCCTCGCCGGCCTTGGTCCGCCGGGTGCACGGCCAGCAGCCGATCGAACCGTAGCCCTTCTTGAACAGCTCGTTGACCGGCACGTTCCACCGGCTGATGTAGCGGTCGACGTCGGCCTGGGTCCACGCCGCGATCGGGTTGACCTTGACCTTGCCCTTCTTCGCGTCGAAGGCGACGACCGGCGTGTTGGCGCGGGTCGGCGACTCGTCGCGGCGCAGGCCGGTGGCCCAGGAGTCGTACTCGGCGAGGGCCCGCTCCAGCGGCTCGACCTTGCGCATGAAGCAGCACTCGTCGGGGCTGCGGGCGAAGAGCCGGGGGCCGTACTCGCCGTCCTGCTGGCCGACGGTCATCCGCGGGCGGACCGACTTGACGTTCACGTTCATCGTGCGGATGACCGTGTCGCGGACCTTCAGCGTCTCCGGGAAGTGCAGGCCGGTGTCGAGGAAGACCACGTCGACGCCGGGCGAGACCCGGGAGAAGAGGTGCGCGACCACGGCGTCCGCCATCGAGCTGGTGACGCAGAAGCGCGCGCCGAAGGTGTCGGTCGCCCACGCGGCGATCTCCTCGGCCGGGCGGCCCTCCAGCGCCTGCGCGGCGTCCAGCGCCAGCGCCCTCAGCTCATCGGGACCGCGACGGCCGGACTCGACGGGGGCGGTCAGGTCGACGAGCCCGAGACCGGCGGCGTTGAGGAGGTTCATTTCTCGACTCCCTTGGAGAGCAACCCGATGAACTTGACCGAGAAGACACGCACGCAGGAGTGGCACTCCCAGGCGCCGTGCGAGGCCTCGTTGGGGCGGAGGTCCTCGTCACCGCAGTAGGGGCAGTACAGGGGCGCCGACCGCTCGCTCATTTCAGCAACCCCTCTTCGGCCCTGAGCACCCAGTTCGCGAACGTCTCGCCCTCGGACCGGTCGTCCAGGTAGTGCCGGGCGACCCGTTCGACGTACTCGGGAAGCTCTTCGGCGGTGGCCTTGAGCCCGCGCAGCTTGCGGCCGAAGCCGGCGGTCTCGCCCTTGGCCATGCCGAGCGCACCGCCGAGGTGGATCTGGAAGCCCTCCACCTGCTCGCCGTGCGCGTTCATCACCAGCTGGCCCTTGAGGCCGATGTCGGCCACCTGGGTGCGGGCGCAGGCGTTCGGGCAGCCGTTGATGTGGATGGAGAGGTCGGCGTCGAAGTCCTTGAGCCGCTCCTCCAGCCGGGCCACCAGCTCCTCGCCGCGGGCCTTGGTCTCGACGATGGCGAGCTTGCAGTACTCGATGCCGGTGCAGGCCATCGTGCCCCGCCGGAACGCCGACGGACGCGCCTCGAGCCCGATCCCGCGCAGCCCGGTGATCAGGCTCTCCACCTGCTCGTCCGCAACATCAAGAACAAGGAGTTTCTGGTACGCCGTGAGCCGCACCCGGTCCGACCCGTGCGCCTCGACCAGGTCGGCCAGCTTGGTCAGCTGCTCGCCGGACGAACGGCCCACGACCGGCGCCGCCCCGATGTAGTTGCGGCCGTCGCGCTGCTTGTGCACGCCGATGTGGTCGAGCGGCTTCTCCGGCAGCTCCGGCGCCGGGCCGTCGAGCAGCGTGCGCCCGAGGTACTCCTTCTCCAGGACCTCGCGGAACTTCGCCACGCCCCAGTCGGCGAGCAGGAACTTCAGGCGGGCGCGGTGCCGCAGCCGGCGGTAGCCGTAGTCGCGGAAGATGCCGACGACGCCCTCCCAGACGTCCGGGATCTCGTTGAGCGGCACCCAGACGCCGAGGCGCTCGGCGAGCCGCGGGTTGGTGGAGAGGCCGCCGCCGACCCAGAGGTCGAAGCCCGGGCCGTGCTCCGGGTGCACCACGCCGACCAGCGAGATGTCGTTCGCCTGGTACGGCCCGTCGGGCAGCCAGGAGATCACCGACTTGAACTTGCGGGGGAGGTTCGAGTACTGCGGGTCGCCGACGTACCGCTTGACGATCTCGTCGATCGCCGGGGTCGCGTCGATCACCTCGTCGGCCGCGACGCCGGCGACCGGGCTGCCGAGCACGACGCGCGGGCAGTCGCCGCAGGCCTCGGTGGTCTGCAGGCCGACCGACTCGAGCCGGCGCCAGATCTCCGGCATGTCCTCGACCCGGATCCAGTGCATCTGGATGTTCTGCCGGTCGGTGATGTCGGCGGAGCCCCGGGCGAACTCGGTGGCGATGCCGGCGATCACCCGCAGCTGGGCCAGGCTCAGCGCGCCGCCGTCGATCCGGACGCGGAGCATGAAGTACTCGTCCTCGAGCTCCTCGGGCTCCAGCACCGCGGTGCGGCCGCCGTCGATCCCGGCCTTGCGCTGGGTGTACAGCCCCCACCAGCGGAACCGGCCGCGCAGGTCGGCGGGGTCGATCGAGGAGAACCCGCCGTGGGCGTAGATGTTCTCGATCCGGGCCCGCACGTTGAGCGGGTTGTCGTCCTTCTTGCTGCGCTCGTTGGGGTTGAGCGGCTCGCGGTGTCCGAGCGCCCACTGACCCTCGCCGCGCGCCTTACGAGGGCGGGCGGTCGGCGTGGCGGGAGTGCTGCTGGGCGCCATGGCGGCGGTCCTCCGGGTTTCGTGGGCACGAAAGACCGCCCTTGGCCCAGAGGAGGCTCCACGACTTCGACGTCTGGAGAGGCCCGGCGCGTCTACCGCGCCCGAAATGATCTTCGGGCGGCGTCAGGAAGCCGGACACATCGCGCTGAAGACACGACCGTAATCAACGTGGCGGCGAGCCACGAAGCGGCGGTCGAGTGCAGCGGTCATGCCGGTAAGCCTCCCACGCGAACCGAATTTCGGCCAGCGCGGTCCAGAATCCGGGAGTGTGGCCCACGGCACTTTGCCGTTCTGTTACATCGCAGCTAGAAGGGGCCGCCCCATCGAGGTTCAGCGCTTCCCCAGCGGCACCACGAGCACCGCCTCGGTGCCGCCGCCGGACCGGTTGCGGAGCTCGATGCTGCCGCGCAGCTCGCCGGTGGTGAGCGCCCGGATGATCTGCAGGCCGAGCCGCCCGCCCGCGTCCGCCCGGAAGCCCTCGGGCAGGCCCCGCCCGTTGTCCGCCACCGTGACGTGCAGCTGCTTGCGGAACCGGTGCGCCGAGACGACCACCTCGGCGGGCTGCTCCGGCTCGACGATCGGCTCGTCGTCCTCGGGCGCCGGGAAGCCGTGCTCCACCGCGTTGATCAGCAGCTCGTTCAGCACCATCACCAGCGAGGTGGCGATCTCGGCGGGCAGTATCCCGAAGGTGCCCTCGCGGTGCATGCGTACCGGGAAGCTGGTCGACGCCACCTCGGTCGCCGCGGTGGCCACCCGGTCCACGATGCCGTCGAACTCGACCGCCTCGTCGCTGGACATCGAGAGGGTCTCGTGCACCAGGGCGATCGACGCGACCCGGCGCACCGACTCCTCCAGCGCCATCCGGGCCTCCGGCGCGTCCACCCGGCGAGCCTGCAGGCGCAGCAGCGCGGCCACGGTCTGCAGGTTGTTCTTCACCCGGTGATGGATCTCCCGGATGGTGGCGTCCTTGGTCATCAGGGCACGGTCCCGGCGGCGCACCTCGGTGACGTCGCGGACCAGCACCAGCGCGCCGATCGGCACCCCGGCGGGCATCAGCGGCAGCGAGCGGGTCAGCACGGTCGCGCCGCGCGCCTCGTACTCCATCCGGGGCGGCGACTCGCCGCGCAGCGCGGCCAGGATCCGCTCGGCGGCGTCGTTGCCCTCCAGCGGGTCGGCGGCCAGCCGGCTGGAGAGGGTGGCCAGCTCCTCGCCGACCAGGTGCGCGTTGAAGCCGAGCCGCCGGTACGCCGACTGCGCGTTCGGGCTGGCGTAGGTGACCTTGCCGGAGGCGTCCAGCCGGATCAGGCCGTCGCCGACCCGGGGCGCCGAGGTGGTCATCTCGCCCGGCTGGCGGGCCGGCGGGAAGGTGCCGTCGGCCACCATCTGAGCCAGGTCGTCCGCGGTGGTCAGGTAGTTCAGCTCGAGCTGGCTCGGCGTCCGGGCGGTGCTCAGGTTGGTGTCGCGGCCGATCACCGCGATCACCTCGCTGTAGCCCTCCTCGTGGTCGTTCTCGTCGCGACGGCGCACCGGGATCGCCTCGTGCCGGGCGGGGGTGTCGCCATACCAGACCGGGTCGCCCTCGCGCCAGATCCGCTCCTGGTTGAAGGCGATCTCCAGGTGGGCGACCTCGGGGCCACCGACGATCTTGCCCACCTGGTCGTCCTGGTACGCGGTCGGCGCGGTGGTCGGGCGGACCTGCGCGACACAGAGGAACTCGCGTGGCTTCTCGCCCTTGACCGGCACCCAGAGGAGCAGATCGGCGAAGGAGAGATCGGAGAGCAGCTGCCAGTCGCCGGCGAGCCGGTGCAGGTGGTCGATGTCGGCGGAACCCAGGTTGGTGTGTTCCTCGACGAGATCGCGCAGGGTGGACACGCCCCAAGCCTGCCACGACGATGTTTCGGCTACTGCCCGGCCGGTCCTACAGCGTGCTGGTCACCTTCTTCAGCCCGCGCGGCGCGTCCGGGTCCTCGCCCTTGGCCAGCGCGAGCGCCAGCGCGAGCTTCTGCAGCGGCAGGATGTCCAGCAGCGGGCTGTACCGCTCGTCCACCGAGGGGACCGCGAGCCGCCCGCCGGGGCCGACGGTGAGCACGTCGGCCTTCCGCTCGGCGAGCCGGTCCAGCACGTCCGCCATCGACCGCCCGCCCGGGCCGTCGCCGACCACGGCGAGCACCGGGACGTCGGTGCCGGTCATCGCCAGCGGGCCGTGCAGCAGGTCGGCGCCGGAGAACGCCAGGGTCGGCACGTACGAGGTCTCCATCAGCTTCAGCGCGGCCTCGCGGGCGGTCGGGTACGCGTACCCCCGCCCGGTGGTGACCATGTGCGGCGCGAACCGGTAGCGCTGGGCGATCTCGTCCGCGGTCGGGTCGGCCAGCACGTCCGCGGCCAGTCGCGGCAGCCGCTCCAGCGCGGCCCGCTCCCCGTCCGGGAGCACGCCGTCGCCGGCCCGGATCCCCTCGACCAGCAGCAGCAGCGCGAGCAGTTCGGCGGTGTACGTCTTGGTCGCCGCCACCGCCCGCTCGTGCCCGGCCGCCACGTCCACGGTCAGCTCGGCCGCACCGGCCAGCGGCGACGACGGGTCGTTGGTGACCGCCAGGGTGAGCGCGCCGTTCTCCCGGGCCACCGAGAGCACGCCGGTCAGGTCGGGCGAGCCGCCGCTCTGGCTGACGCCGACCACCAGCGTGCCGGTGAAGTCCGGCCGGGCGCCGTAGAGCGTGATGGCGCTCGGCGAGGCGCTGGCCACCGGGAGCCCCAGCCGGATCTCGGTCAGGTACGCCCCGTAGAGCGCCGCGTGGTCCGAGGTGCCCCGGCCGACGAAGAGCACGTTGCGCGGACGGCGGGCGGCGATCACGGCGGCCACCTCGGCGATCGCGCTCGCCTGAGGTCCCTCCAGCAGGCGGGCGAAACCGTCCGGTTGTTCCGCGATGTCCGCCGCCATCCCGTGGCCTCGCTCTGTCACGTCATCCTCCCCAGATGAGCAGTTCTCGCTCGATTCCTGCGCAGTCTTGCAATAAGAAGCTTGGTTCGTCAATATTTTGCGCACTACTGCGCACAACACGAGGACTGACAGATCGCTTGAGTTCCCCTACTGTCTTCACGTGGATTCCCACCCCTCGGTCCACCGTGACCTCACGCGTGCGCGCGACGCCCTCGACCGCGGCGAGTTGGAGCACGCCGCGGGCCACCTGGCCGGCGCGCTCCCCCACGCACCCACCCTGCCGGATATCCATGAGTTGCTCAGCCGTTTGGCGGCACGTGCGGCCGGCGGTGGACTCGACCTCTTCCCGATCGGGCCGCACGCGCCGCTCGGCCGGGTGGTCGCCCGCGCACACCTGCTGGCCGCCGCCGGGCGCCCCGAGGACGGGCTGCCACTGCTCGCCGCGGCCAGCGGGCACGACCCCGGGGTGGACTGGGCGGGAGTGCCCTGGGTCAGCGATCCGGACCTGGGCGTACGCGTCGACCCCGAGCAGCTCGCGCGCACCGTGATGCGGCTCTGCACCGCCGTCGGCGACCCCGCGCCGGAGACCACCGCCACGGCGCTCGCGCCCTACCTGACCGTGGTGCGCCACGCGGTCGCCGCGCACGGGGAGCACGCCATGCTGCTCGGCGCCGGCTCCGCCCTGGCCCGGCGCCTCGGCGACACCCGGCTCGCGGTCGACTGGGCCGCCCGGGGAGCCCGGTCCCGGCCCTCCAAGCTCGGCGAGATCTGGCTGGGGTACGCGTACCGCAGCGCCGGCCGGATGCCCGAGGCCCTCGCCGCCCTGCGCCGCGCGGTCGTCTACGACCCGGACGACCTCTCGATCTACGCCGACGTGGCGGCCACCCTGGCCGACCTGGGCCGGCTCGACGAGGCCCTGGGCTGGACCGACCGCGCCCTGGAGCGCGACCCGCGGTTCGACTGCGTGGTGCACACCGCCCACCGGCTGCGGTACCGCGCCGACGGCGACGTCGCGCACCTGGTCGCGCTCGCCGACTACATCCGCGACCACCCGGACGACACCCACGAGCACACCGACCTCGACGAGTGCTGCCGGGACGTGCCCTGGCTCGGCGGGATGCCGCTCGCGCCGGACATGCCGACCGGCCGTGCCCAGGTCAACGCCGACCCCTCGGACGACGCGATGGCCCGGCTGACGCGGATCGCCGCGACGACCTGGCCGCACCCGCCGGCGGCGTACGACCGGGCGCTCGGCCTGGTGCTGGTGGAGCCCTGGGAACTGCTCGCCATGCTCGGGCACCCGGACACCCCGGTGGCCGGCGACGTCTGGGCCTGTCTCGGGCTGCTGCACCACGGGACGGACGAGCCGTGGATCAGCTCCGCCCGGCGGCGGCTGCTGCTCGGCCTGCTCGACGGCGGCGTCGACCGGGTGGCCCAGGCGGCGCTCTACGCACTGGTCGTCTACGCCTGGGTGGACCCGGAGTCCCGGGCGGACGTGGCCGCCGTGGTCACCGGCCGGCTCGCCGAGGTCGCGGGCGGCCCGCACGCCCGCGCGGTCGCCGCGCTCGCGCTCGCCGCGCCCGGCCTGGACCGGTCCACCCGGGAGCTGGCCGTGGCGACGCTGCGGGTGCCGGCCCTCCCCCGCCAGCGCGGCCGGTCGCGTTACCTCGTGCGCTGGCGGAAGGAGAAGTAGGAACCGCTAGCCGATGACGGCGATCAGGTCGCCCTCCTGGACCACGTCGCCCTCGTGCACCGCGAGCCGGCTCACGGTGCCCTCGGACTCGGCGATCACCGGGATCTCCATCTTCATGGATTCGAGGATCACCAGGGTGTCGCCCTCGGCGACGGTGTCACCCTCGCCCGCCACGATCTTCCACACGTTGGCCACCATCTCGGCCCGGATCTCGTCCGCCATTGGTTCGACCTCCTCGTCACGCTCTCGGTGATGGTCATCAAACCACGGATCGGGCACGGCCGAGTCCCGTGAGGCCGGACGCGCCGACTACCATCAGCGACGTATTCGCACCAGGGAAGGAGGCCCCCGATGGCCAAGAAGGCTCGTAAGAAGAAGGCTCGTAAGAAGAGCGGCGCGAACCACGGCAAGCGCCCGAACAGCTGAAACGCGAGAAGGGCCGGCATTCGCCGGCCCTTCTTCGTCGTGGGTGCTCAGGATCGCCCCGGTCGTGCAGGGTCGCCCCGGTCGTTCAGGGTCGCCCCGGTCGCTCAGGGAAGGTACTCCCGGGAGTCGCTCTGGACCTCCAGTTGGTCCAGCTTGTAGCGCAGCCGCTCGCGCAGCTCCACCGGGGCGCGCTCGTCACCGCAGCAGCGGCCCACCAGCAGCTTCACCTCGTGCTCGACGCCGAACTGGCGCAGGCACTGGGAGCACTCGTCGAGGTGCCTCTGGATAAGCGACCGGCGCTCCTCGCTGCACTCCAGGTCGAGGTAGAGGTAGACCTCGCTGAGCACTACGTCGCAATCGGTCTCGTGGTCGTTGTCAGCGCTCGACATCGGTGTCAGGCTCCCTGAGGCTCGGACGCGGTCCGGGTGATCCCCCGGTCCGCCGCGTACTGCTCCAGCAGCTTGCGCAGGTTGCGCCGCCCCCGGTGCAGGCGGGACATGACAGTACCGATCGGCGTACCCATGATGTCGGCGATCTCCTTGTACGAGAAACCCTCGACATCGGCGAGGTAGACGGCGAGCCGGAAGTCCTCCGGCAGGCTCTGCAGCGCCTGCTTGATGTCGCTGTCCGGGAGCCGGTCCAGCGCCTCGGTCTCGGCCGACCGCAGACCCTGCGACGTGTGCGACTCGCTCGACGCGAGCTGCCAGTCGGTGATCTCCTCGGTGGGCGCCTGCACCGGCTGCCGTTGCTTGCGCCGGTACGAGTTGATGTACGTGTTCGTCAGGATCCGGTACAGCCAGGCCTTGAGGTTCGTACCCTCCTCGAACTGGTGGAACGCGGAGAACGCCTTGAGGAACGTCTCCTGCACCAGGTCCTCGGCATCGGCCGGGTTGCGGGTCATCCGCAGGCCCGCGGCGTACAACTGATCGACGAACGGCAACGCGTCGCGCTCGAAACGCAACCGGCGCTCGTCTGTCCGCTCCTTCTGGGCCACCCTGGACTCTCCCCTCGACCGCCCCGCCGAGGATACGGGTACTGCCCGTGAAGCGCCTTCGAAAACCGCCGGTGTGCTCACGCTCACCGCAGTGATGACGAGCGGTTCGACCGCGGGCCACTCCGGGGAGCCGAGCAGATCACGTACCCGGGTCGTCTCCTGGTGGTCACGCTCGGCGCGCTGAGTGCCGGCACGCACTGGGAACCCCTTCCGCAGATGAACTCTCCGCCCGTGTAACGCCCGGTGGCACACCCGGCATTCCGCGTCTCGATCAATCGGCCCAGCCGTGCGCTCCGAGCCAGGCCAGGGCCATGGTGGCGGTGGTCACCACGTCCTTACGCAGGTCGTGTACGGCCCCCGGCCGGACGATCACCTCGACGGAGGCGGAGGGCTCGGGCACCCCGAACGGATCCCGGTCGCCGTTGACCACCAGGGTCGGCACCGCGGTGGGCAGTTCGCCCGCGCGGGACTTCTCCGGCTTGCCCGGCGGGTGCAGCGGGAAGGCCAGCGCCAGCACGCCGTCGGCGCCGAGCGGCACGGCGGTGCGGCAGGCGACCCTGGCGCCGCTGGACCGGCCGCCGAGGATCAGCGGCACGCCGGGCAGGCGTACCGCGGTCACCACCGCGGTCCAGGCCTCGTCCAGCTGACCGGCGGGCGCCGGGGCGCGGCGGCCCGCGACCCGGTACGGCTGGGTGACCAGGACGACGCGCACGCCGGAGCGGACCGCGAGGTCGTGGACCGCGGTCAGGTCGGGCGCGTCGACGTCCCCGCCGGCACCGTGGCCGAGCAGGAGCTGGGCGCGTACCGGCCCGGGAGGTTCGGAGATCCGGACCCGGGCCGGTCCGCGGGGTGTGTCGACACTGGTCCCGGGAACGGCGGTCACGGATGGACCGGGTTCCGGAACGATCTTCTCGGAGCGGGGCACAAGCTCCGTTCTTATCAGCTCTCGCCGTGATCCGGGCCGGTAGGCCGCCGGAACACGGCCGCCCGCCGGGGCGGAGAGCGGTCTAGCCCGCGTTTCGGAACTCGCACTCGGCCGGGTTCCGCAACACTGGCTAGCGGCTGACCGGTGTCAGGGTCAGCAGGCGGCGGTCCTCGTCGCCGGGCTCGTCCGGGACGGCCTCGCCGTTCGCCTGCACCCGCTCGCGCCAGGCCACCAGCATGGCCCGCCGTTCGCGTGGTGTGGTGCCACCCCAGACACCGTGGCAGTCGCCCACCTGCAGTGCCCAGGCCAGACAGGAGCCCTGCACCGGACAGGTGCCGCAGAGCGCGACGGCTCCGCCGGACGGTTCATTGGGTGCCGGGAAGAACGTCTCCGGATCGACCGTCCGGCAGGCGCCCCGGGTGCGCCAGGCTTCGTCGTCTCCTCGTTGCGCGATCGCTTCGAGCAGTCGCGGGTCGCGTCGCGCGATGGCTACCTCGTGCGGCCGCGGCATGCGTGCTCGTGTCATCAGCCCACCTCCCCCGTGGGACCGGAACTACTGTGGCGGTCGGTCCCGCACCTTGCGGATCGGCACCACTCCGGCGCTGGTTTGTACCGCACCGTACAAGATCAGAACAAGGGGGTGATCTATCTTGAAATAAAGTTGTCGGTAGACATTGCAGGCATACACCGACAAAGACCAACGTTGATCTTTTGTTGTTCAGAAAAGCGTTACCTCGGGGGCGGCTTCCAGCAACTCAGGTCCGTTGTTCCGGACATTGCCGACGGCCGGCCCGACCGGACGGATCTGGATCGCGTCCAATTCCCGTTCGGAGAGCGGGCGCAACAACTCCTCCGGATCACCGCCGCCGGCGAGCCAGCCGCCCCAGCGGTCGCGCGGCAGGATCAGCGGCATCCGGTCGTGCACGGCGGTCAGGCCGCCCTTCGCCGCGGTCGTCACCACGCTGCACGTGAGCACCGGCTCGGGGCCCCACGCGGACCAGAGACCGGCGAAGGCCAGCGGCTCGTCATCGGCGCGCGGGGTCATGTAGAACGCCTGCTTGCGCGTGCCGTCCCGGACCCATTCGAACCAGCCGTCGGCCGGGACCAGGCAGCGCCGGCGGGCGAAGGAGGGCGCGAACGAGCGCAGCGTGGCCACCGTCTCGGCACGCGCGTTGATCATGCGGGCGCCGGCCTTGAGATCGGCCGCCCACGGCGGGACCAGGCCCCAGCGCGCGGTGCCGAGCACCCGGGCGCCGCGCGACTGCGACTCGCGGATCACCGGGACCGCGGCGGTCGGCGCCACGTTCCAGCTCGGGGTGAGCGGCTCCGCGTCGTCGACGGCCTCGAAGAACGCACTGAGATCAGCGTTCGTCTTGGTGGTCGCGTACCGCCCGCACATGAGCAGCACGGTACGCCATCCGAACGCGCCATGTGGGGTACGGAAACCGTGTTCTTCCTGCGCCGCTTCCCCCGAAGCCGTTTTCTAGGAACGAGCACACATGCCGAATCGGTGGCCACGTCCCGGGGGCCGGGAACTCGCCGCGGAAATGCCGGGCCCGATGGGCAGAATGGCGGACATGGCTCCTGAACCCCGCCCCTGGCTCGCCCCGTCCGCCTCCGGCCCGGTCACCACGACCGTGCGCCTGCCCGGGTCGAAGTCGATGACCGCCCGGGCGCTGGTCCTCGCCGCGCTCGCCGACGGCCCCTCGGTGATCGAGGCGCCGCTGCGGGCCCGCGACACCGCGCTGATGGCCGCCGGCCTGCGCGCGCTCGGCGTCGGCGTGGACACCTCCGCCGACGACCGCTGGCTCGTCGAGCCCGGCCCGCTGCGCGGCCCGGCCACCGTCGACGTCGGCCTGGCCGGCACCATCATGCGGTTCCTGCCGCCGCTCGCCGGCCTCGCCGAGGGGACGGTCGCGTTCGACGGCGACCCGCACGCGCGCAACCGGCCGCTGCGCCCGATCATCGACGCGCTCCGTTCGCTCGGCGTGCGCATCGACGCCTCGGCGACCGGCGGGCTGCCGCTGACCGTGCACGGCGCCGGGCTGGTCGAGGGCGGCGAGGCGGTGGTCGACGCCTCCGGGTCCAGCCAGTTCGTCTCCGGCCTGCTGCTCTCCGCGGCCCGCTTCACCAAGGGCCTGACCCTGCGCCACGAGGGCCCGCCGGTGCCGTCCGCGCCGCACCTGCGGATGACCACGCACATGCTGCGGGCCGCCGGCGCCGTGGTCGACGAGAGCGTGCCCGACGTCTGGACGGTCGAGCCCGGTCCGCTGCGCGGGCGCACCTGGACGATCGAGCCGGACCTCTCCGGCGCCCTGCCGTTCTTCGCGGCCGCGATGGTCACCGGCGGCGAGGTCACCCTGGCCGGCTGGCCCGCCGAGAGCTGGCAGCCGGTCGAGCAGCTCGCCGCGCTGCTCACCGGGATGGGCGCCGAGGTCACCCGGACGGATGACGGCCTGACCGTGCGCGGCACCGGGACGCTGCGCGGCATCACCGCCGACCTCTCCGAGGTGAGCGAGATGACCCCGGTGGTCTCCGCGCTGGCCGCGCTCGCCGACGGGCCGTCCGAGCTGCGCGGCGTCGAGCACATCCGGGGCCACGAGACCGACCGGATCGCCGCGCTCGCCGCCGAGTTGGGCAAGGTCGGCGCCGGGGTGACCGAGTTCCCGGACGGGCTGCGGATCGTCCCGGGCCCGCCGCGCGGCGCCGCGTTCGAGACGTACGCGGACCACCGGATGGCGCACGCAGCCGCCGTGATCGGACTCGCCGTGCAGGGCGTCCACCTCACCGACGTAGGTTGTACCTCGAAGACGTTGCCCGAGTTCCCGGAACTCTGGGCGGGACTCGTGGCGAGGAGCTAGATCTGCCAGGGCGTAAGCGGGAGTACGACGAGGACGATGTCCGGATCCGACCGGGCCGTTCGTCGCGCCCGCGTACCCGGACCCGCCCGAAGCACGACGACGCGGTCGACGCGCTGGTGATCACCGTCGACCGCGGCCGGTACGGGTGCGTCCGCGAGACCGGACCCGACGGGACCACGGTCGGCGAGACCGAGGTGATCACCGCGATGCGCGCCCGTGAGCTGGGCCGCAAGTCGGTGGTGGTGGGCGACCGGGTGGCCCTGGTCGGCGACGTCTCCGGGGCGCCCGGCGCGCTGGCCCGGATCGTCCGGATCGGCGAGCGCACCTCGGTGCTGCGGCGTACCGCGGACGACGACGACACCACCCCCGAGGGCCGGCTGGAGCGGGTGGTGGTCGCCAACGCCGACCAGCTGGTGATCGTCAGCGCCCTCAGCGACCCGCCGCCGCGCACCGGCTTCATCGACCGCTGCCTGGTCGCGGCGTACGACGCGGACGTCGAGCCGCTGCTCTGCCTGACCAAGGCCGATCTGGCCGGCCCCGAGCAGGTGCTGGAGTATTACGCCGAGCTGGACCTGCCGTACGTGCTGGTCCGGCCGGGCAGCGACCTGGCCGAGGTCCGCGAGCGCCTGGCCGGCCGGATCTCGGTGCTGGTCGGCCACTCCGGCGTGGGCAAGTCGACGCTGGTCAACCGCCTGGTCCCGGACGCCCTGCGCGCGGTCGGCGCGGTCAGCGCGATCGGCAAGGGACGGCACACCTCGACCAGCGCGGTGGCGCTGCGGCTCTCCCCTGCCGGGAAGCCCCGCAAGCGGGCCGAGGACCCCGGCTGGATCATCGACACCCCCGGCATCCGCAGCTTCGGCCTGGCCCACGTCAGCGCGGAGAGCCTGCTGCACGGCTTCCCCGACCTGGTCGAGGGCACCCTGGACGACCAGCCCAGCTGCGGGCACACCACCGCCGAGACGGACTGCAAGCTCGGTGCCTGGGTCGCCGAGGGCCGCGCCGACGCCCGCCGCCTGGAGTCCTACCGCCGCCTGCTCGCCTCCCGCGCGGGTGAGCTGGACGCCCGGGAGCAGCAGGCGGGAAGTGCCTGAGCTCAGCCACCCTCGCCATCGGCTCCTCGGGGGGCCATGCAGCCGAGCGGAGCGAGGCAATCAAACTCAGTAAGGTTCTCAGCATGGCCGGATATGCCGACGATCTCGCGCTCGCCCACACCCTCGCCGACACCGCCGACGCCATCTCGATGGCCCGGTTCCGGGCGCTCGACCTGAAGGTCGAGTCGAAGCCGGACCTGACCCCGGTCTCCGACGCGGACACCGCGGTGGAGAGGGCGATCCGCTCCACGCTGGCCCGGGCCCGGCCCCGCGACGGCGTGCTGGGCGAGGAGTTCGGGCGCTCCGAGGCGGCGGCCGGCCCGGGCAGCCGGCACTGGGTGATCGACCCGATCGACGGCACCAAGAACTTCGTCCGCGGTGTGCCGATCTGGGGCACGCTGATCGCGCTGATGGAGGGCGACACCCCGGTCGCCGGGCTCGTCTCCGCCCCGGCCCTGGGCCGGCGCTGGTGGGCGGCCCGCGGGCTCGGGGCGTACGCCGGAAAGCACCAGCACGCGGCGAGCCGCATCGAGGTCTCCCAGGTCCGGAAGCTCGCGGACGCGAGCTTCTGCTACGCCAGCCTGACCGGGTGGCAGGAGAACGGGCGGCTCCCGGCGATCCTCGACGTGATCCTCGGGACCTGGCGGAGCAGGGCGTACGGCGACTTCTACGGCTACATGCTGCTCGCCGAGGGCGCGCTGGACGCGATGGTGGAGCCCGAGCTCTCGCTCTGGGACATGGCCGCGCTGATCCCGATCGTCACCGAGGCCGGCGGCAAGGTCACCGACCTGGACGGGCGCGCGACCGCCGACAAGTCCTCGGTGATCGCCACCAACGGCCTGCTGCACGAGAGCGTGCTGACCGCGCTGACGCCCCGCCGCTAGCGCATGACTCCACCGGGACGGGGTATGTCCCGGATCTGGATGACTGCCCGGCAGTGACCGCCGGCAACGGTTCCTCATGCCCGCCGAAATGCGAGGAGGGGACGCCTTATGCACAATGGAGCGATCATGCCGAGCGAGGTTCGTCACCTGGTGGACCGTGGCCAGAGCTATCCGCTGGTCCGGCTCACCGGAGTGCTCGACGACGAGACGGCCGGCCCGGTCCGCGCGGCGCTGCTCGACGTGCTGGCGAATCAGCCCGAGGCGCTCGTGGTGGACGTCGGTGGCCTCCTGCTCGCCGAGCCGGGCGCGATCGGCGGGCTGCGCCGGATCCACGACGAGACCCGGGACTGGCCGGGCAGCCGGCTGGTGCTCTGTGGGACGGACGGCGAGACCGCGTGGCGGGCCGTCGGCTGGCCGGTCCAGCCGGACCGGGAGGCCGCCTTCGCCGCGCTCGGCGCCCCGGACCCGGGCGCCCGGATCAGCCTGGACCTGGAGCCGCTGGTCGGCGCGGCCCGGCAGGCCCGTGAGGTGATCACCGAGGCGTGCGGCCGCTGGCTGCTGCCCGATCTGATCGACAACGCCTGCCTGGTGGCGACCGAGATGGTCAACAACGTGGTGGCGCACTCCCGCACCCCGATGCGGGTGCTGCTGTCGGTGGACGGGGCCACGATGAGCATCGCGGTCCGGGACGGTTCCCCCGTGCTGCCGCGGTTCACCGGGCCGGTCGCGCCGACGGCGTACGGCGGCCGGGGCCTGCTCCTGATCGACTCGGTGGCGGCCCGCTGGGGCACCCTCGCACTCTCCGGCGGGAAGGTCGTCTGGGCACGGCTTGACGGCGGCGTACGCGGGTAAGCCGAAGGCATGCGAGAGAACGACTACCCGACCCAGGTGACCGATCCGGAGTCGTCCGGCCTCCCGGACACGGCCGATGACGATTCCACCGCGTACGACGAGGTGGACAGCCCGCGGTGGAGCGACGGCGCGGACCCGGCGGCGCTCGCCGGAACGGGTCCGGGCGGGTCGAACCGCTTCGGCGACACCCCCGGGGAGGCGCTCCGGGGCGAGTCGCTGGACCGGCGGCTGCGCCAGGAGGAGCCGGACGTCGATGCCGGGGACCCGGTGCCGCCGCGCCGCGACCCGTACGACGAGACGCTGGACGGCTCCGAGCAGGCCCGCTTCGACCGGGACGTCTGGGACGAGGGGCCGACGTCCGACCCGGACTCGGCGGTCTCGCTCTACGACGACGGCCAGCTCGACGAGGACGACCCGGCGCGGATCGGCCGGCTGGTCGCCCCGGACGGCGGCTCCGGTCTCGACGACGAGGCGGAGAGCATCGCCTGGGACGCCGGAGCGGCCGGCGGCGGCGCCAGCGCGGAGGAGCTCGCCATGCACGAGACCCGCGCACCGGACGTCGGCTGATCGGCCGACGGGTACCAGTCACCTAACAAGATCTTAAATATCGCGTACGCCCCCTTGCCCTCGCACCTCGATCTGAGCAGAGTCATCTCGCTCAGATCGAGGTAAGGACCGAGGTGAGGGGGGCCGATGCGTTCTTTCCGGGTGTGGCTCGTGATGTCCGGCACGCTCGTCCTGGCTCTCGCACCCGTGCGGGCGGACGCGGCGGAGACGATCACCCGCACGATCTTCAGCGACACCTTCTCGGGCAGCACGATCTCCACCACGAACTGGGAGTCCTCCGGCGCGAGCCTGGACGGCGAGGGCCACCTGGTGGTCGGCTCACCGATCCGCTCGGCGAAGACCTTCACCCAGAGCAACGGGCACGCCGAGGCGCGGATCCAGGCATCGCAGGCGCCGTCGGAGCCGCAGCGGGTCTTCGGCGTGCTCACCGCGGAGGGCGAGCCGGTCGGCGGCGAGTACACCGCGCTCGGTTCGGCCGACGTCTCCCGGGACGGCTTCCACACGTACACGATCGACTGGACCACCACCACGATCACCTGGTCGGCCGACGGCACGAAGGTCGTCGAGCTGACCCGGGCCACCGCGGGCGAGGCGCTGCGCCTGACGCTGAAACCGTCCGACGGCGACGGCGACCGGTGGGGCGGCGGGGGCGTCACGCTGGCCGACTCGGTCACGGTCACCGCGAAGTACTCGGTGGCCGTGGTGCCCGCCAAGAAGTGGCAGCAGTTCCACACCTACCAGGCCGGCGACCGGGTCACCTACAACGATGTGACGTACCGGGTGAAGGCGATGCACACCTCGCTCCCCGGCTGGGAGCCGGGCCTGGTCCCGAACCTCTTCCAGAAAATCTGAAAACTTTCCTCACAAATAGTTATCCGGCTTCTCCGGGGGACGTCTCCATCGATCGACATGGCACATCACCCTCCATAACCCCCGGAGAATCCCCATGCGAAAGCTACGGGTCATGCTCGGCGCGGCGGTCGTCGCGCTCACCCTCTCGTCCGCGCTCTACGTCGCGTCCCGCAACGACGACGCGGACGCCGCCGTCGGGGCGGTCACCTGGTCCGACGAGTTCGACGGCGCGGCCGGCGCCGCCGTCGACGGCACGAAGTGGAGCTTCGACACCGGCGGCACCGGCTGGGGCAACAGCGAGCTGGAGTACTACACGAACTCGACCGACAACGTCCGCCAGGACGGCGCCGGGCACCTCGCGATCACCGCACGCAAGGCGAACCCGAACGACTACCAGTGCTGGTACGGCACCTGCACGTACACCTCGGGCCGGATCCTGACCAACGGGAGGTTCACCCAGAAGTACGGCCGTTTCGAGGCGAGCATCAAGATCCCCAAGGGACAGGGCGTCTGGCCCGCGTTCTGGATGCTCGGCGACAACCTGAGCAGCGCCGGGTGGCCGCAGTCCGGCGAGATCGACATCATGGAGAACGTCGGCAAGGAGCCGAACACGGTCTACGGCACCATCCACGGGCCGGGCTACTCCGGTGGCAGCGCGGTCGGCGGGCACACCACCGCCTCCGCCGCCCTGGGCGACGCGTTCCACACGTACGCCGTGGACTGGTCCCCGAACCTGATCGTCTGGTACCTGGACGGCACCGAGTACTTCCGCGCCACCCCGTCCTCGGTCGGCGGCAACACCTGGGTCTTCGACCACCCGTTCTTCATGATCCTGAACGTCGCGGTCGGCGGCAGCTGGCCGGGCAGCCCGGACGCGACCACGTCGTTCCCGCAGACCATGCTGGTCGACTACGTCCGCGTCTCGGCCTGGAACGAGAGCACCACCACCGGGACCGCGCTGAAGAGCAACCTCAACGGCCGCTGCATCGACCTGCCGAGCGGCAACACCGCCGACGGCACCCGGATCCAGATGTGGGACTGCAACGGCACCGCCGCGCAGGCGTGGAGCTTCGCGAGCGACGGCACGCTGCGCGCCAAGGGCAAGTGCATGGACCCGGCGGGCGGTGCGCTGGCCGACGGCACCCCGATCCAGCTGGTCACCTGCAACGGCAACCCGGTGCAGCGGTTCACCCTCTCGTCCGCCGGCGACCTGGTGAACGTGTCCGCGAACCGCTGCGTGGACATCGTCGACAACAACGCCGCGAACGGCGCGAAGCTCCAGCTCTGGGACTGCGCGGGCACGGCCAACCAGAAATGGACGAAGGCCTGACTACCTGATCGCGTACCTGTCGCCGTAGACGCTCCAGGTCAGCGGGGTGGACAGGTCCAGGTTGCCGCCGCGGAGGAAGACGCGCTGGGCGGTGTCCACCCGGCTGGTGTCGCTGTGCGCCGCCTCCGTGCGCATCTCCGCCGTCCGGGCGCTCAGGAACGCCGACAGGTACGCGATCTCGTCCCCGCCCTGCGCCGGCGCCGGCCGGGCCTGCAGGGCCTGCCGGCGGATCCGGCGCAGTCCGGAGACGCCGTGCATCACCGCCGCGTCGTAGTACGCGAACTGCCCCAGCGCCCGGAGCCCGTCGGTCTGCGCGAGCCGGACCGCCGGGGTGAAGTACATCCGGTCCCGGGCGGCCTCCTGGACCTGCTGGAAGACCGGGTCCCGGGCGGCCGCCCGCCACGCGGCCGGGAAGCCCGGGTCGAGCCCCTCGTGCGAGTCGGTGCCGTCCACCGCGCGCAGCGCCGGAAGGTACCGGGCGAGCCCGTTGTCCGGTTCCCGGCGGGTGTAGTCGGTCACCACGGCCAGCATGTCCGAGGTGCCGGAGCAGAACCCGACGAGGCCGCCCGTGTAGCCGCGACCGTCGTTCAGGTCCTCGAGATAGCCGTACTCGGCACGCCAGTCCAGCGTCGAGTTCTCCGCGCTGGCGATCAGCTTGTCCGCGGTCTCCCGCTTGCCCGCCGCGGTCAGGTCGGCGGCGGCCGGCGGCACCTCGGCGCTGGGCACGGGTGCCGACTCCGTGGTGCGGGCGGCCGGCCCGGGGCCGTACGCCTGCACGTACCAGAGCGAGTACCCGCCGCCGGTGCCCCGCCGGGTGGCCAGCACCCGCAGGTAGCGGCCGCTCCCGTCCAGCCCGCGCAGGTCGTCCGCGCCGCCGTCGCCGGAGGTGGTCGCGTACAGGTCCCGCCAGGTAGCGCCGTCGTCGGAGATCTGCACGCGGTAGCTCTTCGCGTACGCCTGCGCCCAGAGCATCCGGACCCGCTGGACCCGCTGCCCGGCGCCCAGGTCGATCCGGAGCCACTGGGTCCCCGGGTCCGCGGCGCTCGCCCAGCGCGTGCCGCCGGCGGCGTCCACGGCCGCGCTCGCCGGCCAGGCGACGCTCTGGGTGGACGAGGCCACCGCCGGGCGGCCGAGCGAGAGCAGGACGGCCGAGCCGGAGACCCCGGCCGAGATCACCGGCGGAACGGCGAGCAGCAGCGCGATCCCGGCACCGACCAGCGTTCCCGGCGTCACCATTCCCCCAAGTTAGGGCGGTCCTCGTCAGCGACGCCTGCGATTGCGCGAAATCAGCACCACGATCAGCACGATCGTGGCGATCACGAACAGGCAGCAGAGCGCACCGCCGAAGAGGAAACCGAAACCACCCCTGCTCCGGGTACGGCGCCGGGCCGCCTCGAACATCACCTCGTCGACGCCCCGGCTCGCCGCCCAGGCGTGTGCCGGGACGACCAGGGCGAGTACCGCGCCGGTCAGCGCGGCCGTCATACGGGACCACCACTTCACCACGTCAGCCATGTGCCCAATGCTGGCCGATGTAGGCAACGTGGCCGCGGCGGGTATCAAGGCGGTCACCGACGACGAGGGGGTACGGATGGACGAGCGGCTGGCAGCCCTGGCCGAAGCACACGGCGTGGCCACCTGGTACGAGAACTTTCAGCGACGCCGCACCGAGGTGGCCCCGGACTCCGTGATCGGCGTGCTCGGCCTGCTCGGCGTGGACGCCGGCACCCCGGACGCGGTCGGCGCCGCGCTCGCCGCCACCCGCGACCGCGATCACGGCGACCGGCTGCCCGGCACGGTGGTGCTGCGGGAGGGGCAGGGCCGCCCGCTCCCGGCGCCCGCCGAGATCACCCTGGAGGACGGCACCGTCCGTACCGTGGCCGGGCTCCCGGCCGACCTGCCGCTCGGCTGGCACCGGCTGGCCACCGGGGACCAGGAGGTCACCCTCGTCGTGGTCCCGGCGGGGCTGCCCGAGGCGCCGGAGAGCTGGGGCTGGATGGTCCAGCTCTACACGCTGCACTCGGCGCAGTCGTGGGGGATCGGCGATCTCGGTGACCTGCGGTCGTTCGTGGAGCGCTCGGCGGGCGCCGGGATGGTGGTGCTCAACCCGCTGCACGCGATCACCCCGGTGCCGCCGGTGCCCGCGTCGCCGTACTCGCCGTCCAGCCGCCGCTTCGCCAACCCCGTCTACCTGCGGATCTCCGACATCCCGCTCTTCGCCGCGGCGCCACCGGCGGTCAGGGAGCAGATCGAGCGGCTCCGGCCCGCCGCGTCCGGGCTCATCGACTACACCGCGGTCTGGGCGGCCAAGCTGGCCGCGCTGGAGCTGCTCTGGCCGCTCGCCGGGCCGGTCGACCTGGACGCCGACCCCGGGCTCACCGACTTCGCCCGGTTCTGCGCGCTCGCCGAGGAGCACGGGCCGGACTGGCAGAAGTGGCCGGAGCAGCTGCGCCACCCGGACGCGCCCGCCGTCCGGGCGTACCGCAGTGATCGGATCCTCTTCCACGTCTGGGTGCAGGGGCTCGTGGCCGAGCAGCTGGACACCGCCCGGGAAGCGGCGAGCGGCATGGCGGTCGGCATCGTGCACGACCTCGCCGTCGGCATCGACCCGGCGGGCGCGGACGGCTGGCTGCTGCAGGACGTGCTCGCCGCCGGGGTGCGCGCGGGCGCCCCGCCGGACGCGTTCAACCAGCTCGGCCAGGACTGGGGTCTCGCCGCCTGGCGTCCGGACCGGCTGGTCGCGAGCGGGTACGCGGCGTACCGGGACATGCTGCGCCGGATCTTCCGGCACGCGGGCGGACTCCGGGTGGACCACGTGGCCGGGCTCTGGCGGCTCTGGTGGGTGCCGCCGGGCATGGGCCCGGCCGAGGGTACGTACGTCCGGTACGACCCGGAGGCGATGCTCGGCATCCTGGCGCTGGAGGCGCACCGGGCCGGCGCCGTGGTGATCGGCGAGGACCTGGGCACCGTGCTGCCGGAGATGACCGCGACGCTCGAACGGATGAACATGCTCGGCTCCTCGGTCCTCTGGTTCACCCGGGACTGGGACACCGGCGAGTTCCGGCCCGCCGCCGGCTACCGGCGCAACGCCCTGGCCAGCATCTCCACCCACGACCTGCCGACCGCCGCCGGTTTCCTCGCCGGTGAGCAGGTCGAGGTCCGCGCCGAGCTGGGCCAGCTGGCCGGCACCGTCGAGCAGGAGTGGGCGACGTGGCGGGCGGACCGGGCCGCGCTGCTGGAGCTGCTGGAGTCCGAGGGCGTACTCGAGAACCGGGAGGCGGATCCCGCGGAGATCGTGCTCGCGATGCACGAGTTCCTGGCCCGGACCCCGTGCCGCCTGGTCGCCGCCTCGCTCCACGACGTGCTGCTGGAACGCCGGCAGCCGAACCTGCCCGGCACCTTCGACGAGTACCCCAACTGGAGGATTCCGCTCGCCGCGCCGCTGCCGGAGCTGACCGGTGATCCCCTTTTCCTGCGGGTAGCCGCCATCCTGAACACACGGCGAGAAGAGAGGGAAACACGATGAGCTTCCTCGACAAGGCCAAGGACTTCCTGAACGAGCACGACGAGCAGGTCGACCAGGCGCTGGAGAAGGCCGGCGACCACCTGGACGAGCGGACCGGCGGCAAGTACACCGGCCACATCGACCGCGGCGTCGACGAGGCGCAGAAGCGCACCGGCGACGGCGACACCCACCCCTGATCAGAAAAGGTCAGATGGCGAGCGGCGGGGGCGGGGCGTCCTCGTCGACGGCGTACAGCATGGGGTGCAGCGGCAGGTAGGTGTCCGGCCGGCGGCAGCTCGCCGGGGGCAGCAGGGAGGACCGGTGCCCGGGGTGCTCCCGGCAGTGCCGGGTGGCCCGGGCGATGGCGTCGGTGTGGTGCCGGCCGCCGCCGTACTCCCCGCAGCTGTTGCAGTCCCAGCGCCAGAACGGCACGCCCTCCTCCGAGGTGTGCCGGCGGATCCGCAGCGGCGGCCCGGCGAGATGCCGGGCCGCCATCAGGATCGCGGGCATGTCCCCGGCCGGCGGCGGCCCGGCCGGACGCCGCGGTCCGCCGATGATCCCAGCCAGCACGTTGCTCGACACCGTCACCTCCGTGCTCGTTCACGTCGGTAACAGTGTGAAACGCCCCTTTATCGAAAAGAGGGCGTTTCGCGAAAAAAGCCGGTTTCAGCGCGCGGCGACCAGACCCAGCGCCGAGGCGGTCACGCCGGGGAAGACCGAGGCGAGGTCGCCGACCCCGCACCGGGCGCGCAGGATCTCGCCGATCACCGCCCGGTAGTCGGTGGTGACCGCGAGGTCCCCGTCCCGCAGCTGCCCCGAGGTCAGCCCGGGCCAGGAGCCGTACACCCGGCCGCCACGGACGCCGCCGCCGAGCACGAACATGGCGTTGCCGTAGCCGTGGTCCAGCCCGCCCGAGCCGTTCTGCGCCACCCGTCGGCCGAACTCGCTGATAGTGATCAGGGTGACCCGCCTCATCCGGTCCGGGCCGAGGTCCCGGGCGAACGCGGCGAGCGCCAGCGCCAACCGGTTCAGCTGGTCGTGCATCCGGCGGCCGGGCTGCGCCGGGCCCAGGTTCTCGTGCATGTCCCAGTCGCCCGAGTCGACCGTGGCGCTGATCAGGCCGGTGTCCGAGGTGATCAGCCGGGCCACGTCGCGCAGCGCCGCGCCGAGGTCGGTGTCCGGGTAGACCGCGCCGTTCGCGGGGGTGTAGCCGGCCGTCCTGAGCTCCTTCGCCCGGCTGAGCGCGCCGGTGAGCTGTCCGGCCGTACGCGCCATCAGCTCCGGCGCGCCGTCGTAGAGCGCCGCCATGGTGGCCGCGATCGGCTTGGCCGCCTCGTCCCCGGTGAGCGTCAGACCGTCGATCGACCCGATCCCCAGGTACGGTGCCGTCCCGTCGAGCACCCGCGCCGGACGGGCGGTGCCCATCGAGACCGCGTGGAACGGATCGGTGGACCCGAGCGATCCGAGCATCCGGTTCAGCCACCCGGTCCGGATCGAGGTGCCGGGCGCGGCGCGTTCCAGCTCCTCCATCGCCGAGAAGTGCGACCGGTTCGGCGCCGGCTGCCCGACCGCCTGCACCGCCGCAAGCCGCCCGGCCGTCCACTCCGGCAGCAGCGGCGCCAGGGCCGGATGCAGCCCGAAGAAACCGTCACCCCCGATCAACTGCGTCTTGGGTACGGCGATGGTCGGCCTCGCCGCGTAGTACGCCGGGTCTCCGGCCGGCACCACCGCGGAGAGCCCGTCGAACCCGCCCCGGAGCGAGAGCAGCACGAACACGTCGCCCGCGTAGTCCGGGTCGGCGGCGTAGGCGAGCTGGGCCCCGACCGCCGGGGCGGCCAGCCCGGCGAGCCCGGCGGCGAGCACGGTCCGGCGGGAACAGCAAACGGTCATCGTCACCTCAGGCCGAAGGTCGGAGAGTTCAACAGCATCCCCATCAGGTACGGGTACATCCAGCCAACCGCGGGATCGTTGGACTTCAGTTGCGACGCCGGTGTCTTGCCGTAGAACGCGGCGAGTGCGGCCGTGTGCCGGGCCGGGAGCGCGATGCCGAGCAGCCGGATCGCGGTCGCGTCGATCAGCTGCCCGTACGTCGACGGCACGGTCTTCAGGAACCCGGCGGCCGTGGAGGCCGGCTTGGCCAGGTTGTCCGGCCACCACCCGGCCGCGATCGACAGGTGGAAGTTCCAGCGCACCAGCATCCCGGAGGGCGAGGCCCAGGCCACCGCGACGTCCGGGTAGCCGTTCGGCGGCCCCCAGCCCAGCGGCGCCTGCCCGGCGTTCCGGGCCATCCAGTACAGGCTCTCGAACGCCTTGGTCCCGCCGGTGGGCGGCCCGAACCCGAGGATCCGGACGGTCGCCGCCAGATCCTCCAGCGGAGTACGGGTCTTCGCACCGATCGACGCGGCGAACTCCGGCGAGGCGAAGAGCGCCCGGAGCACCGGCACGACCGCCGAGCGGTTGTCCAGGTAGACCTTGACCAGCGAGGTGATCAGGCCGGGCGGCGGCTGGTCGGCGACGAACCGGACGCAGAGCTTGGTGACGATCCGGCGTGCGGTGACCGGATGCATCGCCAGGTAGTCGAGCAGGGCCAGGGCCGCCGCCTCGCCCCCGGTCGTGGTGGTGTTCGGGTGCGAGAAACCGAGCACGGTGACCGCCCCGACGACGTGGTTCGCGGCGTCGTACCGGTAGACGCCGGTCACCTGGTCCACGGTCAGCCCGGTCAGCAGGCGCGCCGCGTCCTTGACGTCGGATTCCGCGTACGCGAGACCGACCGTGTGCAGTTCCAGCAGCTCACGCCCGTAGTTCTCGTTCGGCGCCAGGCGGGTGGAGTACCGGTTGTCCAGGTAGGTCAGCATGGCCGGGTGCCGCGCCGAGGCCTTCAGCAGATCGGCGAACCGGCCCAGGGCGTGCTTCCGGATCACCGTACGGTCGTAATCGGTCCTGCTGTCCCAGACGTCGCCGGAGGGGCAGGTGACGTTGAGGTGGTTACCCCAGAAATCGGCCATCACCTCGAAGAGCTGCCGCTCGCTCCACGCGGCCCGGGCCACCGCGGCGAAGCCGAGCTGCCACATCGGCTCCCAGGAGTGGGGCTTCAGCGAGCCGGACTTCACCCGGGCGCGTACCTCGGCCTGGGTCAACGTGGCCAGCGGCAGCCGGGCGAGCTGCGCGTCCATCGCCGCGTCGCCGATCGAGGCCGGGTTGAGCTGCCGCTCCAGCCACGCGGCGGCGCCGAGCCGGCGGATCTCGGCGATCGAGGCCGGGCTCGGCCCGAAGGTGGCCCGGCGCAGCAGATGCAGCAACGGGTCGTCGGAGATCAGCGTCTCGGTGGCGGATGCGGCGGCAGCGGCGGCCGGCGTCCCGGTGGTCAGCGCGGCGGCGGCACCGGCCGCGGCCCCCGCCCCCCCCGGGCGGCGCCGCGGGGGGGGGGGGAGGTCCAGCCCGG
>NZ_JBFAYF010000075.1:1217-39030 GCF_040681165.1 Actinoplanes sp. NPDC051851 | reverse complement strand
CCCGTCCCAGCGCATCCCGGGTGGCCGCCTGGTCGCCCAACCGTGCCCACGCCCGGCCCTCCTGCGCCGTCGCCTGCACGATCGCCGACCCGCCCGCCGGCGCAACTGCCTGGGCATGCCGGGACAGCTCGACGGCCTTCCGGAATTCCCCGCGGGTGAGCCGGTCCCAAGCCTGCGTCTCCAGGCACCAGGCGGCGATCTCGCGGTGCTCAGCCTGCTCGGCGAGAGCGGATGCCGTCTCCAGGTGCGCTTCGACAGCGAGGCGCTGCTGAAGGTCGACGTGCAGGGTGGCCCGCAGCAGCGACAGCCAGCCGCCGACCACGAGCAGCCGTCGATGCCGGCCTAGGGTCGCGCGGCCGGCCAGGAGCTGATCAACGTACCTGAGATGGCGCCGCACCCGTGACAGTAGATCCACGGGCGGGCTGGTGGCGTACGACATCGCGAGCTTATTGAAGGCCCGCTCGATCCGCTTCAGGGTGTCGTCGCTGACGTCCGATGCCGCTGCCCGCTGGGCGAGTTCCAGCGCCTCCAGCTCACCCTCGACGTCGTCCGGGGCTGGGGTTCGCAGGGTCGCGGTGAGCCGGCCGCAGGCGCGCAGCCCGGTATCGAGGGCTGCGGCAATGTCACGGGTCGGACGTCGCCTGCCCTTCTCCAGATCGGAGATCTGGGAGGAGCTGACGCTGGAAAGGGTGGCGAGCTGCCGATAGGACAGGCCGCTGATTTCACGCAGCCGACGGAGTTCGTCGGCGAATGCCGAGGTCATGTCGGGGTCCCCTGCTAGCCGGTCAGGGGGCGGCCGGTCCGGCTAGAGCCCGGCCGCCAGTGACGACGGTACGTCATCCTGCCCAACGGCAGAGACCGTCGACCCGGGGTAGCCCGCTCGGCCCGAGATCGACGCCGATCATCCACAGACGCTCCCAGCCTGGGCTTGCACTGCGGTATCAACCTGAGTGCATCCGTCCACTGGGGAGACGCCGTGGCCTACTCGCCGCCGCAGCAGCCCTACTACCGCGCCCAGCAGCCGAGACCGTCCTGGACGTCTCCGCCGCCGGCACCGCGCAAGAAGAAGATGACGACCGGGGGCGCTCGTCGCCTTCATCGGTCTTCTGGTCGCGCTTTGTTCCTCGGCCTGGTCCTGATCGGCATCGGCTGCACGGTGAGCTTCCGGCCGGTCGCCGAGTACTCCGGGCCCGTGGTGACGCTCGTAGGAGCACGACCTGGTCTTCTGCACGCCGGACGGGCGCCCGATCGACCCGAAGCTGACTACCTGGAATGGCGTGAGCTGCTGGTGGCGGCCGGAGTCAAGGTGGAACGGCTGCAGCGTCTCGGCGTGCACATCGGCCGACACACGGCGGCGTCGATCCTGATCCTGAAGGGGGTGCCGCTTGATGTGGCTCAAGAACTCCTGGGCCACTCGGACGGCCGGACCACCCGGGGGTATGTCCACGTGGCCAGCGAGATGACCAAGAAGGCTACTAAGCGTATGGGCTCGGCCCTGTTCGTGAACGGCACTACACCTAGAACTACACCTTCTCCGGTTCAGGAAACGCCCCAGGGGCTGGCCAGAACCGGCAAAAACCGGACCTGACCAGCCCCTTAGGGTCTGAGCCGCCTGACGGAATCGAACCGTCGACCTAAGCTTTTCGCCCATCGTGATCTTGGACTTGTCTTCAGCTATCAAAAGTTGGCGCTGACCTGCCCAAACGCCACATCTTGATGATCACTAACTGTCAACACCGGTCAACCGTTGGCACGGGTTTTCGGGGGATAAACGAGGGCGGATTTCCAGCGGCATCGCCATGATCGGACATGGATCATCCGGTCCCGGACAGCCATGTGGCGATCCGTCGGCCGATCGCTCTTCTGATCTTCCCCGGCGAGTGCATCACGGTGGGGTCGGCTGCAGCGAAGGCGCGATCCACCTCGGCGGTGAAGAAGTCTTCTGCCTCGTCGCCGCCGGTCACTACGCCGCGGGCTGCACGTGCCCTTCGCCAGAAGGCGTACATGTCGGCGCTGCCCATGAGGTAGTCGAGAGCGCCTCGGAGTTCCGCGAGTTCGATGGTGTGGGCCTCGTAGGCCACCTTCTGGAGGTTGAGGATGAGGTTGCAGTAGTGGTCCTTCTTCGTCTCGGCCACGCCGGGCGCCATCGGGGGCCAGACCTCGCGGAGCTCAGGGTCGGTGATCGCCATCTTGACCAGGTCGGTGTGCAACTGCCGCAAGGCGATCTCGCCGCTGCGCTGCTGTTCCTCCCTGGTCATGGCCAGTTCTTCCCGCTGGTTCTGAAGATCACGGCCTTGGAGGAAGAGGGTGACCGCGATGCCGATGAAGGCGACGCCGGAGAAGAACACACCGACGGGTTGAAGCGCCTGTCCCACCTGGGACCACCGGCTCAGCGTTCGGTCGTCGAGGTTCAGCAGCAGGATGATCGGCACGATCACGCTGGCCGAGACGAGTGATAGGCCGACTGTCAGGGCTACACCGATGGCGACAGCCCACCGGCGATCATGGCACGACGATAACAGCGGGCAGGTACCGACGGTGTCTGCCCAATCCTCGGTGAGTGACGGGGATACGCGGTGAGCTATGTCCTCGCCAGGTACTGGTGGAGTGGCACGGCCTGCTGGCGAAGGTCCGCGACCGTCTGCTCCAGGCGGGTGATCACCTCGGAATCGCGAGTCAGCCAGCCGCCGGTCTGCTGGCCGACTTCAGCAGTGCCGTAGTCGTGTATCAGCGCGGTGGTCTGGTCGAAGAGCAGGAAGTCGAAGTGGCGTTCGTCGGGAAGGTGTGCGGCGTCATTGCAGCGTACGACTTCGATGTTCTCGCCGAGGTCGACGCGGATGCGGTAGCTCAGCAACTCGTACTTCAGGTACGGGGTGAGTGGCTCCTGGAGCAGCCGTACCCGGGCGTACTCGATGCCGCGAGTGCGGACGTCCTGGTAGAGCGGCCGGTCTGCCTCGGCCTCGGCGCGCAACAAATCTCCCGCCGTATCGAGGTCGCCGCGGTCGTAGGCCGCCTGGGATCGGTTGTCCTCCGCCTCCCAGTACCGCTGCCAGCATTCGAGTTTCAGGAAGCGGGACTTCAGCTGAGACCAGGCGCTCGTGAACGCCACGCCGAACTCGTCAAGGTCGAGTGGGGTGCTAAGCGCAAGCGCCCATGCTGGTGGATGCATCTAGTCTTCCGGGATGTCGTGTTTCGCGGCGACGAAGGTAGTGCGCGGCACGCGGACGACGCGCTCGTTCGGGGCGCACCGTGCACCGAGTGCCGATAGATCACCGACCTGATCGGTGATGTCCACGCCGATCACCGCGTACGCGCCGTCGTCGAGTTCGAGGATGTCTGGCGACCCGCTGACGCCTGTGGTGGTGCCCAGCTCGACGGGGGTTTTGCCGAGGCGGCGGACTGCTCTCATGTGCAGCGCTCCTCACCTGATGTAGTGAGTTGAAGTGCACAAACTGGCATCGTTTCTCCCCTATGTTACGGCCATCGTCGAGGACGAGAGCTGGTCAGACGAGGTTGAAACGGCCTTCTTCACCCTGGTGATCGGCCCCGCGCCAGCCTTGGTGGCCTCGCCACGCTGGGGCGAGTTGGCGATGAGATGTTGCGGTTCGTTCGATGCCTCCGGGGCCATCGGTGCGCGGATTCCCTTCTGTCGGCGCACGGTAGGCGCGCAGCCAGGACTCGATCTCGGTAGTTCGCCAGACCCGCCCCATAGACAGGGACGCCACCGGAATGGGGAAGTCGGGGCGTTCGGCGAGTTGTTGGACGCGCTGGCGGGACAGGCCCATCCGGACAGCAATCTCTCGTGCGCCCATTAACGAGGGATCGGCTGCCGCGCCGGTCATCGCCGTCTCCGGTCGTGTCGCATGTCGGCCCCTCTGGATGGCTTCGTTGCCCGCGAGCTGTCGAGTGACTTGCTCCGGCGCGTTTGTGGTGTCATGCGCGAGTCCCGGTTCGTCCGACCAGCCAAGGAACCGTGCGTAGAGGTCCGGCGGTGGCCCGCCCGAGCCGGCCGTCCAGTCGTCGATCGCCTCGATCAGGCACGAACCGAGATAGACGGTGAGGCCGTGCGGGAACCGCTGGTACTGCTCGGCAAGCTCGACCTTGCCGACCGCGCATGGCCACGGCTGGCCACATGCCCGGCAATCCCAGGCGGGCCGTTCGCCCTGATGATCCGTACGAGGGATCAGGACGAGTGACGCCCTCTCGCGCGCGATACTGCTGCGCCGAGCCCGGCATGACCCTCGTCGACACGGAGGTCACCCTCCGGGACCCGGACGGCGCGTCGGGACGCGTCGACATCGTCGCCCACGACCGGTACGGCAACGTGGTGGTGATCGAGGTCAAGTGCTCCGACCACAGCGCCCGCGAGGCCGCCCACGAGATCTTCAAGTACAGCGAGATCCTGCGGTCACAGCAGCAGATCGACGGGTCCGAGTTCCGGTGCATCCTCGTCTCGACGCACTGGCGCGAACTCCACCGGGCCTTCACCGACTACGCCGCGCGGCATCACGATGTGGCTGGCTACCGGGCCGAGCCGGCCGACGGCCCCTGGTCCATCACCCGGGTCGAGCCGCTCGCGCGGTCCGGTTCCGTCATGCTGACCTCGGAACAGGAATGGACCAAGAGCGATGCCGGTTTCCGAACCGTCGTCGTACCCCGGTTCGCGGTCGCGATGCTGATGGTCCGGAACATTAACGCCCCGGAGAACGCGCTCGATGCGATCTTCGCCTCCCGGCGTGGCACCTGGCTGTCGCCCCAGAACGTTCGCCGCCAGTGGCGCCAGGCTCGCGCCGAGGCCGGTCTCGACTGGGTCAAGCCGCACACCTTCCGCAAGACCGTCGCCACGCTCATCGGCCGGGAAGCCAGCGCCGACAACGCCGCCGCCCAACTCGGGCACGGCAGCAAGGAGATCACCAAGAAGCACTACATCGAGACGCCGGCCGTCGCCCCCCCCCCCCCCCGACAGCTCCGCCATCCTTGAGCAACTCGGCGGCGCCCAGAACCGCGATCCGGGGCAGGCGCGCCGACGGATTGGGTAGTTCCGGCGGCCCCATCCGGGCACCGCGAACCTGATCGCCCCACCGGGTTGGTGAGGGGTTTTCGGGGGACGGTTCGAATCCGAACCGGCAAAAAGAAGGCCCTGGCCAGCGTTTCGGCTGGTCAGGGCCTTTCATGGAGCCGCCTGACGGAATCGAACCGTCGACCTACGCATTACGAGTGCGTCGCTCTAGCCGACTGAGCTAAGGCGGCAACGATAAGCAGTGTACGACATCGACCGGTGGCCTCTCTCACGGGTTACCCGCCGGGGTGTGCCCAGGTGGGCGGGTGGGTACCGGGCGCCGGTGAATCATCGTGACGCGCCGATGTCGTACGGCGGGGCTAGTGTGCCTTTTGTGACGGACGAGGAGTCGGCTGTCGTCGGCAGGCAACGGGTGCCCGAAGCGGAACGGACCGTGCCCAGCAGGCCGGGCAGCACGGATCCGCTGGAGCTCGGGTTCACGCCGAAACGGCCGGTGGGGTGGCTGGCGCCGCTGCTGCTGCTCAGTACCGGTCTGCGGGCACTACTGGCGATCCTGTTCGGGGCGTACCTGGACAAACGGGAGCTGCAGAACGCGCTCGGGGACGAGGTGTTCGACCACTCGTCGACGGCGGACGGGGACATCTGGCTGGACTACGTGGCGGATCTCGGGGACGGGTTCGACGCGACGTATTCGATCGCGTACCTGCTGGCGCAGCCGGAGCTCGAGGTGGGCGGCGAGCGGCTGCCACGCGGGCGCCTGCTGCTGATGGGCGGCGACCAGGTCTACCCGCTGGCCGACGGGGACGGATACGAGAACCGGATGAAGGGGCCGTATCGGGCGGCACTGCCCGAGGCGCCGGCCGGACTGCCACGGCCGACGCTCTTCGCGCTGCCGGGGAACCACGACTGGTACGACGGGCTGACCGCGTTCCTGCGGCTCTTCGCGCGACGCAAGGACGGGTTCATCGGCGGGTGGCGGACCGAGCAGCGGCGGTCGTACTTCGCGGTCAAGCTGCCGCAGAACTGGTGGCTCTTCGCGGTGGACGAGCAGTTCGGCGCGTACATCGACGACCCGCAGCTGGTGTACTTCGAGAAGGCGGCCCGTGCGGTGCAGCCGGACGACCGGGTCATCCTGATGACGCCGTCGCCGACCTGGGTCAAGGCCAAGGACGATCCGGAGGCGTACGACGCGGTCGACTACTTCATCCGGACCATCCTCGCCCCGACCCGGGCCGAGGTGCGCGTGCTGGTCTCCGGCGATCTGCACCACTACGCGCGCTACACCGCCGAGGACCGGGAGCTGATCACCTGCGGCGGTGGTGGGGCGTACCTGCTGGGCACGCATCGCCTGCCGGACACGCTCGAGGTGCCACCGAGGGAGACGCTGACGCGGAGTAAGAGCCGGAGCCGGGAGTACGCCCGTGCGGCGATCTTCCCGGACGCCCCGACCTCGAAGAAGCTGGCCTGGGGTGTCTTCCATCGGGTGCCACGGCGCAACGCCGGGTTCGCCACCATGCTCGGCATCATCCACACGCTGACCATGCTGGCGATGGCGGGCGCGGCCAGTCAGGGCGGCAACATCCAGCGGCTGTTCAGCATCCCGCTGGTCCTGATGCTGGTGCTGATCATGGCGGGTACGGTGCTCTTCGCGAAGCCGCCGGGCGCCTCGTCGGCGAAGCACGCGCGGCACTGGATCCTCGGAGTGACGCACGGCCTGGCCCAGATCGCGCTGGCCGCCGGGGGCACCTGGGTCTGGCTGCAGATGCCGTTCCGCGACTGGCTGTGGCCCGGGCCGCTCGCGGTGGCCGCGGTGCTCTACGGGCCGGTGATCGGCCTGCTCGCCACCCAGCTCTGCGCGCTCTATCTGCTGATCGCGAGCTTCTTCGACGTCAACGTCAACGAGTTGTACGCGGGACAGAGCATCGAGGACGCGAAGAGCTTCCTGCGGATGCACATCGACGTGGACGGCACCCTGACCATCCATCCGCTCGGCGTGGACACGATCTGCCACGAGTGGTCCGCCGATCCGGCGGGCGAGCCGCACGCCCCCTGGCTACGGCCGGGGACGCCACTCGCCGCGCACCGGATCGAGGACCCGATCGTGATCGGCCGGAGTCAGGGGTTGTAGTGCGCGTCGTGGGCCTGGCGTGGCGCGCAGACCGAGGCCCGGCTGCACGAACACCGGGAGCCGTCGGCGTCGAGGCGGACCACGACCGAGTCCTTCGGCACGCTGTGGCCGACCACCCGACCGTCGCCCTCCGCGGTGGTGACGCGGCTGCCGATGGTCGGCGCAGAGGCCTGAAACTGCTGGTAGAGCGGATGTTCGTACTTGAGGCAGCACATCAGGCGGCCACAGGCGCCGGAGATCCGCAGTGGGTTGAGCGGGAGGTCCTGATCCTTCGCCATCCGGATGGTGACCGGCTCGAAGTCGGTGAGGAACGTCGCGCAGCAGAGGTCGCGGCCGCACGAGCCGATGCCGCCCTGGACGCGGGCGGAGTCGCGGGCGGAGAGCTGGCGCAGCTCGACCCGGCAGTGCAGCGTGGCGCCGAGGTCGCGGACCAGCGACCGGAAGTCGACACGGTGCGGCGCGGTGAAGTAGATCGTGGTGCGCGGTCCGTTGCCGGCGCCGCCCTGGTCCAGCACGTGGTCGACGGCGACCACCTTCATCGGTAGCTCGTGTGCCTTGATCAGTTTCTTGGCGGCGACCTTGGCCTCGGCTTTGCGTTTACGCAGCAGCTCGTCACGGCGCATGTCGCGCTCGTCGGCGAGGCCGATCACCTTGGGGAAACCCTCGGTCTCCTCGCTGACCCACTGCGGTGCCCAGACGCACTCCGCCACCTCCGGCCCGTCGTCGGTGGGGACCAGTACACGGTCCCCGACCTTCGGGGTGAATTCACCGGGATCGAGGTAGTAGAGGCGGCCGTACCGGTTGAAGCTGACCGCGCACAGCATGCCCATGCGATCAACCCTACGACCTCGCACAAGCCGTACCAAATGCCGGTTTTGAACTACCCGCGCGGGTTGTCGCATTGATGCCGCGCAACCGGCGTTATCGGCCCTCGTTGGCCAGTCCCGTAGACGCCCGCGTCGAAAGGGACCCCATGCCATCTACCAGGTTCTCCGCCCCCGTGGGGGTGGCGAGTCGCGCTCTCGTGCTCGGCTTCGTGGGGACGCTGTTCCTGCCGGTTCCGGCATTCGCGGCGCGGGCGGGCGAGTGCCGGGGGGATCAGCACTACGCGGCGCAGTCCGGGGCCGAGATGATCCGGGTCGAGAAGCTGGCGCCGCAGCCGGAGTCACGGCCGGAGTCGCAGTCGCGGCAGGAGGTGGAGCCCGGGGACGGGGACGGCGGGCCCGGGGTCTCGTCACCGCCGCCCGCGTCGTCCTCACCCGAAGCCGCGATCGCCTCCCCCACCGCGACCGAACCCACCGAGACCGAACCCACCGCGACAGAGCTCACCGAGACCGGGCCCACCGAGACCGAGCCGGAGGACGGGGGCGGCGAGGAGGGTGACGAGACGGGCGGATTCGCTCCCGCGGCGTATGTGGTCGTCCCCGAGGCGGGCGGCTCCGGGGAACAGGGTGCCTTCGGGGTCGGGGACGCGCACAGCGTGCTGATCGCCGACGGCTCGGTGAAGTCGGCGTCCGCGGCGCAGGTGCTGGACGGGCAGGTCGCCGGCCGGGCCACCGAGCAGGTGCTGCAGAAGGCGCCGCCGTCGCACACCAGGGCGGCCGAGAAAGAAACCTCGGCGAAGCACCTCGGCCCGGTCGACACGGGTGACGGCACGATCTCCGCGCGCGCCGTCTGGAAGGACGGGATGGGCTGCGGGGAGACCACCGGCGAGGCGTCCCGGTCCTCGGCCGAGCTGGAGCGGCTGGGCATCGGCGGCGGGCTGCTGACCGTCCCCGGGAAGATCGCGAGCCGTAGCGGCACCGAGATCGGGCGGCGTGGGGAGGTGCCGCACACGGTCGCCGAGTCGACGGTGACGACCGAGCGGATCGAGGTGGCCGGCGGTGCGATCACCATCCGGGTGCTGCGGGCGCCGGCCCTGCGGGTCACCATGTCCGCCGCCGGCGGCGGCAGCGTCGACTATCGGCCCGCCGCGCTGGAGATCTCCGGCCCGGGTTTTGATCGTACGCGCTTGGACACGGTCGGTGATCACATCGACGTCACTGTCGGTGCACAACAGGGCATCCCGGAATCAGCGGCCGTCCCGGTGTTGCCATCGGCGCCACTGCCGATCCCGAAGATCGGCGAGCTCCCGTCACTGCGGCGGCAGGAGAGCGCCCCGGCGCCCGGCGCGTCCGGCGGCACGGTGGTTCGGATCTCGCTCGGGGACGTCCGGCAGGCCAGCAAGGGCAACGCCCTCGCCGCCCGGGCCAACGCGATCAAGGTCGCCGTGGCGCGGGCCCCGGAGAGGGGCGGGCGGGGCAGGCCGGGCTACAGATCGTCCACGGTCGTCGCCGAGCTGGGCATCGGCACCCTGGAGGCGGCGGCGGTGGCACCGAACGGCGTTCCGGTGACCGACATGTCGACCAAGTCGGGCGGATCCTCGAGGACCCTGCCGATCACCGGGCCGTCGGCGCTCTCGACGGTGTTCCTGGGGTCCGGGCTGCTGGTGGGCGGGGCGTGCGCGCTGCTGCTCGGTTCCCGGCGGCGGCGACCGGGAGCACCTCAGTCCTGAGTGGACCCGGTTGTGCACCATCCGCAACCCGAGACATCAGGCCGGGTGCCGATCCTCCGGGGTCGGCACCCGGCGACGTATTCATGACCCATGGTGGGGAGGAGTCAGCGGGCGGGAAGGGTGGCTCGGTCCAGGAGGTCGTCGGCACGGTCGTAGGTGTCGGCGATCGTGCCGAGCAGGGTGGCGGCCACCTCGGCGGCGGCGCGGGACTCGTCGGCGGAGGGGAAGGCCACGCCGGCGATCAGGGTGACGGCCTCGGCGGAGGTCAGGATGCCGGTCAGGGTCGCGGCGAGGTCGGTGCGGGCCCGGGTCATCCAGCCGGTGAGGGCGTCGGCCAGGTCGGCGGTCGCGGTCAGCCGGTGGCGGAGGCTCGCGGGGCCGGCGGCGAGCCGCTCGGCGGTACGACGACGGGCCTCGTCGTAGGCCGTGGCCGCCTCGCCCACCCACTCGGCCGGGGGCGGCAGGGTGTCCGCGGTGTCGGCGCAGACTCGGGCCTGGCCGCGCAGTTCGGGTGCCGCCTCGGCGATCGCGGCCGGGCGCAGTGCGGCGACCGCGCGGGCCGCGTCCCCCGGGAGCAGGCCGACCCGGCGCAGTTCGGCCCAGACCCGGTGCTCCTCGGGCGCACCGGTCGTGCCGAGCACCGAGTCGACCCTGTTCAGCAGGGGTGCCGCGACGTCGAGCAGCGCGTCCAGTCGATCCATCAGGGCTCCCGCCGGAAACGGCGCCGGACGCCGTCGTCGACCTCGGCGTAGTCGCGCGCGGTCGCCCGGACCGACTCGGCCAGTTCACCGAGCCCGGCGGCGAGGTCGGCGGCCTCCTCGGCACAGGCGTCCAGGGCCGAGGTCCAGCGATCGTGCAGACGGCGGCCGGCACGACCGGCACGACCGGCTTCCTGCGCCCCGAACGCGGCCGCGGCGACGAATCCGGAAGAGGCCACGAATCCGGAATGCGCCGCCGAGACGACAGACACCGCCGAACCGGAAGACGGCACAGAGCTGGACGACGGCACGGAGCCGGATGGCGGCGCGGGGACGGGGGAAACGAGCGACAGGGCGGAGATCCGGTGGTCCATCGTGGTCAGTGTGTCCGCCGCCTGGGCCAGCCGGTCGGCGATGCGGTCCATGTCAGCGGTCCTCCAGCGAGCGGAACGAGCCGAACACCTCGGCCTGCAGCTTCTCCCGCGCCCAGCGGGCCGCCTCGGTCGCGCTGGTGACGACGGCGCGGATCTCGCGGGCGAACTCGGTGGGCTCCCGATGCCGCAGAACGCCGTGTATCCGTACGTCCACGATGTCGCCCGCGGCCGTGACCACCACCTCGATCGACCGGTCCGGCGAGTACACCGAGACGGTGTGCGCCGCGATCGCCCGGTCAAGCTCGGCGCGCAGGATCTCGACGTGGCGATATCGGTCGATCGCCTCGTCGATCCACGCCTCGTCGATCTCGCGGGCCACCCGGCCTCCTCACCCGACCCATCGAAACCCGACCCATCGAACGGTACCGGTTTCCGGCGATCCCGGACGTCCTCTGTGGATAACTACGAACCGTCACCACGAGAAACGGCAATTTATACACAGAGTTATTGTACGATAACCCGTCCGAGGAGTGCCGGGGCGAGGCAATACCATCGTCGGGTGAGTCAGCATGACGTCTTCTCGGAGCTGGTCGGTCAGGACGAGCCGGTCGAGACCCTGCGCCGGGCCGCGCAGGCCGCCGCCCGCGTGGTCGCCGGTGAGCAGGTCGCCGCCGGGGCGATGACCCACGCCTGGATCTTCACCGGGCCGCCCGGTTCGGGGCGCTCCGAAGCCGCCCGCGCGTTCGCGGCCGCGCTGGAGTGCGAGCGTGGTGGCACCGGGTGCGGCGAGTGTCACGGCTGCCACACCGTGCTCGGCGGCACCCACGCCGACGTGCGGTTCGTGGTGCCGGAGGGGCTCTCGATCAGCGTCAAGGACATGCGGGCCCTGGTGCTGCGCGCGGCCACCGCGCCGTCCGGCGGGCGCTGGCAGGTCGTGGTGATCGAGGACGCCGACCGGCTCACCGAGGCGGCCGGCAACGCGCTGCTCAAGGCGATCGAGGAGCCCCCGCCGCGTACGGTCTTCCTGCTCTGCACCCCCTCGACCCACCCGGAGGACATCTCGGTGACGATCCGCTCCCGGTGCCGCCTGGTGCCGCTGCGGCAGGCACCGGCGGGCGCGGTGGCGGCGGCGCTGACCGGCCGGTTCGGCGTTCCGGCGGAGACCGCGGCGTGGGCCGCCTCGGCGACGCAGGGCGACATCGCCCGCGCCCGGCTGCTGGCCGGTGATCCGGACGCCCGGGCCCGGCGGGAGGCCGTGATGGCGGTGCCGAAACGGCTGACCGGGGTGGGCGCCTGCTTCGACGTGGCCGCCTCGCTGGTCGACGCGGCCAAGGCCGAGGCGGCGGCCGCGTTCGTCGAGTCGGACGGCGCCGAGCGCGCGGCGCTGGAGCAGGCCCTGGGCGCGGGCGGCACCGGCAAGGGCGCGGCGGGCGCCATGCGGGGCGCCGCCGGCCAGATCAAGGAGCTGGAGAAACGACAGAAGTCGCGGGCCACCCGGGCGCAGCGGGACGCGCTGGACCGGGCGCTGGTCGACCTCGCCGGGTTCTACCGGGACGTGCTGGTCACCGCGATGCGGGCGCCGGTGGCGGTGGTGCACGGCGACGCGGCCGTCCAGTCCGAGGCGGCGGCCCGCAAATGGACCCCGGAGAGCGCTTTGCGGCGACTGGAGTCGGTGCTCGCCTGCCGTGACGCGATCGAGAAGAACGTCAAACCGGAGATCGCCGTGGAGGCGATGATGCTGAGCCTCTGGAAGGGCTGAGCCTCTGGAGGTGCTGAGCCTCTGGAAGGGCTGAGCGCCGAAGAGACATCAGGAGCCCGGAAGGGGCTGCGCCGACGGACGGTGCCGGCGCAGCCCGCTCCTCAGCGCCGCGCGATCAGCAGCGTGTCGCGCAGCGCGTAGTAGGCCGGCTTGGGCTGCAGGTTCTCGTCCGTCGGGGTGGCCGACCCCTGCCCGTCGAAGAAGCCGGGTACCCAGGAGTATCTGTCGGTGAAGCCCCAGACCGTGTACGAGACGCAGTGCTTCGCCAGCAGGCACGCACGCAGCAGCGTACTGAAACCCTCGGCCTGTGCCCGGACTTTCGCGACATCCGGCGGCAATACCATCCGCACGTCCACCTCGGTGAACGCGGTCTGCACGCCGAGCGCGTCGAAGCGGCGGACGTTCTCCACCACGGTGTCCGGGAAACCGTACTGGACGCCGAGGTGGCCCTGCATGCCGTAGCCGTCGACCGGGACGCCCGCCGACCGCAGCTGCTTGATCAGGGCGTAGTACGCGTCGCTCTTCGCGTTCACGCCCTCGTTGTTGTAGTCGTTCAGGAAGAGTGCGGCCTTCGGGTCGGCCTGGTGCGCCCAGCGGAACGCGTCGGCGATGTACCCGGGGCCGAGGGCGCGCAGCCAGAGGGTGTCCCGGAGCGTCCCGTCGTCGTTGAAGACCTCGTTCGCCACGTCCCAGGCCCAGATCCGGCCCTTGAAGTGGCCCACCTCGGCGAGGATGTGCTGCCGGAGCAGTTCGCGGAGCTCGGCCGGGGTGAACGCGTCCTCGGTGAGCCAGGACGGGTTCTGGCTGTGCCAGACCAGGGTGTGCCCCCGGACGGCCTGGCCGTTGGCGCGGGCGAAGTCGACCAGCCGGTCGGCGGCCGCCCAGTCGAAGACACCCTGCTGGGGCTCGACGAGCTGCCACTTCATCACGTTCTCCGGGGTGACCGTGTCGAACTCGCGGGCCACGGCCTCCCGGTACGGAACGTCGGCGGCCAGCGCGTCGGTGTCGACCGCGGTACCGATCCGGATGCCGGTGCCCCGGGCCGCGCCGCGCAGGGTGTCGTCGTCGGGCGGTGGCGTACCGGCCGCCGGGCCGGCGGCGAGGGTGACGGCGGCCAGCGCGAACGCCAGCCCGGTGAGAGCTGTTCTCATGGCGCCCTCCGAAAGTTCCGATAGCGTGGCGAAACGCTAACCACATCGAGGGACGCTCGTCAATGACTTGAGTGCCGGAATTGGCACCTTGACTGGCATTGATTAACGGAATTACGTTACCAGTGCTCTGCCGACAGGTTTCCGAAAGTTTCGGAGTCACCATGGTCTCAAGACGCGATATCCTCACGGCCTCCGCCGGCGCGGCGGCGAGTGCTGCCCTCCCCGGAACGACGAACGACGAGCACGGCGCGGGGCGGGCCGCCACCTGGGTCGCCACCTGGGCCGCCGTGCCGACGACCATCCCACCGACCGAGCCGCTGGTGCTGGCGAACCAGACCGTGCGGCACGTCGTGCACACCAGCCTCGGCGGCGACCGGCTGCGGATCCGGCTCACCAACGAGTTCGGCGACACCCCGCTGCGGATCGGCGAGGCGCACGTGGCGATCCGCGGCACGTCCACCGACCGGCGGGTCACGTTCGGCGGCCGGGAAGCGGTCACCGTGCCGGCCGGGGCACCCGTGGTCAGCGACCCGGTGGAGCTCCGGATCGGCGGCGGGACGGACCTGGAGATCAGCGTCTACCTGCCGGAACGCACCCCGGTCAGCACGCTCGCGGCGTTCGCGTTCCAGGACAACGTGATCGCGAGCGGCAACGTCACCGCGGACCGGGAGATCACCCCGACCGCCGTGATCCAGCAGTACCTGTTCCTCTCCGGGGTCAGCGTGTCCGCGAGCGGCGGTGCCATCGTCGCGCTCGGGGACTCGATCACCAACGGGGCGAACACCGTCGCGAACGCGAACCACCGCTGGCCGGACCTGCTGGCCGAACGCCTCCGCTACCGGAACGGCGTCGCCAACCTCGGCGTCTCCGGGAACCGCCTCCTGCACGACCCCAACCCGCCGGACGGCAACCCCGCGGTGGCCTATGCGAACTATTTCGGGCACAGCGCGCTGCGCCGGTTCGACCGAGACGTCCTCGCCCAGCCCGGTGCGGCGTTCCTGATCGTGCTGCTCGGGGTGAACGACCTCGGACATCCGGGCACCTCGGCACCGCTCGACGAGGTGGTCACCGCGGATGACCTGATCTGGGGACATCGCCAGCTCGTGACGCGGGCACACGTCGCCGGGCTCCGGGCGTACGGCGGAACGATCTTGCCCTTCAAAGGCGACACGCTGAACTTCTGGAGCGAAGAGAACGAGCGGAAGCGCGGCGCGCTGAACGACTGGATCCGGCGCTCGGGGGAATACGACGGGGTGATCGATTTCGACCGGGCGGTCCGCGACCCGGCCGACCCGCTCCGGCTGGCGGCCGCCTACGACAGCGGCGACCACCTGCACCCGAACGACACCGGTATGGCAGCGATGGCCGTCGCCATACCGCTGGAGCTGTTCAAGCGCCGGTAGCTACTCCGACGGCTGGAGGGCGACGGGCGCGGTCAGCAGCGCGGCGAGGCGCTCGGTCACCGCGGCGGCGATCTCGTCGGCCGGACGGGCCGCGTCGAGCACCAGATAGCGCTTGGGATCGGCGGCGGCCAGGTCGAGGAACGCGTACCGGACCCGCTCGTGGAACGCCTGCGACTCGCTCTCCAGCCGGTCGGTGCCCTCGCCGCGGGCGCTGACCCGGGTCAGGCCCACGCCCGGCTCGACGTCGAGCAGCACCACGAGGTCGGGCTTCAAGCCACCGGTCGCCCAGCCGGAGAGCCAGGAGATCTCCTGGACCGGGAGCGTACGGCCGGCGCCCTGGTAGGCCAGCGACGAGTCGATGTACCGGTCGCTGATCACCACGGCGCCGCGGGTCAGGGCCGGACGGACCACGGTCGCCACGTGGTGGGCCCGGTCGGCGGCGTACAGGAGCGCCTCGGCACGCGGGGAGGGCGCGTCGTCCTTGTCCTTGTCGAGCACCAGGCCGCGGATCCGGCTGCCCAGGTCGGTGGCGCCCGGCTCGCGGGTGACCACGACGTCCCGGCCCTCCGCGTTCAGCGCCTCGGCCAGCCGGTTCACCTGGGTCGACTTGCCGGCGCCCTCGCCGCCCTCGAAGACCACGAAGAGCCCGGCACTGACGAACTGCTCCGGCGGGGCCAGCGGGCGGCCGCGGATCGAGCCGATCAGGTCGGGCAGCAGCGGCACGCCCGGCTTGTCGTCCATCTGGCGGAACGAGCCGATACCGACCCAGATCCCGATCGCGCCGGCCACCAGCAGCAGCACCCGGGTGAACGAGACGTCGACGCTGAACGCGCCCAGGTCGACCCGGCGCGAGCTGCCCAGGCCGACCAGGAAGCCGGAGAGGGTGATCGCCAGGAGCAGGACCATCCGGACGCCGATCTGCACCACGGCGAAGACCCGGCCGCGGACCGAGTCCTGCACCTCGCCGTAGAGCAGCGTGGTGCCGGCCAGGAACGCCATGCCCGCGCCCGCGCCGACCAGCAGCGCGCCGACCAGGGCCATCGAGAGGTGGAACGAGAGTCCGAGGAACATCACCGAGCCGCTGGCGAGCACGATGCTCATGCCGAACCAGCGGCGCCGGGAGAACTCCTTGATGATCATCGGGCCGAGGCCGATACCGGCCGCCAGGCCCATGAAGATGGTGCCGAAGAGCAGGTAGAACGCGGCCTCACCGGCGCCCAGCGAGGTGGCGAAGGTCTTCGCCGCGCCGATCACCACGCCGCCGGCCGCGAACGCGCCGAAGATGCCCACCACCAGGCCCCGGACCAGCGGGGTGGTGCCGATGTACTTCCAGCCCTCCAGGAACTGGTGCAGCATGCTCTGTTCGGCGGCGTGCTCGCGGTCCTGGCTCTTACCGCCGATCTCCCGGATGCCGAAGAAGACCACGATCGCGGTGGCCAGGCGGGAGATCGCGTTCATGTAGAGCGCCAGCTGGACCGGCTGCGCCCAGTCCGGCAGCGAGACGCCGGACTGCTGCAGGCCCGCGGTGAGCGCGGAGAGCGTCAGCGCGGCCAGGATCGGCGTGATCCCGTACGTGGTGACCAGAGTGAGCTGGTTGGAGACCTCGATCCGGGACTTCGGGATGAGGTTGGGGACCGCGGCCTCCTTGGCCGGGATCCAGATCAGCGTGATCGCCTCGCCGAGGAAGGTGGCGGCGGTCGCCCACGTGACGGTGAGCGCGGGCGAGGCGCCCATCAGCGGCACGATCGGGATCGAGCCGTAGATCACGAAGCGGAGCAGGTCGACCGTGACCATGGTGTAGCGGCGGTCGAACCGGTCCGCGAAGACGCCCGCGATCGGGCCGAGCACGAGGGCGGGCAGCAGCCGGACGGCGATCGTGCCGCCGAACGCGGCGCCCTGCGCGGCCGTGTTGGTGAACTGCGCGGACGCGAAGATGCCGGTGGCCAGCAGGCCGATCCAGTCGCCGAACGAGGCCGCGGCGAGGACCAGCCAGAGCCGGCGGAAGCCCCGCAGCCGCAGGACGGACCGCAGCGCCGCCGCTCCCGTTAGGTCGACGGGAGCGGACTCCTGGCGCGATTCCGTTTCGATGGCCCCTGCCCTCCCCGTGGTCTTTGCTCGGAGCACTGTATCCGGCCGCCCTGGTCACCGTGGGTACGCACCTTCGAGTGGAGCAGAGATGAATGTCTTTCGCATTGACGCGGTACGGGATAACGTGCGCGTGTGCTCACTGACCGCATCGCCCTGCGCCAGCGACTCGAGAAGGCCACCGACCACCTGGAGACCCCGGTCGCCGTGGTCGACCTCGCCGCTTTCGACGACAACGCGACCCGGTTGACCGAGCGGGCCGCCGGCAAGCCGATCCGGGTGGCCAGCAAGTCGGTCCGCTGCCGCGCGCTGCTGGAACGCGTCCTGAGCCGTCCCGGGTGGCGGGGCGTGATGGCGTACACGCTGCCCGAGGCGATCTGGCTGGTGCGGACCGGGACGACCGACGACGTGCTGGTGGCGTACCCGACGGCGAACCGGGCCGCGCTGCGTGAGCTGGCCGCCGACCCGGAGCTGGTGTCGGCGATCTCGCTGATGTGCGACCACCCGTCCCAACTCGATCTGGTCGATCAGGTGTCCGATCCGGCCGATCGGCCCGAGATCCGGCTCTGCATGGACCTGGACGCCTCCTGGAAGCCGACCGCCGCGGTGCACATCGGCGCCCGGCGCTCCCCGGTCCACTCGGCCGCCCAGGCCGGGGCGCTGGCGCGCACGATCGCCGAGCGCCCGGGGTTCCGGCTGGTCGGGGTGATGTCCTACGAGTCGCACATCGCCGGCGTCGGTGACGATCCGCCCGGCCGTGCGCTGTGGGGACAGGTCATCCGCGTGATGCAGAGCCGCGCCTTCCCGGAGCTTCTCCGGCGGCGTGCGGCGGCCGTCCGGGCCGTTTCCGAGCATGCCGATCTCGAGTACGTCAACGGGGGCGGAACCGGAAGCGTCGCGGCGACCAGCGCGGACCCCTCGGTGACCGAGGTCGCCGTCGGGTCCGGGCTCTTCGGGCCGACACTCTTCGACACGTACCGGAACTGGAAGCCGACCCCCGCCGCGTTCTTCGCGCTGTCGGTGGTCCGCCGCCCGGCCCCGCGGATCGCGACCGTGCTGGGCGGTGGCTGGATCGCCTCGGGTCCGGCCGAGAACTCCCGGCTGCCGGTGCCGTACCTGCCCGAGGGGCTGACCTACAAGGCCGACGAGGGGGCCGGCGAGGTGCAGACGCCCCTGATCGGCGCGGCCGCCGAGCAGCTGCGCCCGGGTGACCGGGTCTGGTTCCGGCACGCCAAGGCCGGCGAGCTGTGCGAGCACGTCAACGAGCTACAGCTGGTCGACGGCGCGACAGCCACGCCGACCCCGACGTATCGAGGAGAGGGACGTGCCTTCCTGGGGTGACGCCTCAGGCCGACACGTGCCGGTGGAGGTACTCACGGATCAGGGCCTTCGCCTCGGTGAGCACCGCCTCGTCCCCGCTCGGGTCACGGCGGAACGCCAGCTTGATCAGCGCGTCCGCCGCCTCGACCGAGATCTGCAGCGCGAACCGCAGGCGGGCCCGGTCGATCAGCTGGAACTGTTCGACCAGGAGCTCGGCCAGCCGTTCGGCGATGACCGCGTTGTTGTCCCGGTCCGAGTCGAGCAGGTGGAGGTCGACCACGTCACCGAAGTGCAGGGTGCGGAAACCCGGCACGCTGCGGTGCATGTGGATGTAACCGTCTATGGCCGCGTCCACCGCGTCCCACCAGTGCGCGAACGTCTCACTCGCGAACCGGTCGGAGAGACTCTGCAGGTAGGCGTCCATGTTTCGCAACGCCAGCGCCTGAACAATGGCACGTTTGTCCGGGAAGAACTGGTATACCGAACCGATGGCCACCTCGGCCCGCTCGGCGAGCAGGGTCGTGGTCAGGCCCTCATAACCGACCTCGTCCACCAGCTCGGCACAGGCGTCGAGCATGCGTTGTACCCGGGCAACGCTTCTGCCCTGCACCGGAACCCGCCGCAGCGGTCCGGTACTGACGGTTGGTGTCGACACGCGTCGCCACTCCCTCTCAGCAAGGATAAATCGAACGTTACTCGGATCAACGAGCGAGGCGCATCGACGGGACGCCAGGTGCTGGTGTCCGCTCGGACGGAGGACAAAACCCTAAATGACTACGCCCGTTAACGCCCGCCGCTGGACGAACTGGGGACTGACCCACGAGTCGGTGGCGGAGGTGCTCATCCCGGGGAGCATCGATGAAGTCGCCGCCATGGTGGCGGGGTCGGCCGAGGCCGGTCGCCGGGTCAAGCTCGTCGGCAGCGGGCACTCCTTCACCGGGATCGCGGTCGCCGACGACCAGCGGATGCTGCTCCACCGATTGAACCAGCTGATCTCGGTGGACGGGCCGCTGGTCACCGTGCAGGCCGGGATGGAGCTCTCCACTCTCAACATGCTGCTCGCCCAGCACGGGCTGGCCATGCCGAACCTCGGGGACATCGACGTGCAGACGGTGGCCGGGGCGATCTCCACCGCCACCCACGGCACCGGGATCAAGCAGGCGACCATCGCCTCCTGCGTGGAGGCGGTCACCCTGGTCACCGCGAGCGGCCAGGTCGAACGGTACGACACCGGCTCGCCGGAGTTCGAGGCCGTCCGGGTCGGGCTCGGCGCGCTCGGCGTCATCGTCGACGTGACGCTGCGCTGTGTACCCGCGTTCACCCTGCTGGCGGTCGAGCGGCCGACGCCCCTGCCGGAGATCCTGGCCGGGGTGCAGGAGTGGATCGACGGCAACGACCACGTCGAGTTCTTCTGGTACCCGTACACCGAGATGGCCCAGCTGAAGATCAACAATCGGGTGCCGGAGGACGACCGGCCGCTCTCCCGGTTCCGCGGCTGGCTGGACGACGAGTTCCTGGCCAACACCGTCTTCCGGCTGGTCAACCAGATCGGGCAGCGGTTCCCCGGCACGGTGCCCACCTTCAACGCGATCGCGGCCCGTGCGCTGAGCGCCCGGACCTACACCGCCCGCTCCGACCGGGTCTTCTGCGGCTCCCGCCAGGTCAGGTTCACCGAGATGGAGTACGAGGTCCCGCGCGAGGCGCTCCCCGAGGTGCTCGACGCGCTGCCCCGGCTGATCGACACGCTGCCCTTCAAGGTCCAGTTCCCGGTCGAGGTCCGCTTCACCGGCCCGGACGAGACCTGGCTCTCCCACGGGTACGGCCGGGAGTCCGCCTACATCGCGGTGCATCAGTTCCTGGGCACCGGGTACGAGCCGTACTTCCGAGGCATGGAGGCGATCTGCGAGCCGCTGGGCGGGCGGCCGCACTGGGGCAAGATGCACTTCCGGACGGCGGACGACCTGCGGCCGGCGTACCCGAGATTCGACGACTTCCTGGCGGTCCGCGACCGCCTCGACCCGGCCCGGGTCTTCACCAACGAATACCTGGACCGGGTTCTGGGGAAGTGACTACTCCGCGATGGCCGCGGCCTTCTTGGCCGCGGCCGTCGTCTTCTTGGCGGGCGCGGCCTTCTTGACCGGCGCCGCCTTCTTCGCCGCCGTGGTCTTCTTCGCCGCGGCCTTCTTGGCGACCTTCTTCACCGGTCCCTTGGCCCGCTTGTCGGCGATCATCTGGATCGCCTCCTCCAGGGTCAGCTCCTCGGGCGTCTGACCGCGGCGCAGCGTCGCGTTCGTCTCGCCGTCGGTGACGTACGGACCGAACCGGCCGTCCTTGACCACCAGGGGCTTCTCCGACACCGGGTCGACGCCGCCCATGTCGCGCAGCGGCGGCTTGGGCGCCCCGCGCTGGCCCCGGACCTTCGGCTGGGCCAGGATCGCCAGCGCCTCCTCCAGGGTGACGGTGAAGAGCCGGTCCTCGTTCTCCAGCGAGCGGGAATCCTTGAGCCGGGAGATGTACGGCCCGTACCGCCCGTTGCGCGCGACGATCTCGTTGCCCTCGGCGTCCTTGCCGACCACCCGGGGCAGCGTCAGCAGTCGCAGCGCCTCCTCCAGGGTCAGCGTCTGCGGTGACTGGCCGGCGAACAGGGACGAGCTGCGCTCGCCGCTCTGCACGTACGCCCCGTAGCGGCCGGACTTGACCACCACCGCCGCGCCGGTCGCCGGGTCGTCGCCGAGCGCGCGGTCCCCGTTGCCGGCCAGGAAGAGCTCGGCCACCTTCTCCGGGGTCAGCTCGTCGGGGGCCAGGCCCTCCGGGATCGAGGCGCGGTCCTCGGCCGGCTCCTCCGCGCCCTCGGCGACCGGCTGCGTCGACTTGCGCTGCAGGTACGGCCCGAACTTGCCGACCCGGACGACGACCTGCCGGTTCTCCTCGTCGAGGAAGAGCGGGATCGAGTTGACCACGCGCGCGTCGATCGCGCTGAGGTTCTCGGTCACCATCTTCTTCAGGCCGCCGGCCTTGGCGATCTCCTCGTCCGCGCCGCTGGCCTGGCTGCCGAAGTAGAAGGAGGTGAGGAAGTCGAGCTGGGTGCCCTCGCCGGCCGCGATGTCGTCGAGCTGGCCCTCCATCGCGGCGGTGAAGTTGTAGTCCACCAGCCGGGGGTAGTGCCCCTCCAGCAGGCCGATCACCGCGAACGCCAGGAACGACGGGATCATCGCCTGGCCGCGCTTCTCGACGTAACCACGATCCTGGATGGTCTGCATGATCGAGGAGTAGGTGGAGGGGCGGCCGATGCCGAGCTCCTCCAGCGCCTTGACCAGCGAGGCCTCCGTGTACCGGGCCGGCGGGGTGGTGTGGTGCCCGGCCGCGTTCAGCTCGTCGGCGGTGAGCGGCTGGTCCTTCACCAGGTTCGGCAGGCGGCGCTCGGCGTCCTCGGCCTCGGCGTTCTCGTCGTCCGAGGACTCGACGTAGGCGCGCAGGAAGCCGGGGTCGGTGATCGTCTTGCCGGAGGCGGCGAAGTCGGCCTCCTCGCTCGCCGTGGAGACCGCGCGGATCCGGACGCTGATCGAGTTACCGATCGCGTCGGTCATCTGCGACGCGATGGTCCGGCGCCAGATCAGCTCGTAGAGCCGGAACTCGTCGGTGGAGAGCTCCTTGGCGACCTCGCCCGGGGTGCGGAAGTTGTCCCCGGCGGGGCGGATCGCCTCGTGCGCCTCCTGCGCGTTCTTCGCCTTGGTGGTGTAGCGGCGCGGCTGCGGCGGCACACTGTTCGCGCCGTACAGCTCGGCGATCTGGCGGCGGGCGGCGGCGATCGCGGTCTCAGAGAGGTTCACCGAGTCGGTACGCATGTAGGTGATGTAGCCCTTCTCGTACAGGCTCTGCGCGGTGCGCATCGTCTGTTGCGAGGAGGTACGCAGCTTGCGGGCCGCTTCCTGCTGCAGCGTCGAGGTGATGAAGGGCGCGTACGGCCGGCGGCGGTACGGCTTCTCCTCGACCCGGGTGACCTGGAACGGGCGGCCCTCCAGACGGGCGGCCAGCCCGCGGGCGCCGTCGCCGTCCAGCTGCACCACGCTCGACCCGGGCTTGAGCTGCCCGGTGGTCGGCTCGAAGTCCTTGCCGGTGGCGATCCGGTCGCCGTCCAGCGCGATCAGCGTCGCCGAGAAGGAGCGGGAGCCCTCGACCCGGCCCTGCACCGAGAGGTGCGCCAGGATGTCCCAGTACTCGGCCGTCCGGAACGCCATCCGCTGCCGTTCGCGCTCCACGACGATGCGGGTGGCGACGGACTGCACCCGGCCCGCGGAGAGCTTGGGCATCACCTTCTTCCACAGGACCGGGCTGACCTCGTAGCCGTACAGCCGGTCCAGGATGCGGCGTGCCTCCTGGGCGTCCACCAGGGAACGGTCGATGTCGCGCGGGTTCGCCACCGCGGCCTGGATGGCCGGCTTGGTGATCTCGTGGAAGACCATCCGCTTGACCGGGACCTTGGGCTTGATCGTCTCGACCAGGTGCCAGGCGATCGCCTCGCCCTCACGGTCCTCATCGGTGGCGAGGAAGATCTCGTCGACCTCCTTGGCCAGCTTCTGCAGCTTGGCTACCTGCTGCTTGCGGCTGTCGGAGACCACGTAGAGCGCGTGGAAGCCGTTGTCGACGTCGACACCGAGGCGTGCCCACGGCTCGCCCTTGTACTTGGCCGGGACCTCGTCGGCGTTCCGCGGCAGATCGCGGATATGGCCGACGGAGGCCTCGACCAGATAGTCGGGGCCCAGGTAACCGGCGATCGTCTTGGCCTTCGACGGAGACTCGACGATGACCAGACGGGTCGTCCTGGCGTCACTCGGCACGGCACTCCCAGTTGTTTCGTTGCGATCCTCGGCGCTTCTTGTCATCTGGCCCGATCGGGCACAGACGTTCAACGTAACGCGCCGGACAAGCCCTCATTCCCGGGAAACCCCGCAGTCGGATGGTAACGGTCCGGCCACCGCATGCGTCCGACCGCGACACCGTACACCGGAAGGACACTGTTATGTCGGACACAATCCCGGAAGATCACGCACCCGCGCCGCCGGGCCAGAGCTCCTCCGGGGCCGCCTCGGGGCGCTCGCCGACCAGCTCCGCGAGGCGGGTCAGCCGACGGCGGCCGGTGATGAGATACGACCGTCCGTCATCCGACATTCGGCCTGCCAGACCGGCCCGGACCAGGGCCGCGTCCACCGCGGGGCCGTCCTTGGCCGGGTCGAGGCCGAGCGCGTAGCCGGTGCCGGCGGGCGCTCCGGAGGCGGCCGCCCAGAGCCGGAGACGGGGGCCGCTGAGGAAGAGCTGGGCGGCGGCGTCCGGCCAGGCCCGCGCGAGGCCGTTCAACCGTCGGGAGTACGCCGTACGCACCTCGAAACGCGGCGGCGGGGGCTCCTCGGGAGTGTCGGAGATCTCCGAATTCGCAGGGTCGGCCGACTCCTCGGCGGGTGCGGCGACCGCCTCTTCAGCGGGTGGGGGCTCGGCCGGGCGTACGATGACCGGCTCCCACGAAGCGGCCAGGCCGCGCGCGACCAGCTCGGCCACCAGCACATGCACGCGCCACGCGGCATCCACCTCGACCGACACGCGGGCCGTGCCCCCCATCGTGCCGAGCTGACCGGGACCGGCCAGCAGGCCGGCCAGATCCGCCGGCGACGGCTCGGTGGTCTCCGCGCCGAACATCGAGAGCTGGCGCCCGGAGGGACGGCCGGGAGCGTCGCGGTGCGTGATCCTCTTCGCCACCGGCACCGGCGCGGGCAGCACCTCGCGCGGTATCAGCGGCCAGCCGGTCTCGGTCATCGCCGTCGTCGGATGCGTCTCACTGGCACTCGGGCAGCGAGTCGAAGGCCTGCCGGAGCTCGACCGAGTCCAGGTCGGTCGTGTCCAGACTGCTCTGCTCATACTCCGAGTTGAGCTTGTCGACGACCTTGCCGACCTGATCGTAGAAGGTCGCCGTCGGGCTGGTGGCGAGCGCGTCGATGCCGTTGGCGGCGGTGCCGTACGCGTCCCGCATGCCGGCCAGCGAGCCGAGGAACCCGGCGGCGATCGCCTTGCCGTTGGTCACGTCGGGCACACCCGCCTTCTCCACATCGGCCCGCGCCTTCTCGCTCGCGGTCTCGGCGCCGTCGAAGAGACGGACGAGGTTCTCCTTCGCCTGACCGGGAGTGGTCTTCGAGGTCATCTGCTGCTGGGTCCGGGTGGTCAGCGTGTCGATCTCGCTGCGCCAGGGACTCAGCGCGGTGCACACCGAGGCGGCCCAGGCCTGCGCGCCGTGCTCCGAGGAGCACGCTCCCAGGGAGACCGCGAGCACGGGAGCGAGAGCGAGGGAGATCGTTCGGGCCGCGCGCATGGGTGCAGCGTACGACTATGGCCGGTCACTCCACACGCCTCGATCGAGTCATTCGTGTTCACAGTCGGGGAAGGGGCACCCGGCTCGCCGCCGAGTGCCCCTTTTCGACCGGTGCGGATCAGCCCACGTTGTCCTTGATCCGGGACTGGCCCGTGGCGTCGCTGTGCTGCGAGTCCTGGACCGCGCGGGCCGTGTCGGAGGCGCCCGCGGCGCTGGCGGCCTCCTCCTCGCCCATCGAGATCGGCTTCCGCTTGCTCCACACCACCGCGGCGGTGACGATCGCGACCGCGACCACGGACACGGTCACCCGCAGCGGGGTGTTCGCCTCGCTGCCCACGCTCCACGCCACGACCGCCGGGGCGATCAGCAGCGAGACCAGGTTCATCACCTTGATCAGCGGGTTGATGGCCGGGCCCGCGGTGTCCTTGAACGGGTCGCCGACCGTGTCGCCGATGACCGTCGCGGCGTGCGCCTCGGAGCCCTTGCCGCCGTGCGCGCCGTCCTCGACCAGCTTCTTGGCGTTGTCCCACGCGCCGCCGGAGTTGGCCAGGAAGACCGCCATCAGCGTGCCCGCGCCGATCGCGCCGGCCAGGTACGCCGCCAGCGCCCCCGCGCCCAGCCCGAAGCCGACCGCGATCGGGGCGGTGATCGCCAGCAGACCGGGGGTGAGCAGCTCACGCTGCGCGTCCCGGGTGCAGATGTCGACCACCCGGCCGTACTCGGGCCGCTCGGTGCGGTCCATGATCCCCGGGTGCTCCCGGAACTGCCGGCGCACCTCCATCACCACCGCGCCCGCCGAACGGGACACCGCGTTGATCGCCAGACCGGAGAAGAGGAAGACCACCGCGGCACCGATCAGCAGGCCGACCAGGCTGCGCGGGTTGGCGATGTTGAGCAGCTGGTAGATCTCGCCCTGCACGTCGGAGACTCCGGCGTCGGTGAGCGAGCTGACCAGGCTGTTGGTGTACGAGCCGAACAGCGCGGTCGCCGCGAGCACCGCGGTGGCGATCGCGATGCCCTTGGTGATCGCCTTGGTGGTGTTGCCCACCGCGTCGAGCTCGGTGAGGATCCGCGCACCCTTCTCGTCGATGTCGCCGGACATCTCGGCGATGCCCTGCGCGTTGTCCGAGATCGGGCCGAAGGTGTCCATCGCGACGATGACGCCGACCGTGGTGAGCAGGCCGGTACCGGCCAGCGCGACCGCGAAGAGCGACAGGGTGAGCGACGTGCCGCCGAGCAGGAACGCGCCGTAGACGCCCGCGCCGATCAGCAGCGCGGAGTAGACCGCCGACTCCAGGCCGACGCTGATGCCGGCCAGCACCACGGTGGCCGCGCCGGTCGCCGAGGACTTCCCGATGTCCTGCACCGGGCGCTTCTCGGTCTCGGTGAAGTAGCCGGTCAGCGCCTGGATCGCGGCGGCCAGCACGATGCCGATCACCACGGCGCCGATCGCCACCCACTGCGGGTTGCGGCCGCTGTCCACGATGGCCTGGTCGATCCCGGCGTCCCCGAACCCGCGGAACGTGTCCGGCAGGTAGAGGAAGGTGACCACCGCGACGGCGACCGCGGAGACCGCGGCGGAGAGGTAGAACGCCCGGTTGATCGCGGTGAGGCCGTTGCGGTCCGAGGGGCGCAGCCGGGTGATGAAGACGCCCAGGATCGCGATCACCACGCCGATCGTCGAGACGATCAGCGGGAAGATCAGGCCGTCCTGGCCGAACGCGGCCTGGCCCAGGATCAGCGCGGCGACCAGGGTGACCGCGTACGACTCGAAGAGGTCGGCGGCCATCCCGGCGCAGTCGCCGACGTTGTCGCCCACGTTGTCGGCGATGGTCGCGGCGTTGCGCGGGTCGTCCTCGGGGATGTTGTTCTCCACCTTGCCGACCAGGTCGGCGCCGACGTCCGCGGCCTTGGTGAAGATGCCGCCGCCGACCCGCATGAACATCGCGAGCAGGGCGGCGCCGAAGCCGAAGCCCTCCAGTACGGTGGGCGCGTCGCTGTTGAAGATCAGCACGACCAGCGCGCCGCCGAAGAGGCCCAGGCCGACGGTGAGGAAGCCGACCACGCCACCGGTGCGGAAGGCGATGCCCATCGCGGTCTCCCGGCCGCCCGCTTCACCGGCGGCCGCGGCCACCCGCAGGTTCGCCCGCGTCGCCAGCGCCATGCCGGCACCGCCGATGAACGAGCTGAACACGGCGCCGACGATGAAGAAGAGCGAGCGGCCGATCTTCACCCAGGTCTCGTTGTCGGTCTCGTGCACCGGCAACAGGAAGAGCAGGACCACGGCGATCACCACGAAGATCGCCAGCGTGCGGAACTGCCGGATCAGATACGCCGACGCACCCTCCTGCACCGCGCCGGCGATCTCCTGCATGTTCTTGGTGCCCCGAGGAGCTTTCAAGACTGACTGAACGAACATCGCGGCGAAGCCCAGAGCGATCAGGGCGAACACCAGGGCGACGATGACGAACGTGACGTTGGAACCGCTGAGGGCGGACGCTCCGCCACCCTCGGCGGCGAGACTTATCGAGCTCCCGGACATCAATGTCCTCCTGTACACCGACCGCTCCCGGACGGTGGACGAGACCCTCCGGGCGCATTCCCCGGGGAGCGGGGAAGACCGACCAGACCCTGCGGACGCGGGACCTGCAGTAGCTGATAACTCGCGTACTGTATAGGTCTTACGTGGCGATCGTCACATGCTGCACCAGCCGTGTCGCGGTGATGTTTGCCGCTGTGTTAGCTGATCGCAACGGGGTATGCAGGAGGTTTGATCTCTTCAGGGTAGTCTTATTTGGGCGATTTGTCCGTTATGAAGGCAGATTGCCACCAGAGAAATTCCCGGGTACGGATTTCTCGGCGGCGGCTGACGGGCCGGATCGGGCCTCTCAGCGGCGGCTGACGGGCCAGACCATGCGGACCTCGGTGCCCGGGCCGTCCTCGACCGGGCGCACCTGCAGGTCGTCGACGAAACCGGCGAGAAGCGCGAAGCCCACGCCGGTGGTCAGGTCCTCGTCGGTGAGCGACTCTGCGGCCAGCTCGTCCGGCGGAAGCTTGGTCAGGCCGATGCTGGCCTCGATCGGAGCGTGGTCGATGACCCGGACGGTGTACGAGTCCGAGTCGGACATCTCCACGGTGACCAGGTCGGCGAGACCGTACTGCCGATGCAGGGCGACCGCCCGGGTGCACGCCTCGCCGATCGCCAGGCGCACCTCGTCCAGCAGGTCCTCGGCGACGCCCGCACGCCGGGCCACCGCCACACCGACCAGCCGGGCGGTGCGGACGTGCACCGGCGCCGGCGAGAAGGACAGCCGAACCGTCGCCATCACGAAGCGGGACCGCTGCCGTCGCGTTCGGTGGCAGCCTCGACGGTGGGGAAGATCGGGAACACCTGGTCCAGCGCGGTGATCCGGAAGATCTTGAGCAGCGGCTCCTTGGCACAGACCAGGCCGAAGGTGCCCTGCGCGGTCCGCAACCGCTTCAGCGCGCCGACCAGCACGCCCAGGCCGGTGGAGTCGAGGAACTCGACCCGCTCCAGGTCGACCACCACGTCCCGGGCACCGGCGTCGACCAGTTCGATGAGGCGCTCACGCAGCCGAGGCGCGGTGTAGACGTCGACCTCGCCACCGACCTCGAGCACCGTGTGCTCGGCGACGGTACGCGTCGCCAGCGACAGCTCCATCGGTCCTCCTCCCTGATCTCCCCCGCGAATCTAACCACCGACCGACAGCGGGCGACGCGTGGCACCCACCGTCCTACCCGTTTGAGGTTGGCGGCATTCCGGTGTCACAGTGCAAGGCGTGACGTCCACCGCCTTCGGTCCCGCTGAGCTGCTGCATCGGTTGCGGGCGCGGGTCTCGTCCGAGGCGGACTCCCCGATCACGCACGTCGAGCGGGTGCCGTCCCGGCCGGGCCGGGTGGCGCCCTGGCCGGATTGGACCGGCCCGAGCGTGCGTGACGCCTTCACCGCGCAGGGCATCACCGCGCCGTGGGAACACCAGGCGGCCGCCGCCACCCTCGCCTGGGAGGGTACGCACGTCGTCCTGGCCACGGGAACCGCCTCCGGCAAGTCGCTCGCCTACCAGCTGCCCGCGCTCAGTACCCTGGCCGCCGATCCGAAGGCGACCGTGCTCTACCTCTCACCGACGAAAGCCCTGGCAGCGGATCAGCTCCGGGCGATCGTCCGGCTCGGTCTCGACGACGTCCGGCCGGCCACGCTCGACGGTGACACGGCCCGCGAGGAGCGGGAGTGGATCCGCCAGCACGGGCGATTCGTCCTCACCAACCCCGACATGCTGCATCACAGCCTGTTGCCGGGACATGCGCGCTGGGGGGTCTTCCTCCGGCGTCTCCGGTACGTCGTGGTGGACGAATGTCACGCGTACCGGGGAGTCTTCGGCTCTCACGTGGCCCACGTCCTGCGCCGCCTCCGCCGGGTCGCGGCCCGCTACGGCGCGACACCCACGTTCGTGCTCGCGTCGGCGACGTCGGGCGACCCGGCGGGCAGCGCTTCCCGCCTGACCGGCGTTTCGGTGACAGCCGTCACAGCCGACGCCTCACCCCGCGGGGCGACGACGTTCGCCCTCTGGGAACCGCCGCTGCTGCCTCCCGAGCTCGCCGATCCCCTTCCCGCGCTCCCGCAGGCCGCCTCCTCGCCGCCCACGTCCGCCGCATCGGACTTTTCGGATTCATCGGATTTGTCGGGACAGGACGCCGAGGTGATCCAGGTGCGGCGGTCGGCGCTGCGGGAGACGGCCGACCTGCTCACCGACGCGATCGTCAACGGGACGCGGACGCTCGCCTTCATCCGGTCCCGGCGCGGCGCCGAGGTGGTGGCCGCGATGGCCCGGCGGTCCCTGGACGAGGCGGTACCCGGGCTCGGCGACCGGGTGGCCGCGTACCGGGGCGGCTACCTGCGCGAGGACCGGCGGGAGATCGAGCGGGCACTGCTCTCCGGCGAACTGCTCGGCCTCGCCTCGACCAACGCGCTCGAGCTCGGCGTCGACCTGGCCGGGCTGGACGCGGTGCTGATCTGCGGCTACCCCGGCACCCGGGCGTCGCTCTGGCAGCAGGCGGGACGCGCCGGCCGGGCCGGGAACGAGGCGCTCGCCGTGCTGGTGGCCCGGGACGATCCGCTGGACACGTACCTGGTGCACCACCCGGAGGCGCTCTTCGGCCGCGAGGTGGAGGCGACCGTCCTGGACCCGGGGAACCCGTACGTCCTCGGACCACAACTCTGCTGTGCCGCCTTCGAGGCCCCGATCACCCGCGACGACCTGGAGCTCTTCGGCCCGGCCGCGCCACGGCTCGTCGAGCAGCTGGTCGCCGAGGGGGTGCTGCGACGGCGCCCCTCCGGGTGGTACTGGACGCATCGCGGCCGCCCCGACGTCGACCTGCGCGGTACGGGCGGCTCGCCGGTGGCCGTGGTGGAGAGCGCCACCGGACGGCTGCTCGGCACGGTCGACCCCGCCTCGTCGCACGCCATGCTGCACGACGGCGCGGTCTACCTGCACCAGGGCGTCACGTACGTGGTGGACGAGCTGGACCTTTCGGACGGCGTCGCCCTGGTCCGCCAGGAGGAGCCGGACTGGACGACCCACGCCCGTGACGTCACCGACGTGTCGGTGGTCGGCGTCCGGTCGTACGTGGACGCCGGTCCGGTCGGGCTCTTCCTCGGCGACGTGGACGTGTCCAGCCAGGTGGTGTCGTACCAGCGCCGGCGCCTCGGCAGCGGCGAGGTGATCGACACCCGCCCGCTGGACCTGCCCGTCCGGGAACTGCGTACCGTCGCGGTCTGGTTCACCGTCTCGCCCGAGGCGCTGATCGCCGCCGGGGTGCGGCCGACGGACTTCCCCGGTGCCCTGCACGCCGCCGAGCACGCCGGGATCGGCCTGTTCCCGCTGATCGCCACCTGCGACCGCTGGGACATCGGCGGCCTGTCGACGGCGAACCACGCGGACACCGAGGCACCGACGGTCTTCGTCTACGACGGCCATCCGGGCGGGGCGGGGTTCTCCGAACGCGCCTACGCAACGGCGGCCGAGTGGCTGCGCGCCACCCGCGAGGCGATCGCCTCCTGCGTCTGCGAATCCGGCTGCCCGTCGTGCGTCCAGTCCCCGAAGTGCGGCAACGGCAACCACCCGCTGAACAAACCGGACGCGGTGAAGGTCCTCGACACGGTCCTGGCCGCCCTGCCCTCGATCCCCGCTCAGACGCCGCCTCCGGAGTAGGCGACCGGACCGGCGCGGGCGGCGGCCGTGGCGGTGCCGGGCAGCGACGTCATCGAGACCTCGGTACGGACGACCACCTCCAGACCGGTGACCTCGCACGACGTCATCCGGGCCCGGTTCGCCGCGACGTAGCGCCCGGCCTCGGCACAGGCCACCCCGGTGCCCTCGATCGCGCGGGCCGCCCCGGCCAGGGCACCCAGGTCGGCGGCGTTACGGGCGACGTGCCGGGCCACCCGGGCCGAACCGACCGCGGCGCCGGCGAGCGCCGCGGTCAGCACGAACAGCCCGACGGCCAGGACGAAGATCGACGCCGAGCCCCGATCCCGCCGCCGCCCGTTTCCCCCGGCCGCCGGGCATCCGCCGCGGGGACCGCGCGTCACCCGGTCCCCGCCGGCTCGCGGGCGGCCACCGCCGAACCCTCGACGTCGATGCCGGGCAGATGCGTGCCGAGCACGCTGACGCGTACCGAGACCGTCGCGGTGACGCTCTCCGCGTCGCCGCCGAGCCGGATGCCGGCACCCGCCGGGGCGATCCGGGCCGCCACCGAACCGCCCGGCTCGCCCCGGGCCTCGGCGAGCGCCGCCTCCCGGGCCGCATCGAGGCACTGCATCCTGGCCGTCACCGCCGAGACCGCCGCGATCCCGGCGAAGAGCAGCAGCATCAGCGCCGGCAGCCCGGCCGCGAGCTCGGCGGTGAACGACCCCCGATCCTCCTCGCCGGGAGCGACCGGGGAGCGCGGCACCCGGCCGGGCCGTCGGCGCCTGATCACTTCAGCGCCTTGAGGATCAGGGCTTGCAGGGCGGACTGCACACCGGAGCTGGTCAGCACCTTCATCATGAGTCCGGCGAAGGCGACCGCCGCCAGGGTGCAGACGGCATACTCGGCGGTGCTCATGCCCGCGTCCGCCGCCTCGGTGCGCAGGCGCCGAAAGGACGCGATGATCTCGTGCACGTGATCCTCCTCAGATCGGGCACGGCGGGCGCCGTACCTCGGGTGTCACTCACAGGAGCCCGCCGGCGACGGCCGCCAACGGCTCACAGGAGGCCGCCGACGGCGGCGACCAGCACCGGCACCAGGCCAGCGAGCAGGAAGGCGGGGAGGAAGCAGAGCCCGAGCGGGAGCACGATCAGCACCCCGGCACGCTGGGCCGCGGCCTCCACCGCGACGGTCCGGTCGGCGCGCAGGTCACCGGAGAGCCGCTCCAGGGCGCCGGCGAGCGCCCCGCCGCTGGCACTGGACCGGACCGCGGCCGCGATCAGCCGATCCGCGCCGGGGACGTCGGCCAGGTGCGCCCAGGCCTCGGCGGGAACGGCGCCCAGTCGCAGCGAGCGGGCGGTACGCCGGAGCCGCTCCCCCAGCGGCCCACCGAGCGCGTCGGCGACCGAGGCCGCGGCCCGGTCGACCGGCGCGCCCGCTCGCAACGCCGCGGCCAGCAGATCCGCGCCGAGCGGGAGGTCCGCGAGGGCGCTCCGGCGTTCCCGGCGCACGTCCGCGGGCGGGCGCCGTTTCAGGAACCGCTCGGTCCCCAGCGCGACGGCACCGCCGACCGGGACACCCGCCCAGCCGCCGATCAGCCCGGCCACCCCGAGCCCGGCCGCGGCCGCGATGAGCAGCCGGTTCCGGCGTTCGTCGGGAACCCGGGGCCGACCGGCCGCCCCGATGTGGGCGAGCCGCTGCCCGGCGGCGTTCACGGCCGTACCTCCGCCTCGACCGGCTCGGTGACCTCGGGCGCGGGCCCCAGGGCGGAGCACCAGGCGTCCCCCGGCGGGGCCCCGATCAGCGCCGCCACGCAGCACTCCCGGAACGGCACCCGGACCGGTCCACCCGGCCGGAGCAGGGCGGCCATCGCGCACGCGGCCGGGGTCTCGCCGGTCACTGGTGTGCCCTATCGGACAGGGTCTGGGCCCATCGCAGGCCGCCGCACTGCAGCAGAACCGCGAGGATCGCGCACGCCGCACCCACCGGGGTGTGCAGCAGGACCGCCAGCGGGTCGGTGCCGATCGCGTACCCCAGACCGATTCCGCCCAGTGGCAGCGCGGCCAGCAACAGAGCGGTGGCCTGCGCTCCGGCGGACTGCGCGACCGCCTTCGCGACGGCGCGCTCCGCCTCCCGGGCGTCCGCCTCGATCCGCTCCAGCAGGTCCGCCGCCGGGGCACCGGTCCGGTCCGCCAGCCGCCACACGGCCTCGGTCAGCCGCCCGATCCGGCCGGGGGCCGGCGCCGCGGTCGCGAGCACCGGCGGCACCCCGGCGCGCAGGTCGGCGACGAGCGCGCACAGCCCGTCGAGCGCCGCCCGCCGTTCGGCCTCGGCCCGCTTCCGCGTACCCCACCGGATCCACTCGTCGGTGGCCAGCGCCGCGTAGGCGGCCGCGACCACCGCGCCCACCGGGCCGCCCGCGAACAGCCCGGACAGGGCCGCCGCCGCACCCGCCCCGGCGACACCCCGCCATCGGCGCGCCGCCAGGACCCGGACGGCCGTACGCAGCGACGGCAGCACGGTCAGGTCCAGCCTCCGGGGTCCGTGCAATCGTTCCCGGACGACGCCACCGCCCCACGGCCAGGCGACCGTCACGGCGCATCCGATCAGGCAGGCGGCCAGTACTCCGGTCATCGGGCGGCCCGCAGGATCGGGGGCGCCGGGACGCCGCGCTCGCCCAGCATCCGGCCGAGCACCGGGGCTCCCGGGCCGGGGCCGGCGCCGCACTGCCAGGCGGGCACCACGGTCGCGAGACGATCCGGACCGGAGGGCACGAGCACGCTGACCGACTCCAGCACGCGACCGCTCTCGGTACGGCGTACCAGAAGAATGATCTGCAAAGCCGCCACCACCTGGGCATGCAGCGCCGACCGGGGCAGCCCACCCAGCAGGCCGAGGGCTTCGAGCCGGGCCGGCACGTCGCCGGGCGCGTTCGCGTGCAGCGTGCCCGCGCCACCGTCATGTCCGGTATTGAGCGCACCAAGAAGATCGACAATCTCGGCGCCGCGACACTCCCCGATCACCAGCCGATCCGGGCGCATCCGCAGCGCCTGCCGAACCAGATCGGTCAGCCCGACGGCCCCCGCACCCTCCACATTGGCCGTGCGCGCCTGCAGCGCCACCACGTGCGGATGTACCGGCCGGAGCTCCGCCGCATCCTCCACCAGCACGATCCGCTCGGTCGGCGGCACCAGGCCGAGCAGCGTCGCCAGCAGGGTCGTCTTGCCGCTCCCGGTCCCGCCGCAGACCAGGTACGCCAGCCGCGCACCCACCATCGCCGACAGCACCGGCGCCACCGCCTCGTCCACCGTCCCGCACGCGACCAGGTCACCGAGGCTGAACGGGCGCTGCCGGAACGTCCGCAGCGACAGGTACGGCCCGCCGGTCGCCACCGGAGGCAGCACCGCGTGCAGGCGGGTGCCGTCGGGCAGGCGGGCGTCCGCGTACGGCTGCCCGTCGTCCAGCCGCCGCCCGCAGGCCGCCACCAGCCGCTGCGCCAGCCGGCGGACGTCCTCCGGCGACCCGAGGCGCACCGCCGCCCGCTGCAGCCCCGCGCCCCGGTCCACCCAGACCTGGACGCCGTTCACCAGCACGTCGGTGATCGAGGGGTCGGCGAGCAGCGGCGCCAGCGGACCCGCGCCGAGCAGTTCGTCGCGCACCTGGTCGGCGAGGCGGAGCACGGCCGTGTCGCCGAGCACCTCGTTGCCGCGGCGGACCGCCCGCACCACCGCGGCGGGCGTCGCCTCGACACCGTCCACGGCCAGCCGGCGACGGATCCGATCGGTGACGGTCATCGGGTCGCCGCCGTACGCACGAGATCGGCGACGAGCCGGCGGCAGAGCACCGCGAGTGACCCACGGCCGTCGGCGGCGGGCGGATGTCCACGCTCCATCGCGTGACAGAGCCCCGCCTCCGGGCGCAGCGTGCCGGCCAGGGGAAGCCCGAGCGCCGCGGCGATCTCGCGGGCCTTCAGGTTGCCCGGCGCCGGACCGCGCACCACCGCCGCGATGTCGTCACAGTGCGGCGTGAGCTGCGAAAGCGTACGGCCCGCCGAGGCCGCGGCGCGCAACTCGGCCGGGACGACCAGCAGTGCACGGTCGGCCGCCTGCAGCGCGAGCACCGCCGCGTCGTCGAGCCGTCGCGGGAGATCGGCGACGATCACGTCCCGGCCCCGGCGCGCGGCGTCCAGGGTGGCCGCCATCGCCTCCGCCGGTACGCCCGGAAGCTCGTCCCGGTCGAACGAGAGCAGCACCAGATCGCCCCGGTGCGGCAACGCCTGCAGCAGTGCCGGCGGATCGACCCGGCCACCCGCCTCGGCCAGCGACGGCCAGCGGAGCCCGCCCACCCGTTCCCAGCCGAGCACCAGGTCCAGCCCGCCGCCCAGCGGATCCGCGTCGATCAGCAGCGTCCGGTGACCTCGGCGTACGGCGGTGGTGGCCAGCCCGGCCGCCAGGATGCTGGCCCCGGCGCCGCCGCGACCGCCGATCACCGCGACGGTCCGGGAGATTGCGGGCGGGCGGGGACGCAGCCGGAACTGTTCGATCAGCCACGGCTCGGCCTCCGGCAGTACCGCGACGTGCTGGGCGCCGAGCGGATCGGCGACCACCCAGATCTCCTCCGCCGGTACGGCACGGGCCACCACGACCAGCCGGTCCCGGCGGGGCAGCCGGGCGCGCAGGCCGGACCGGGCCTGGTCGGCGCCGATCAGGACCAGCGGGGCGCCGGTCCAGCGGGCTCGTGCGCCCGGCGGATCGGCGGCCACGTCCACCTCGGTGCCACCCGCCGCGGCGAGGCGCAACAGGTCGTCGAGAAGGTCGGGATCGCCGGTCACGACCAGCGGGCGGTGCGGGTGCGGCATCTCGGGACTCCAGGGGATCGGGCGGAGTCCCACCGTCCCGGGAGGGCCACCGGGCCGGCAATCGACGCGACACCGGCCTGTGGACAGCCCTACGGCTGTGGAAAACGCCCGCTCCCCGATCGGATGAGCTATAGCGATCCGGTTGAAGCCGGGCGGGTTGGGTATGTTGGTGCCGACTCGGACCGATGGGGTAGGGCATGGATAACGCGATCCGGACCACGCTCTCGGACGACGGCACGGTCACGGTCACGGTGCACGGCGAGATCGACTTCTCGAACGCCGACGAGGTGGCTCAGGGGATCCGGGACGCCGTCGCCGACTGGACTCCGCCGACGGTGCGGGTGGATCTGCGGGCCGCGTCCTTCATCGACTCCACCGGCCTCGGCGCCCTGTTGGAGGGTTATCGCGCGGCCGCCGACACGGGCACGGTCTTCGTGGTCGTCAACCCGAGCCCGACCTTCCGCCGGGTCCTCGTCGTCACCGGCCTCGCCGGCTTCTTCGGCCTAGAGGACGAGGACGCCCTGGCGACCGGCAGCTGAGCCTGGAGAGGGAACGACCCCCGTCGGGGGAGACGGGGGTCGTCCTGAGATTCGGCTCCGGGGGGGTCGAGCCGAATCACTCGGTGACCGCGGGGGGCGCAATCACCGAGATCTCGCGGTCCTCAGGAGGACCAGGCTTCACGCGACGCGCTGGTAACAACACCCATCCCATCGCAAACACAAGTTTGCCTCAGACTGGCGCGGCAAGTCGAGTACCGAATGTAACTCGATGCCATGTCCCTGCCCGTCTGACCGTTTTCACGGGCAGTCACGGTTCGCCGGTCGCCACGGTTCGCCGGGGGACTCGCCATCGGCCGGTGGGTCCCCGGCCCTTCGCCGACTGCGGCTACACTTGCCGCCCGTGGGCCTGAGCGCCGCCTTTTTCGACCTAGACAAGACCGTCATCGCGAAGTCCAGTGCCCTGGCCTTCGGACGGCCGTTCTACCGTGATGGCCTGATCAGCCGGCGTGACGTGGTCAAGTCCGCTTACGCACAGCTGATGTTCCGGCTCGGCGGCGGCACCGACGAGCAGGCCATGGCCCGGACCCGGGATTATCTCGCCGCTCTCTGCAAGGGCTGGCGCGTCGAGCAGGTCCAGCAGATCGTCGCCGAGACCCTCAACGAGCTGATCAATCCGTACGTCTACGCCGAGGCCGCCGCGCTGATCGCCGAGCACCAGGCCGCCGGTCGCGACGTCGTCCTGGTCTCCGCGTCCGGCGACGAGATGGTCCGCCCGATCGGTGCCCTGCTCGGCATCACCGACGTGATCGCCACCCGGATGGCCATCGTCGACGGCCGGTACAGCGGCGAGGTCGAGTTCTACTCCGCCGGCCCGGCCAAGGTGGTCGGCGTCCGCGAGATCGCCGCCGAACGCGGTTACGACCTCGCCGAGTGCTTCGCGTACTCCGACTCCAGCAGCGACCTGCCCCTCCTGGAGTCGGTCGGCCACCCCAGCGCCGTCAACCCGGACCGCACCCTGCGCCGCGTCGCCACCGAACGCTCCTGGCCGATCCTGGAGTTCCGCCACCCCATCCCGCTCGGCAAGCGCCTCCGCGGCGGCCCAGCGGTCCCGTTCGCGGCCGCTCTCGGCGTCGGCGTGGGGGTCGCCATCGGTTTCGCCCTCTACAACCACCACCGCCGTTCCCGCACCGCCGTCGCTTAACCCCCTTCTCCCGTACGCCCTCAGCCCGAGCCTCTCCCCGCTCCCGGCCATCCGGACCGCCCCTACCCGACCACTGCCTACCCGGCGACGCTCGGCCTACCCCGCGACGCTCGGCGAGCCCGGCGACGCTCGGCGAGCCCGGCGACGCTCGGCGAGCCCGGCGACGCTCGGCGAGCCCGGCGACGCTCGGCGAGCCCG
>NZ_JBFAYF010000075.1:0-1120 GCF_040681165.1 Actinoplanes sp. NPDC051851 | reverse complement strand
CCGGCGACGCTCGGCGAGCCCGGCGACGCTCGGCGAGCCCGGCGACGCTCGGCGAGCCCGGCGACGCTCGGCGAGCCCGGCGACGCTCGGCGAGCCCGCCCGAACACTCGCTGCCCGCGGATCGCCGGCTCCGCCGACCAGGGCTCAGCCGTGGACCGGCCAGGGCTCAGCCGTGGGCGGTGGCTGGTGATCCGGGGTGTCTCGGGCCGGTCTGGCTGGCGGCCAGGGGTGTCTCAGGCCCTCCGAGTGACCCGTGAACGCCAGCCGCGCCGGGAAAGCTGGCGTTCACGGGTCACTCAAGCCCGCCGACACACCCCTGACCACCAGCCACCAAGATCATCCCCGCACCGGAATCGACCAGCGGGGTCAGGAGTGTCTCGAACCATCGGAGACGCCTCCCGGCGCCAGCCGGACGGGTGGAGCCGGACGGGTGGAGCCGGACGGGTGGAGCCGGACGGGTGGAGCCGGACGGGTGGAGCCGGAGTGACCGATAGCGATGGCGAATGGTCTGAGTAATTCCATAACGCCAGATTTGCCGGGCTGATGCCTGGCGATCATGCGCGGAGCGGCGTAGAAAGGATTCGCGGGCCCGTGAAAGATCGGGCACCGTGCACGGCCACCGGGAACCCACGCGCGATCAGCCACGGCAGGCACGTTGCGACGGGACCTCCGCCACAGGTGGTGCTTCCGCCTCCACGGGGATCATCGCCACCAGGCCGCTGGACCGTCGACAACGACCCAGGTGCACGCTTGATAGCCCGGTCCGGACGCGCGAAGCCGGCGCCCCTGTGCGGGACGCCGGCTCTTAACTCGACCGCCGTCGGACCGCCGCCCCAGCAAACAGGGACGCCGAACCCGGCGGCGGTTCCCTACCCACAGCAACCAGCATCCCGGCCCACGTGTGAAGTCGTCGCACCCGGCGCACCCGAACTCCCACAGCAACGCAGAACCGTCGCCGCGTATGAAGTCGCGGCGCCCAGCGCACCCCCAACTCCCCACGCCGAGGGGCGCTGCGGGTGGGCGGGTCCCCTCCCTGTCACGCTGATGTGAGACAGCCCGTCTACCAGGGGATACTCTTCCTGGACGGCCCTGAGGAGAGCACATCAGCATGACGTCGAAG
>NZ_JBFAYF010000074.1:0-39663 GCF_040681165.1 Actinoplanes sp. NPDC051851 | reverse complement strand
CCACCCCCTCGACCGCACCCGCACCACCCACCTACAACGCCTCGACTTCACCCTCGCCGCCTAAACCCCGAATAAGCCAGCAGGGTCACGGGTGTCTCGGACCGCCCGAGGCACCCGTGACGACCAGCCAGGACCGCGCGGGCCCGGCGGACGTGGCCCGGGCGGCCGGGCGTACCGGGGGTGAAGGACGCGGGTACCCATGCTGCCGGGCCGTCGTTGAGTGGGGTGAACCTTCCCAGCGAGGAGATCCCCATGACACGTCCGCGCCTGCTGATCGCCGGGGGTGGGATCGCCGGGCTCGCGCTGCGGCACGCGCTCGCCCGCCGCGGGGTGGAGGCCGAGGTGGCCGAGCGCGCTCCGGGTGCCCGGAGCGGCGGGACCGGGCTCTACCTGCCCGCGAACGCCGTGCGGGCGCTGCGGGATCTCGGGCTGGCCGACGCGCTCGGCGCGCGGGCGGTGCCGGTGACGCGGCAGGAGTTCCGGGACCACCGGGGGCGGCTGCTGGCCGGTTTCGATCTCTCGGCCGTCTGGGGGGACACGGACGGGTGCCGGGCGGTGCGGCGGGCGGACCTGCATGCGGTGCTCGCCGGCGGGCCGGAGGCCGCGGGTGTGCGGTACGGGAACGCCGTGGAGGCGGTGCAGGACGACGGCAGCGTGGTGTTCGCCGACGGGTCGAGGGGACGCTATGACCTGGTCGTGGGCGCGGACGGCGTCGACTCCGCCGTACGGGAGAGCGCCTTTGAGGGGGTTGATCCGGTTTTTCTGGGGCAGATCTGCTGGCGCTTCCTCGCTCCGGCGGGTGATCTGCCGGCGGGGACGTGGACGGCGCGGCTCGGGAGCCGGGGGCGGACGCTGCTGACGCTGCCGATCGGGGACGGGGACGTGTACTGCTTCGCGGCGGTCGACAGCCGTGTCCCGGAGCCGCCGGGTGGGGACTGGCGGGAGATCTTCGCGGACTTCGACACGGGCGGGCTGCTGGACCACGCCCGGAACGCGCACTTCGCGGCGTTGCGGGAGGTGCGCGGGGACGACTGGATCCGGCCGCACGCGGTGCTGCTCGGGGACGCGGCGCACGCCTGCTCGCCGAGTATGGCCCAGGGGGGCGCGATGGCCCTGGAGGACGCCGTGGTGCTGGCCGAGGTGCTGGCCGAGGTGCTGGCCGGCGCCCGCACCCGCGACGATCTGCCGGGGGCGCTGGCGGAGTACCGGCGGCGGAGGGCGCCGCGCATCCGTTTCGTGCTGGCGCAGAACCGGCGGCGGGACCGGGCCCGCGCGCTGCCCGGGCCGGTCCGCGCGGTGCTCTTCCGGCACCTGGGTCTCCCGGTGATCCGCCGCAACCACGCGGGGCTGCTGGCCCGGCCCTGATCTCCGCCACGCCGGGCGCGACCGCCGCCGATCCTTCCCGTGCGGGTGCCCGGCGGAGCGAAGGACGCCGGCCCCGGCGGTCAGGCCGGGCAGGTCCCGGGCGGCGCGACCGGCGAGCCGAGCTGCGCCAGCGACTGGTTGACCTCGGTCGTGGTGGCGAGCTGCCGGTACCGGGTGCCGATCACCACGTCGATCACGCCGGTGGTGCGCTTCGCGTCGAACCGCGGCTCGGCCTCGCCCAGGAAGTACGCCCGGATCCACTGCGCGGCGCCGACCGCCTTCGGCCCGTACGTGACGACCGCGACGTCGGTCACCTTCGACCCGTTCTTCGCCGGCTTCCGCGTCACGAAGCCCCGGTCCGCGAAGTCCCGGCTCACCTGATCGGCGACGCCCGCCCGGCGGGTCCCGTTGAGCACCCGCAGTTCGACCTGCGCCGGGCGCTCGGGGAGGGCGAGGTTCACCGTGGTGGAGCAGCTCTCACTGGCCATCGCGACGCTCTGCGTGTCGTGTGCCATCGCGATCGCCGCGAGGACCGTCGCGCCTGCTGCCAGGGAGCCGATGACGCGGTAAGCCCGCCGGCGAGTGTCGTCCATGCCGCCCTTGTTGCCCACCTATCGCCCGCCGTGAACCTCCGTTTCCAGGAGTGGGCGTCCCGAGGACGGGTATGCGGGCGGGACCCACCGCCGAGGACGTGGAGGTACGCCATGACGGCCACCCGGCAGGACCAGGACGTGATCGATCTGCTCCAGGAGCAGCACGACGAGATCAGGGCGGTGTTCGCCGAGGTCAGAAGCACCGCGGGCGAGCAGCGGACCGATGCCTTCCACCGGCTCGTCCGGCTGCTCGCGGTGCACGAGAGCGCGGAGGAGCTGGTCGTCCACCCGGTCGCCCGGCACGACGCCGGCGACGCCGTGGTCGACGCCCGGCTGCACGAGGAGAACGACGCCAAGCGTGAGCTGACCAACCTGTACGCGATCGGTACCGGCGCGCCCGGCTTCGACGGGCAGTTCGCCGCGTTCGAGCAGGCCGTGCTCGCCCACGCCACGCACGAGGAACAGCAGGAGTTCCCCCTGATACGGCGCGGGACCGACCCGGCGAAGCTGCGCCGGATGGCGGGTGCCCTGCGCGCGGCCGAGGCGATCGCGCCGACCCGCCCGCACGCCGGGGTCGGCGAGAGCGCGACCACGACCATGCTGACCGGCCCGCCGATGGCGGTCTTCGACCGGATCCGGGACGTGGTCCGCGACTGGCGCCGGGCGAACGAACCCTGAGTTCCCGAGACCGTGAACCGGCGTCCCCCGGAGACGTCTGGCATGGGTGACACCTCTCCCCGAACCCGATGGAGACACCCATGCGGATCCTCTTCGCCACGACCGCCGGAATCGGTCACTTCCGCCCGCTGCTGCCGTTCGCCGCCGCGAGCGCCGCGGCCGGGCACGAGGTCGCGGTAGCGGCGCCCCGGTCGTTCGCCCGGCAGGTCGCCGCGGCGGGCCACCGGCACCTGCCCTTCGACGACGTGCCCCCGGTCACGCTCGCCGCCCTGCACCGGGAGGCCGCGCGGGACCCGGGCGGCACCGACCGTTTCGCCGCCGAGCTCTTCGGGCGGCTCGCCGCCGGTGCCGCCCTGCCCGGCCTCCGGGAGGCCGTGGAGACCTACCGGCCGGCGCTGATCGTCCGGGACGTCGCCGAGCTCGGCTCGCTGGTGGCCGCGGCGTCGTACGGCATCCCGGAGATCCCCCTGGTCGGCAGCCTCCAGGACTTCGCCCGCCGTCTCCTCGCGGACGCCGTCCCGCTCCTCGCACCGCTCGGCCTGGGCTTCGCGCCGCCGGACACGCCGTCGCTGAGCCTGTTCCCGGCCGCCGTCGACCCGGCCGCGCAGCCACCGGCGGTCCACCGCTTCCGCGACGGCACGGCACCCGCGCGGGCGGTGCCGGTACGGCCGGTCGTGTACCTCTCGTACGGGACGGTCGCCCCCGGCGACACCGAGGGGGCCGCGGCGCTGCGGGCGAGCGCCGACGTGCTGAGCGGGCTACCGGTCGACTTGGTGGTGAGCACCGGCCGATCAGAACCGAGCATCTGGCGGGGCGTCGGGCGCAACGTCCGCGCCCGGCCCTGGGTCGACGAGGACCGGGTCCTCGCCCGCGCGTCCGCCGTCGTCTGCCACGGCGGCGCCGGCACCACCCTCGCGGCCCTGCGCGCCGGGGTGCCGCTGGTGGTGGTGCCGCGATTCGGCGATCAGCCGGCGATCGCCGGCGCGGTCGCGGCGAGCGGCACCGGTCTCCGGCTGCCCGACGGCGGCGCGCCGAAGCCGGACGACCTGCTGGAGGCGGCCGAGCGGGTCCTCGGCGAGCCGTCCTTCAGCGAGCGGGCCGCCGCCCTGGCCCGCGAGATCGGGGCGCTGCCGCCGGTCGCCGAGGCCGTCCCGCTGTTCGAGCGGCTGGCGGCCTGATCAGCGCCGGCCGCGGCCCTGAACGGTATTCAGGTTGTGGTGCAGCAGGGTCAGCTCCAGATCCCTGCGGACCCGCGGATCCCAGCCGGTCACCTCGCGCCAGCGGTCCAGCCGGTACTTCAGCGTGTTGGGATGCAGGTGCAGCCGCCGGGCCGCGACCGGGATGGAGAAGTCGCTGTAGGCCCAGAGCACCACCGCCTCCTCCAGGTGGGCGGGCGCACCGGCGCTCGCGCTGACCAGGGGCGCCAGCCGGTCCGCGTCGAGCATCAGGATGATCGGCATCCACTCGTCCTCGAAGCTCACCGGGCGCCCGCGGGCCACGCTCAACCGCAGCGCCGCCTCCGCGTCGGTCAGGCTCTCCGCCGCGCCGTCCAGCCCCGTGCGGCTCAGGCCCAGTCCCAGGCATTCCGCGTACGCCGGGCCGAGCGCCCCGAGCACGCCGTCCGGCTCGCCGCCCTGAAACAGCACGACGACCAGACCGGGCCGCACGGCGACCGCCACCGCTCCGGGGCGGGTCCCTGTCGATGGCCCGGGACGGCTCCCCGCCGACGGCCCGGGACGGGTCCGGAGGCGGCCGTGGAGCGCCTCGGCCGTCTCCGGCTCCGGGGCCGGGCGGCAGCAGACCACCTGGAACGCCCCGTCCGGGTCGAAGCCGAGCCGCCGCGCCTGTCCCGCCAGGTTCACACCCCCGGTCCGGCCGGCGAACAGCGCCTCCACCAGGCGGGCCGCGGTGTCCACGACGGACGTGTCCGCGGTGTGGCCCTGGATCGCGGCCGCCGACAGGGCGTGGACCCAGGCCCAGCACAGGCCGGCCCGGCTGATCAGCTCACCGGTCACGCCGTGCGCCCGCGCCCGCTCACTCAGGTCGTCCCAGACGCGCCGGCCGGCCGTGTGACAGGCGTCGGCCACCCGGGCGGCACCGGCCCCGGACTCCCCCAGCCGGTGGCCCCACTCGCGGTGCGGGACGAGATCGTCCGGTCCGGGCAGCCGCCGCCGGGCGACACCGTCGAGCACCGCGACCGCCACCTCCCGCACCCCGTCCCGCCAGGCGCCGTCCCTGTCCCCGTCCCGGTCCTCGGGCTCATCCCGGTCCTCGCGCTCGACCTCGTGACCGGCCTCGTGACCGGCCTCGTGACCGGCCTCGTGACCGGCCTCGTGCTGGTCCCTCTCCCTGTCCGAAAACGACGCCGCGGCCTCGGCACAGAGCCGGGAGATCAGGTCCTCGACGTCCGCCTCCACCCGGCACCTCCCCGCTCCCGTGCGATCGTAGACGGATGTCCGATCCGGTCGAGATGATCATCCAGGACGTGCGGGACGCCGCCGGCGAGCTGGCCACCCGCATCGGCGCCGAGGCCCCCGCCGGCCCGTCCCACGACTGGGCCGGTCTGGTCCGGACCGTCCTCACCGGACTCGCCGAGCGGCGCCCGCCCACCGAGGCCGAGCTGAGCGCCGAGCGACGGTCCGGTCTCCTCCGCGCCGCCCACGGCGTACCGCTCGACCAGGTAGTGGCCGCCTACCATCTCGGGTTCCGCCGGATCTGGGAGGAGCTTCTCGCGTACGCCGGAACCCCGCGCCCGGACGGCCTGCTCGACCTGGCCGGCCTGCTGTGGTCGTGGCTGCCGGCGCTCGCCGGTGCCGCCGCCGAGGGTGCCGGCGAGGCGGCCCGGCGGCAGCGGGAGGACGTCCGGCGGGACACCGGCACGCTGGTGGACCTGCTCGCCACCGGACAGGCCGGCACCGGGGAGTGCCGCGCGCTGGCCCACCGTCTCGGCTTCGACCCCGACGGCGACTTCCAGGTGACGGCCACCCCGGCACCCGGTCCCCCGGCACCCGGCTCTCCACAGCCCGCTCCCCCGGCGCCCGGCTCCTCGCAGCCCGGTCTCGCGGCGGCCGGCTCTCCGCAGCCCGGCTCTCCGGTCGCGGCTGATGGGGACGCCGGTCGGTGGGTGATCCGCGACGGCCGGATCCTGGTGCTCGCCCAGGCCGGGGTGCCGCATGAGCCGCCGCCCGGGCCGGTCACCGGCACCAGTCTGGTCCGGCCCGGGCTCGACGGGGCGGCGGCGGCCCTCCTCGACGCGGCGAGCGCCCTCGACCTGGCCGTCGCGCTGGGCCGGCCGGTGGACTTCCGCACGGACTGGCTGTGGATCACCATGCTGCGCCACCTGGACCGGCTGCGCCCGCTGCTCGTCCCCGGCCGCCCCGCCGACCAGCCGCAGCTCGGTGCGGCGGCCCGGGCGTACGGCGACGGCGGGTGGTCGATCGCGGGCGCCGCGGTGCACCTGGGCCTGCACCCGAACACCGTCCGCTCCCGCCTCGACCGGCTCGGGCGGCTGGCCCGGCTGGACCCTCGGTCGATCGCCGGACAGCGCCTCTCCGTCCTCCAGGATCTGGCCACCGAGGTCGACGCGGCCCGCAGCAGAGCCGAGTGACCACGGCCGTGCCCACCAGCCCGCACGGTGATGTGCCGGCTCGTGGCTGGCGCCGGACCGGATCGTGGCCCGCACGCCGGCCACGGTCCCGGCGCCCACCACGATCGCCGGGGTGAGCAGGGTGAGCGGAGTGAGCGAGCGGGCAGGGCGAGCGGGTATGCGGGCAGCGACGATCGCCACACCGTCGCGTTCCCCGGTGAACCGCGCCGGCCCGGAACCGTCCATCAGGTCGCAGGCACCCCGCCGATCGAGGAGACGACGTTGCCGGACCCGGTACCCGCGATCCTGGCGTCCACCAGGGCCTTCGACCCGGAGGCCCACCTGGCGCTGCTCGGCGACAAGCGGTTCCACATCGCACCGGACGGTGACGCGTTCCTCATGTACGGCGTCCACCGCCGGTTCTGGATCGCGGTCGGCGCCCCGGTCGGCGCCCCGCACGCGCTGCCCGGCCTGCCCGCCCGGTTCTGCGCGGCGGCGCGGGCCGCCGGCGCGCAGCCCGCCTTCACCCATCTCGGCGCCGGTCCCGCCGCGCGGCTCGCCGGGCTCGGCATGGCCGTCCACCCGATGGGCGCGGCCGCGTCCATCGTGCCGGGCACGTTCCTGCTGGCGGGGAGCGCGCGCGGATCGCTGCGCCGCTCGTGGCGACGGGTCCGGGACCTCGGCGGCGTACGGTTCCGGGTGCACGGGGACGCCGGGCCGCTGCTGCCCGAGCTCCGGGCCGTGTCGGACGCCTGGCTCGCCGGCCGCCGGGAGACCGGGTTCTCGCACGGTGTGTTCCTTCCCGCGTTCCTGACCGGGCGGCCGGTGGCGGTCCTGCGGGTGCACGGGACGGTGGTCGCGTTCGTATCGCTCTGGCCGACACCGGACCGTCGCCTGGGCGTCGATCTCATGCGCCACTCCCCCGCCGCGCCGCCCGGCGCGATGGACTTCCTGCTGACCGAGCTGATCCTGTGGGCGCGCGAGGCGGAGCTGCGCCGCGTCGACCTCGGGCTGGCGCCGCTCAGTGACCTGACCGGCGACGACGCCCTGTCCCGCCTGGGCCGGCTGGTGCTCCGGCACGGCGAACGGTTCCACGGCTTCGCCGGACTGCGGCATTTCAAGGCGAAGTTCCGGCCCGAGTGGTCCCCGCGCTTCGTCGTCGCACCCCATCGTCATCAGCTCCCTCTCGTGCTCGGACGGGTGGTCCTGCTGGGGCGGGCCACGCTCACGGCCCCGGGAAGTCGGCGGAGCGAGCCAGCGCCTCGGTGGCCCGGAGACCGGACAGGGTTTCCCGGAGGCTCGCGGTGACGGCGTCGAAGGCGGCGTTGCCGAGCACGAGCCGCTCGGGTGGTGGGTCCCGCCGCATCGCCGCGAGGACGGCGCGCACGCCCCGGTGCGGATCGCCCGGCTGCCGCCCGTGCTCCCGGGCCATGGTGTCGCGGACCGCACCGATCAGCGGCCGGTAGCCGTCGACCGTCTCGCCGGCCGCCTCACCACTCGTCTCGCCGGCCGTCGCGGCGGCCGGGCGGGCGGCGAAGCCCGCGTACGCGTTGGTGCGGAACGCGCCGGGCTCCATGGTCAGCACCCGGACGCCGAACCCGGCGACCTCGTGGCGCAGCACCGCGGCGAGGCCCTCGACGGCGTGCTTGGCGGCGCTGTAATACCCGAAACCCGGGACGCCGCGCAGCCCGGCTGCCGAGGACATCATGACGATCCAGCCGCCGCCCCGGTCGCGCATGCCGGGCAGCACGGCCCGGGTCACGGTGACGACGGCGAAGAAGTTCAGCTCGAACGTGTCCCGCACGGTGGCCTCGCCGGTGCCCTCGACGGACCCGCACCAGCCGCGACCGGCGTTGTTGACCAGCACGTCGATCCCGCCGAACCGCGACTCGGCGGCGGCCACCGCGGCGCGCACCCGCTCCGGGTCGGTGACGTCCAGCTCCAGGACCAGGACCCGGCTCCCGTACGCCGCGGCCCACTCGTCCAGCTCGCCGGCACGGCGGGTGGTCAGCACCACGCGGTCGCCGGCGCCCAGCGCCGCCTGCGCGTACGCCATCCCGAACCCGCCCGGGGTACCCCCGGTGATGAACCATGTCCTCATGGGACGAGCCTGAGCCTTCCCCCAAGGGGAGAGTCAAGCGTGGAGACTGGGTGACATGCGACCCGGGCTGACCATCGGCGAGTTCGCCACGCTGACCCGTCTGAGCGTGCGGACGCTGCGCCGGTACCACCAGGCGGGCCTGCTGGTGCCCGCCCGGGTGGACCCGCACACCGGGTACCGGTACTACGCCGCCGAGCAGATCCCGTCCGCCCAGGTCATCCAGCGGCTGCGGGAGCTGGACGTGCCGCTCGCCGGCATCGGCGCCGTCCTCGCGACCGACGACCCGGCCGAGCGCGGCGCGCTGGTCGAGGAGCATCTCGGCCGGGTGGAGGAGGCTCTGGACCGTGCCCGCGCGACCGTCCTCTCGCTGCGCCGGCTGCTGAGCCCCGAAAGATCCGGTCCCAGCCCTTCCCTGCGTACGATCGGAGCCCGCTCCGTCGCCGCCGTCAGCGGTGAGGTGGACCGCGGCGAGAGCCTGGCCTGGTACGCGTCGGCGATGGCCGAGCTGGACGCGGCGTACCCCCGGGAGGAGCGCACCGGAGCGCCCGGCGGGCGTTACGCCAACGAGCTGTTCACCGCGGGCCGCGGCCTGATGACCGTGTACCGCCCGGTCCGCACGCCCCGCGCGCACGGGCGCGTCGAGGTCCTCGGCCTGCCCGCCGCCGAGCTCGCCGTCGTCGTCCACCACGGACCGCACGACGACATCGACGTCACCTACGGCCGGCTCGGCGCCTGGGTGGCCGGCCACGCGCTCGCCGTCGACGGCCCGGTCCACGAGAGTTACCCGGTCGGGCCGGCCGACACCGGCGACGCCGCCCGCTGGCGCACCGAGATCGGCTGGCCGGTCTTCCGGATCACCGGTCGCTGAGCGCCGGCGCCCGTTCCATGACCCGGTCCTGGGCCTCGCCCTCGGGGAGGAGTCACGTGTTCGGGGCGAGGGATGAACCGGGCCGTACCGCACCCGTCCGAGGGGGTGAACGCCGACCTTACGCACCGAGGAGACCGTCATGCTGAGCGTCACCGTGCAACCCCAGCCCTCCGCCGCCGGGCAGCCGGAGCTCCGGGCGCCGATCATCCACAGTGGGGTGGCGCCGGTCCGGGGGCTCTCCGCCGGGCTGGTCCGGCTGGCGGGTGGCGGGCACGCCGCACCGCACACCCACGCGCACTCGGAGACGATCATCCACATCGTCGCCGGGTTCGCGGCCACGCTCGCCGGCGACCGCCTCGAACGGGTGGTGCTGCACGCCCCCGGCTCGGTGCTCTACATCGCGCCGGGTATCCCGCACCTCGCGGTGAACCTCTCCGGCGAGGAGCGGGTCCTGGCGCTCGAGACCCGGACCGAGCCCGGCTTCGACGACGTGGTGCCGCTGCCGGAGCTCGACGCCGTCGCGCCGTCGCGGATCGCGGAGGTCCGCCGGTCGTACGCGGCCGGCGAGTTCGCCGGCCTGCTGGCCGGCCCGACGACGGCGACGATCAGCATCCGGACGGAGAGCCTCCCCGGCCCGGAGCCCGTCTTCCTCTGACCGGGAACACCATCCGTGCCCGGGTCCGGCCGCCACCGGTCCCGGAGCACGGCGTGGTGGGTCAGCTCACGGTCAGCGCCGTGTCGTCGATGACGAAGGACGTCTTGAGCGACGAGTCCTCGACGCCGGTGAAGCTGAGGGTGACGGTCTGCCCGGCGTAGGCCGACAGGTCGAACGTGCGCAGCGTGTAGGCGGCGGCGTTCAGGTTGGAGTAGACCTGCAGCGTGGTGCCGCCGACCGCGACGGTCAGCGTGTCGTAAGCCGTGCTGGTGGTCGTCTCCGACGTGACGATCTTCAGGTAGAAGGTCAGCGCGTACGAGGTGCAGCCGCTCGGCACGGTCACCGACTGGGTGAGCGTGTCGGTGTGCGTCGAGCCGTACCCGTCGAGCCACGCGGAGTACGTGCCGGTCCGCGGCGCGCCGGTGCCGGTGTTCGCGCCGATGACGCCGCTGCTGGCGGTCCACGAGGTGGCGCCGGACTCGAACCCGGCGTTGGCGAGCAGCTGCCCGGCGCCGGTGCACGTCGTCCCGCCGGTCCCGGTGACGGTCAGCGTGTACGTGGCGGTGTGCGTCGTCGTGCCGGTCCCGGTCACCGTGATGGTGTACGACCCGGCCGCGGCCGCCGTGGTGGTCGCGATGGTCAGCGTCGACGAGCTGCCCGAGGTGACCGACGTGGGGCTGAGGCTCACCGTGACGCCGGTGGGCGCGCCGGTCGCGGTCAGCGCCACGGTCTGCGCGCTGCCCGAGGTGGTCGCGGTGCTCACCGTGGCGGTGGCCGAGGAGCCCGCGGTCACCGAGCCGGTGGCCGGGCTGAGCGCCACCGAGAAGTCGTTGGTGGTCGTGGTGGACGTGGTGAGGTTCCAGGCCGCGTAGAGCTCGGCGTTGGCGTACCGGCCCAGCGAGGTGGTGTTCACGTTGGACGGGTAGGTGTCGCAGGCCTTGTGGTAGCAGGAGTCGTACGCCGCCCCGGCCGTGCCGCCCCACTTGGTCACCTGGGCGCTGGTCTTGGTGTAGCTCGCCCCGGTCGAGTTGATCGAGGACGGGATGCCCGCGTCGCGGAACGAGTCGTCGTCGCTGCAGCACTCGGTCGACGTCTCGGTGGCGACGCCGATCGAGGTGAAGTACTCCCGCAGCTTGACGGCGATCGCGTCGGTGCCGGTCACGAAGTAGCCGCCGTTGGTGGACGCGATCATGTCGAAGGTGCCGTACGCCTTGATCGCGCTCTTCTGCGCCGTGGTCAGCGAGTTGACGTAGAACTTGGAGCCGATCAGGCCCTGCTCCTCGCCGGCCCACCAGCCGAAGCGCACGTGGTTGGTCATGGTCGGGCTGTTCGCGGCGAACTGGAGCGCGGCCTCGAGCAGGGACGCCGTACCGGAGCCGTCGTCGTTGATCCCCGGCCCGGCCGACACGCTGTCGGAGTGGGCGCCGAACATGTAGACGTTGCTGGTGTCGCCGCCCGGCCAGTCCGCGATGATGTTCTTCGCCGCGCCGCCGGTGCAGGTCGTGCAGGTCTGCACGGTGACGGTGAACCCGGCCGCCGTCAGCTTCTGCTGCAGGTAGGTCGTGGTCGCCGTGTGCCCGGCGGTGCCGGTCGCCCGGTTGCCGCTGTTGGCGGTGGCGATGGTCTGCAGCTGCGACAGGTGGGCGTTGACGTTGTCCACGCTGACGGTCGGGGCCGCCAGCAGCGTGACGTCGGCCGTCGCGGCGGGGGCGGCCACCGCGGGCAGGGCGCCGAGCATCACGGCCGCCGCGGCGACAACAGCTACGGCAGGTCGTGCCGTCACCGTTCTGAGTCTCATGTGGGGTTCCTAGGGTCGATGCCGATCTATGGCCGACCGTAGGAGAACAGGGGAATGCCTCCCGCCACAAGATATCGAAACGCTTATATCCTTTCGGCCGCGGAGCCTGACACGTGTCACGCCGGCCGATGACAGCGCTCACTGGGACGAGCCCGCATCGACGGCGAGGCTTGTCGATGTCAAGAGGATTCGGACGTACGTGTTCAGCAGGAGGAACGATGACACCTCGGCAACGGCTATCGATGATCGTCGTGACAGTGCTCGCGGCGTTGGGACTCAGCTTCACGGGGGCGGGCGTGGCGAGCGCCGCCCCGAGCCCGGCAGCGGCCGCACCGCCCGTCGCCGCGCTGGCCACACCGATCACCGGCACCGGCGACGACGGCTCCTTCGCCGGTACCTTCACCCCGTCGCAGTTCTCGGCACAGGACGGGCGGCTGCTGGCGACCGGCGTGCTGACCGGCACCGTCAGCGACGCGGACGGCGCGGCGATCGGCACCGTCACCCGTACCGTCAGCCTGCCCGTCACCGTCGACGCGGCGACCTGCCAGGTGCTGAACCTGATCCTCGGGCCCCTGCACCTGAACCTGCTCGGACTGGTGATCGACCTGAACCAGGTGCACCTGCTGATCACCGCCGTCCAGGCACCGGGCAACCTGCTCGGCAACCTGCTGTGCGCGATCGCCCACCTGCTCGACGGCACCCCCACCGCGGGCGGACTGGCCGCGCTGCTCAACGCCGTCCTGGCGCTGCTCGGCGGGCTCTGACCGGCCGCTCCGGCGCAGCCGCACCCACCCGGGTGCGGCTGCGCCGCCGTCATCGGAACCAGCCGCCGACCTCGGCGAGCCGGACCGCCTCCAGACGGTTGCGGGCGCCGGTCTTGCGCAGAATCGTGGAGATGTAGTTGCGCACCGTGCCCGCGCTCAGGTGCAGCGCGGCGGCGACCTCCGCGGACGGCACCCCGGACGCGGCGACGCTGAGCACGGTGAGCTCCCGCGGCGACAGCGGACTGCGCGGCGCCGACACCGTCGCCACGGCCAGGGCCGCGTCGATGACCCGCTCGCCCCGCGCCAGCCGGCGGATGTCGCGCACCAGCTCACACGGGGCGGCCCGGGTGCCGACGACACCGTCGACGCGCAGGTCGAACGCCCGGTGGAGCAACGCCGGCTCGTCCGGGCCGGCCAGCACCAGGGTGGCGCAGCCGGGCTGCTCCGCGACGAGCCGGCCGATCGTGGCCGGGCCGTCACCGGCCAGCAGCGCGATGTTGACCACGGCCACGTCCGGCGGGACCGCGCGGGCCATGCCCAGGGCCTGGTCGAGGTCCTCCAGGACGGCGACCACGTCGAGGTCCCGCTCCAGCGACAGTGCCGCGGCCAGAGCGCCGCGCAGCAGATTCATGGGTTCGGCGAGCAGAATGCGAATCACGATGGCCTCCCAGCCGGATCGAGCGTCGGGACGGCCGGCTCGGCGCCGGCCGGTTTCCGGATCCCCGTGGGAGGTCGTTCAGCGGGGAGGGCCCAGATAGCGGACGGTACGTCCGCGGGCAGTGCGATCGACGGCCGCGCGACGGCCGGTCACCGTCACCTCGGGCCGCCACGACGACGGGACGGTGCCCGTCGTGGGCGCGGTACCGCCACCGGCGTCGCGCGCCTGGCCGCCGAGACCCGGACGGTCGACCGGCGGCAGCGGCACCGCCGGCACCGCCGGCACCGCCCGCGATGCGACACCGCCGGCCGGCCCGTCCCCGAGCGCCCGTGGAAGCGAACACACCGGCGCGGACACCGTCGGCGGCGCCTGCCGGCGAGCCGGCGACCACGAGGACGGTTCCGGCGAACCGGCGAGTGCGGCCCGCGCCGCACCGGGGAACACGGCCCACGAGGGCGCCCGCGGCGGCTCCGGCGACTGCGGCAGAACCGGAAGGGCCACCGGCGACAGGCCGGAGAGCACCGCCAGTTCACGGAGCGAAGGCAGCACAGGCAACACCTGCCGGACGGCTCGCGTGACGGTCACCGTGGCTCGCGCGATGTCACGGCCCACACCGGCCGTGGGCCGGTGCGGCTTCACGGCCGTGGGCCGGTGCGGCTTCACCGCTGCGGGCCGGTGCGGCTTCGCGGCCGTGACCGGTGGCCGCCGGGCCGCCTCGCCGGACCGGATGGTCGAGACCCGCTCCGGAGCGGGCACCCTCGCCGCCACCGTCGTCGTCCGCGGGTGGACCTTCCTCGGCGCCGAGACCCTGTCCGGGTGCGCCGTCGTCAGCGCGGATCCCCGGAGCGGGCGAGCCTTCGCCGTCGTCGACCTCGTGACCGGCGAGGCCGGGCGGGGGACGACCTTCGCGACGCCGGTGGCCACGGCCTTGACCGAACCCACCGGATCCGTCACGCCGGCCGATCCGGTGTCCGCACGCGCCGCATGATCGAAGAGCATGAGCACCACATACACCGCGACGGTCACGCCGAGCAGCACGAGCAGGCGCACCACGCGCCGGGTCGCCCCGGTCGCACCGCCCTCTCCCCGCGCAGCGCCACCTCGCATCCCGATCTGACTACCCACCCCCTTTCCGATGACACCCATCAATGCAAAATCCTCTTTCCGGGGTACGACCGGAGCCGCTACGCGCCGCCGGCCAGCGCCCCGGCCAGCTTCCGGCGTGACGTGATGGCGAGTTTGCGGAAGATCTTGGTGAGGTGGTACTCGACGGTGGAGGTGCTCAGGAACAGGCGGGCCGCGATCTCGGTGTTGGTCGCGCCGGCCGCGGCCAGGGTCGCCACCTGCGTCTCCTGCGGGGTCAGGCCGTGACCGGCCTGCTCGGTGCGGCTCTCCGGCCGCTCCCCGGTCGCGGTCAGCTCGGTGCGGGCGCGTTCGGCGAAGGCGCCGGCGCCCATCGTCGAGAACATCTCGTACGCCGTACGCAGTTCGGCGCGGGCATCGGCACGCCGGCGGCATCGGCGCAGCCACTCGCCGTACAGGAGATGGGTCCTGGCCCTTTCGATGGCGATCTCGGTGCGCGCGAGATGGCCGGCGGACTCGCGATAGAACTGCTCGGCGTGCTCGTCGCCGGCCGTCAGCGCGCGGCAGCGGGCCAGCAGGCCCAGTCCCCAGGGGGTGGCGCTGACCGGGACGCGCTCCTGCATCCGGGTCAGCGCGGCCGTCGCCGCCTGATCGTCGCCACCACGAACGCCTGCCTCGACGATGTCGTGCAGGGAGCGGTTGGCCACGCCGGGCATGTCGCGCTCGAAGGAGGGCAGCAGCGCGGCGAGCGCCTCGGCGTAGCGACCGTGGGCGATGTCCAGGACGGCCAGACTGTTCCTGATCACGTCGTCGAAGCCGATGCCGGCGGTCACGGCCGCGCGGGCCTCGGCGTCGCGTCCGCTCCAGGCCATCAGCTCGACCCGCTGGATCTGCGGGTGGGCCTGGCGCAGCACGTCACTGAGTTCGGCCAGCTCGTCGTGGCGGGCGGCGGCAGCGGCGAACCGGCCGGCCCGCATCTCCCAGGTGGCGCCGACCATGAGCGTGGTCCGCAGGGTGCCCAGGGCGCCGGTGGCCCGGTCGTGGGCCTCGAGCTTCTGCCAGGCGCGGCGGCCGGCCGCGTCGTCCCACACGTCCTCGGCGGTGAACGCGCTGATCACGGCGAGCGGAAGGCTCTGTTCGGCGAGGTCCGCGGCGCCGTTCAGCGCGGTCAGCGCGTCGCGCATCAGCGGGACGGCGTCCCGGTAGCCGACCGCGGTGCGGGTGGCGAACCCGAGCAGGAACAGGTCGGTACAGGTCGGCGCCGTGGTGCGGGCGACGGGTGAGGCGAGCACCTCGCGGGACAGCTCGCGCAGGGTGAGCGTGGTGGCACGGTCGTCGCTGAACACGATGGCCTGCAACGCCTCGAACATCATCCGGCGCGCCAGCCCGGCGTCGAGATCGGCGATCGACGCCGCCGCCTCCACCAGGGTGGCGGGCACGTCGGCGAACCGGCCGGAGTAGATCTGGGCGGTGGCCCAGGCCTGCCGGGCCAGGGCACGCGGCACCGGGTCGGCCAGGCCCGGCTCGGCGCGGGCGATCAGCGCACGGGCGGCACGCGGCTCGCCGAGCGCCAGGTGGGCACGGGCCGCAGCGACCAGGCGGGTGGCCTGATCGCGGGGGTCCGGGGAGAGTTCGGCGGCCCGGGACAGGAACGCGGCCTGCTCGGCGTAGCCGCCCCGGGAGCGGGCGTCCTCGGAGGCCCGTTCGAGGTCGGCGGCGACCCCCTCGTCGAGCCCGATCGTCGCCTCGGCGCGGTGCCAGGCGTAGCGGTCCAGGTCGTGTACCGGATCGCAGACCCCGGCCAGGGCGGCGTGCACCCGCCGCCGGTCGGCCGCGGCGGCGCCGCGGTAGACGGCAGAGCGGATCAGCGGATGCCGGAACCCGAAGGTGTCGGTGAGGATGCCCGCCGACAGGGCCGGATCGGCCCGGTCCGCGGCGACGCCGAGCTTCGCGGCGGCCCGCCACAGCAGGGTGGGCTCGTCCGGCGGGGCTGCGGAGACCAGCAGCAGCAGCGTGCGCGTCTCGGCCGGGAGCCGCTCGACCTGCCGCTGGTAGTGCGACTCCAGCAGCGCGCCGACCGGCAGCGACTGCGGCAGCGGGGCGGTGCCGGTCAGCTGCTCCGCGGTCAGAGTGCCGGCCAGCTCGACCAGCGCGAGCGGGTTGCCGCCGGTGCCGTCGACGAGCTTGGCGGCGACCGCGCCGTCGACTCGCCCGGCGATGCTCGCCGTCAGCAGGTCACCGGCGTCGTCGCCGGGCAGGCCCGCCACGGTCAGCGTGGGTAGCCCCTCGAAGAGGGACAGCCCCTGCGGGCGGGTGCCGACGACGAACCCGATCGCCTCGGCGTGCAGCCGGCGCGCGACGAACGCCAGCACCTCGGCCGACGCCCGGTCCAGCCAGTGCGCGTCGTCGACGACGCAGAGCAGCGGCCGTTCCACCGCGGCCTCGGCGAGCAGGGTGAGCACCGCCATGCCGGCCAGGTAACGGTCGGCCGGGACGCCGGCCTGCCCGCCGAACGCGGTCCGCAACGCGTCGCGCTGCGGGTCGGGGAGCGCGTCGATCCCGGTCAGCCAGGGGCGCACCAGGCGGTGCAGCGCCGCGAAGCCGAGGACCGTCTCCGACTCGACCCCGACGATCCGGACCACCCGGATGTCCGGGTGGCCGGTGGCGACCCGGTCGAGCAGGCTGGTCTTGCCGGTTCCCGGCTCACCGGAGAGCACCAGGGTGCCGCTGCGCCCGTCCCGGACCCCGTCCATCAGCTCGGCCAGGACACGCTGTTCCTCCCGGCGCCCGATGAACGATGTCGATGATCTCCCCATGACCCCAGTAGATCAGGACCCTGGGGGGTTTCCATGATTCGGGGGCGGGGGTCCGCCTGGTGTGCTTGTCGCATGACGACGAAGACAGCGACACCGGTCATCTTCATCCACGGCCTCTGGCTCCACGCGACCTCCTGGAACACCTGGGCCGAGAGGTTCGCCGCCGAGGGCTACGCCCCGATCGCCCCCGGCTGGCCCGGCGACCCGGACACCGTCGCCGAGGCCCGGGAGACCCCGGAGAGCATCGCCGACCACGGCATCGACGACGTCGTCGCGCACTACGCCGGGATCATCCGCGACCTCGGCACCCCGCCGATCCTGATCGGTCACTCGTTCGGCGGCATGATCGCCCAGAAGCTGCTCGGCCAGAACCTGGCCCAGGCCGCCGTCGCGATCGACGCCGCACAGATCAAGGGCGTCCTGCCGCTGCCGCTCTCCGCCCTGCGCGCCACCCTCCCGGTCTTCAAGAACCCCGCCAACAAGCACCGCGCCGTCTCCCTCACCCCCGATCAGTTCCGGTACGCCTTCGGCAACGCCATCCCCGCCGACGAATCCGACGCGCTCTTCGAGCAGTGGACCATCCCGGCACCCGGCAAGCCCCTCTTCGAGGCCGCCGCCGCGAACTTCAACCCGCACTCCCCCGCCAAGGTCGACACCGGCAACCAGACCCGCGGACCCCTGCTGCTGATGACCGGCGGTAGGGACAACACCGTCCCCGAGGCCGTCGTCCGGGCCACGCTCAAGCAGTACCGGCACTCGGAAGCGGTCACCGACATCACCGAGTTCCCCGGCAAGGGCCACTCGCTGACCATCGACAGCGGCTGGACCGAGGTCGCCGACACCGCCCTGACCTGGCTGCGCAGCCAGGGCCTCTGAACCTTCCCTTCTCTCTCCAGGAGCTCACCATGAAGATCGTCCTCGCCCTCGCCGCCGCCGTCGCGACCCTCGCCACGGTCACCGCCGGCACGGTCCTCTCCTCCGCCACTCCCCCGGCCGCCACGTCGGAGCGCCTGCCGTCGGGGTTCACCGAGAACAAGACCGACGGCATCCACTACGTCATCGGTGGCCACGGCCCGACCCTGGTACTGATCCACGGCTATCCGCAGACCTGGTACGAATGGCACGGGATCATGCCGGCGCTGGCCGAGCACTACACGGTGATCGCCCCCGACCTGCGCGGCGCGGGCGGCAGCGACGCCCCGGCCACCGGCTACGACAAGAAGACGATGGCCGCCGACCTGCACACGCTGCTCACCCGGCTCGGCCGGACCGAGGACGTCCGCATCGTGGGGCACGACATCGGCACGATGGTCGCCTACTCCTACGCGGCCGCGCACCCCGCCGACGTGACGAAGCTGGTGCTCAGCGAGGCGCCGATCCCGGACCCGAGCATCTACGACTTCCCGTCGCTGACCGCGAACGGTCCCGGCGCGTGGCACTTCGGGTTCTTCGCGCTCGCCAACGGGATGCCCGAGCAGATGATCCAGGGCCGGGAACAGGTCTGGATCGACCGGTTCGTCGACAACCTCGAGGTGCAGAAGGGTGCGGTCAGCCCGGCGGACGTCGCGGTCTTCGCCGGCCACCTGCGCGAGCCGGGACACCTGCGGGCGAGCCTGGAGTGGTTCCGCACGCTGCCCGAGGACATGGTGAACGACGCCGCGTACCAGAAGACGAAGCTCACCATGCCGGTGCTGGCGATCGGCGCGTCCGGAAGCCTCGGCTCCTTCGTGAGTGACAAGGCGAAGGAGTACGCCACGAACGTCACCGAGGCGGTCATCGCGGACTCCGGTCACTGGATCTACGAGGAGCACCCGGCGGAGACGACCGCGCTGCTCCTGGAATTCCTGGGCTGACGGCCCGGCACGCCATCGGTGCCCCTCCTCCCGTCGATTCCGGCGGAGGAGGGGCACCGGCGCTTGCGTACACATAGGATCGACTCGGAGGCGAGCCATGGCTGACGCGAGTTCCTGGGTGCCGGAGGGCGTGGACATCACGGTGCCCAACGCCGCGCGGATCTACGACTTCGCGCTGGGCGGGGTGCACAACCTCCCAGTCGACCGGGAGTTCTTCACCGCCCTGGCGGCGACGGTCCCGGGGATCCGCGAGGTCGCCCTGGCGAACCGGGCGTTCCTCCGCCGCGCCGTGCGTTGGCTGGCCGGGGAGCACGGGATCGACCAGTTCCTGGACATCGGCTCGGGGATACCGACGGTGGGCAGCGTGCACGAGGTGGCTCGGGAGATCAACCCGGACGCCCGGGTGGTCTACGCGGACATCGACCCGGTCGCCGTGGAGCACGGCCGCAGCCTGCTGCGGGACGATCCGCACGCACACGCGATCCGCGGCGACCTGACCGATCCGGACACCACCGTGTTCCACCGCGAGGTCGCCGAGCACCTGGACTTCTCCCGGCCGGTCGGCGTACTCATGGTGGCGGTCCTACACTTCGTACCGGACTCGGCGGACCCGAAGGGAAAGATCGCCCGGATCGCCGAGGCTCTCGTCCCCGGCAGTTTCCTGGTGCTGTCACACGGCGGCCGGGAGCCGGACGGCGAGAAGCGGGACCGGCAACTGGCCGCGCTCACGATGTACGACCGGACCCCCACCCCGGCGACCATCCGTGAACCCGATCAGGTGGTGGACCTGCTCGGGGACGCGTTCGAGCTGATGGATCCCGGCCTGGTCCTCGCCGACCGCTGGCGCCCCGACCCGGAGCAGGACACGGAGAGCCTCCCGCAGACCATGGTCTACGCCGCCGTGGCCCGCCGCCGCTGACACTCTTCACAGATGCTAGAGAGACAGCCGGGCGAACCAGTTGTACCAGTTCGGCTTCCAGGTCTGCCCGCCGTCGAACGAGAACGCCTGATTCCACTTCGGGGTGCCGGTCGTCGTGTCCGACCACTCGAACCGCACCCTGACCGGGGTACCGTCGAGGACGTCGTCGCAGTAGAACCGGCCGACGCCGTCCTCCTCGAACCGGCCGACCACCAGCGGGTCCAGCACGCCCGGGCGGCTGCTGGACGTCCACCAGATCCGCCAGACCCTCTCCTGCGGGTCGAACAGCCGCAGGGTCATCCCCTCGAACGGCCGGCCACCCGATGGCATCGACTCGACCAGCATCCGGTCGGTGTTGCCCAGCCCGTACAGCCGGATGTCGCCGGTGGAGACCGAGTCGAACTCGACCCACTCGTCGCACTCCGGGTCGAGCGGGTCGACCAGCTTGCGGTGGTGCATCTGCCACACGCCGGGCACGAAGTCGAAGTCGTGCCGGCCGTCGTCGTCGTCGGACATGGGATCTCCCTGGCTCGTCATGTGTCAGGAGCAAGGGTGCGGAGTTACCCCTGACATCTCTTGTCAGGGATCCGCGCCGAGGTCGTCAGCCACTACTTCGCCGGGGACACGCTGCTGGTTCCCGAGCTACCGGCCCTGACCGAGCGGTACGGCCCGCCGGACGTCGCGCTGCTGCCCATCAACGGCCTGCGCATCCGGACGGCGGGCAACAGGCAGGTCGTCATGAACGCGGAGGAGGCAGCCGAACTGGCCGCCGCGCTGCGCCCGAAGCTGGCGGTACCGCAGCACTACGCGTTCACCGGCGGCCCGGTCGGCGACCGCTTCGTCCTCAAGAGCGACAAGGACCCCGCCCGATTCGTCGAGGCCGCGACCCGCCTGGCCCCACCGTACCGGTCAAGGTCATCGCCCCGGGCGAACCGCTCACCGTCGCACCCTGAACACTGGTCCTGGCTGGGGCTCGGGGGCTCGGAGCCCGCGAGACACTCCTGACCGCCAGCCAGCAGCTGAGCGGATTCGGCGGGCGCGACCGGAGACCTCGCCGCGGCGTCAGGCCTCGCGGTCGGCGATGGCCTCCGCGCCGGAACGCCGGCGCGGCACCGCGGGACGCTCGTGCTTCCCCAAGGCCGCAGTGCCGGACGGCAGCCGGGTGTCCAGCAGGCGCAGCACCGTCGCCAGCACCACAGCGATCACCACCACCGCACCCAAGTTGATCGGCACGGTCGGGAGACCCAAGTCCTTCCTGCTCGAACCGCCCCACCCCCCGAACAGAGGTAGGTGATCCGACGGACCACCCAGCGGCCCAGGTGACGCGAGAACGGTGGCCCCGCCACCCCAGCACGCTGACTCAATCATGCCAGCTCAATCACACGAGCACACCGGCACCCACCAACGGTCATATGCACCGCGCCCTACCCACCTGAACCAGACATCCCGACCCGACCATGGGACAGCAAGGCCAGTTCACTGGCCGGTTCCGCATCGCGCACACTGATCATCGCAGCCATTGTTTCGATCATTGATTCTTCGTAAAGCCATGATCAGGAAAGGGCTGCACTCATGATCGGCCATCATCACATCGATGAACCCAGCAGGTTAAACAACAAGCCCAAGGCGAGAACGAAGCGGATCTCGGGACTCCGCGTGACACCAGGACGGGCGAATCTCAACGGATTTTATATCGAATGTGGACAATGGCCACTTTGTTTCAGTTAGGTCAAGCGGCTTGCCTGATTTCCGTATCCGGTGCTGTCGGGATGCTTGCATTGGTCTTGCGAAGTGCATGATACTGGCCCGACCGACCGCTCTGCATGGTCAACAAGGCCATGCCGTCGTTGAACCGGAGGTCCCGTGAGCGACAGCTGCACGACTCTGATATTCAAAAAGCGAAGCGTTCTTCGCTGACATGGGGCGCTCAACAGCCGACGACGCCACCTTCGATGACGGCGAAATGCCACGGCTCCTGTTGGAAAATCTGATCGGCTACGACAAGCTTGCGAAGCTTCTGCAGTATCCCGAGCAGCTTCGCCTTCACCCGGCGGGCGAGGAATCCGGGCGCTTGCTACAGATCATCTGCAAGACCGCAGGAGCCGGGCACATCCTGGAACTGGGTTCGGGGTGCGGGTATTCGACGGTGTGGTTGGCGGCTGCGGCCCGCGAAACCGGTGGTTCGGTGACCGCCACGGAGAAGGACGCGGCGAAACGGTCGATCGCTCAGGAGTTGCTCCGGATTTACGGCCTCGACGGCCTTGTGACCTGGAAATTCGATGCGCTGACAGCTGCTGCGGAGACGGCCGGCGAGCCAGCCGATGTCGTTTTTCTGGACCTTCCCAAGGGAAGGTACCGGAAAGCGCTGCGCATTGTCGCCGCGAACAATAGGAGACCTTTTACGCTACTTGCCGACAACATGATGAGCCATCGGTTGCAGACCGCTGACTTCATCAGGGAACTGGACGACATGGGATGCGAGCACGTCTGCGTCCCGATCGGCAAAGGGATCGAGATCTGCCGAGTTTACGAGGCGGTGAGCTGACATGCCCATCGGCCTGCTGATCGTCGGAATCAACGGTGCGACGGCGAACACGACCGTGGTCGGAACGATGCTGGGCACCGAGCGGGAACTGCACGGCGGTTCGATAATCAACGCCCTGCCCCGAAACCTTGTCGAGAGATTCCCGCACCCGTCCGAGTTCGTCTTCGGTGGCTGGGATTCCGGCCCGGATGCCGACGCGTTCGACCTGGCGAGAGGGTACGCGATCCTTCCTCCTCACGTCTTGGCCAGGCCTCGGGGCAGCCGCATCCCGGTTTACCAGCCGATCGTCACACGACATGACGTCAGGGAACTCGTGGCGAAATACCCGTTCCGTCCGGCGCAGGACCAGGTGGAGCGCATCCGGGAGGACATCGCCATGTTCCGCGCCCAGAACGCCGTGAGTCAGTGTGTCGTGATCTACCTTGCGTCGCCCGGAGTCGAAGTGGACTCGGAGGTCCATTCGTGGGACGCGGACGCGTTCCACGAAGCCCTCAGTGTGAACGACGACCGGATCACGTCGAGCATGCTCTATTGTCAGGCCGCCCTGTCCGAAGGATGCGCGTTCGTCGATTTCACGCCCACTGCGACGCTCGAGATACCGGCTTTCCGTGAGATCGCGGAGCGAGAGGGCCTGCCGATCGCGGGACGCGACGGAAGCACGGGCCAAACCCTGCTCAAGGCGGTGTTGGGAGAGATGCTGCGTAACCGCGGCCTCCGGCTGACGGGCTGGTACAGCACGAACTTGCTCGGGAACAACGACGGACTGGTACTTTCCCGCCCCGAGCATTCCACCATCAAGATGTCCGATAAACGTGACGTGCTGGCCCCGGTCATCGGCTACGAGGACTTCACGAACCTTGTGGAGATCAATTACTACGCACCCAGGGGGGACAACAAAGAGTCTTGGGATCTCGTGGATTTCGCGGGCTGGCATGACCAGGCGATGTCCTTTCGGGTGAACTGGCTCGGGCGGGACAGCATCTTGGCGGCGCCTCTCGTTCTGGATCTCGCTCGGCACATGTTTGTTGCCCTGCGACTCAAAAAGCGTGGCTTGTTGGACTATCTTGATGTGTACTTCAAACGGCCGCTGGGCAAGGGTTGGCGGCCGTTCAGTGAGATGTACGGCGACCTCGTGCGAGAACTACAGAAGGACTGTGGATCGTGAAACTGACTTACCTTGGAACTTGCGGTAATCAGACCGCCGACAGGGAGGCAACCGGCTTCGTAGTCCAAGAGGGAGAGACAGTGCTCCTGGTTGACGCCGGCCCGGGCGCGACTCGCCAGGTCTACCGGACGGAATTACCGTGTGCGGCAGTCGAGAACATCGTGATCACTCACGCACACGGCGATCATGCATCCGGTCTGCCCTACCTACTCTGGAGTTCCTTTTACGATCGACTCGCGGGGACGACCGGGCCGGACACCGTGAAGATCTATGCACTCGAGGGAATCCTTCAAGGGCTCCAATCGACGTTGCGGTTCTACTACGACCCGGCACGGTGGCCGTTCACGATCGATTGGCTACCCGTGCCGATCGGGCAGAAATTCGATATCGGCTCGCTGCGGGTCACCGCAGTCGAGGTGCAGCATTCGGTTCCCAACATCGGATTGCGTATCGAGAATGGCGAGACGGTCGTCAGTTATAGCTCGGACACTGTGCACTGCCCGGCTTTCGTGGAGTTGGCCCGCGGCTCGGATCTAATGGTCCACGAGGGATTCTGCCGCACTGCCCTGGCGGATCTTGCGGGACGGACTGGTCATTCCACGGCGGCCGAGGCCGGGCGGGCCGCACGCGAGTCCGGTGCGAAGAGGCTGCATCTCGTTCATCAGTTCCCCTCCGAGTACCCGCACCTCGCCACTCTGATCCGAGAAGCGTCCGCCGAGTATGAGGGGCCCGTGACGGTGCCTGTCGACCTCGACGTCGTGGAGGTCTAGCAGTGACCGAGTCATTGCCCAGATGGCCTATTCTAGGAGGAAGGTGGCAGCCATTTCACCTTGGCCATCTGAGCGTGCTGCAGATGCTCTTGGAAACAAATCCGCGTGTCATCGTAGCCGTCGTCAACCCAGATCCGCTGAACCCGTTCGACCGGAGCTTCGACAGATTTCGTCTCGAAGATAATCCGCTCAACTACTGGGAGCGGACCTGGCTGTTCAGCAGGATAGGCCTGGATGAGCACCAGCTCGGACGGGTGCATATCGTCCCGACTTGGCATCCGCGGGCGAGTGTCGAACGGGAGAGCTACTACCTCCCCCCGCAGCGGCATCGATACTGGTACGTGCCTGCTCTCGAGGATTCGGAGAGTGCCAAGGCATCTGATATGCGACGTCTGGGTGAGACCATCGTGCTGGCGGACGACATTCCGATGGGGCTCGAGTTCCGTAGCAGCCTGATCCGCGCCAAGATCCGTCGGGGGCAGGACGTCAGCACCACGGTGCCAGCCGGAACCGCTGAGGTATTCGCGGCAACGGAGACCGTAGGACAGCAGTGGTTCCCCTCGCTGGCGCGCGAGTTCGCCATGCTCGTCGGACGATTCCAGCCCTTCCACCGTGGGCATGCTTGGGCTCTGCAGTGGGCCGCGGAACGATACGAGCACGTCGTGATCGCGGTCCGGGTTCCCGAACCTCCCCGAACGGCGGGAGATGATCCGCAACACGATGACGCGCACGGTGCACACAACCCACTCACCTACTGGCAGCGGATGCTGGCCATCAGCGCAACAGTCAACGATCTCGGTCTGACGCAGAGCACGACAGTGGCGCCGTGCTGGCCTCCGCTGTGGCAGGTGGCCGGCGAGGAGGCGTTCCTGCCCCGCAAGCGCGTCTGGTTGTTGCCGGACGCGAACGGAACCGGAGTGGAACTCACTGCGGGGCTCCGGTCCAGTGGTGAGGACTGTATTAGGGTTCCGGTTCCCCAGGAACTGACCCACATATCGGGAGCACTGGTCAGGAGACTGGCGAGCCGGGGCGACAACGCCTGGAAGGACCTCGTACCGTCCAGCGCCGTCATCGCTCTTGAGGAGATGCACTTTCCGGACCTGGCTCGCGCTTCGGCGGCCAAATGGCCGAAATTCGTCGAATCGTACCTCGACTCGAAACAGCAGGCCACCGTACTGTTTCAAGGTTCGGGAGTCGGGCAGGCAGGAGCGCCGACGGCAGCCGTCTTGGCGGTGATGCTCGCGCGTGTCGAGGATCTGCTCGCCTATTCGACTGAGCATGTGGCCACTCGGGAACGGCTCCTGGAGCGACTTCCGCAGGCCGGGGTAGGGCTGGAGGAATTGCAACTCTGGCGGGCCCGCCGAAGTCGGCTGATCGCCCTCGGCGCGAGAGTCAGGCAAGCCAGCGCTCGTATCGGGCGCTCAGAGCTGCTCAACATGCTCGACCTCGTCAACAGCGCCGGCCGTGAGATCCTCGCTGACGCCTGGGACCCTATCGATACGGTCGGAGAGTCGCCAGCATGAGCCGATTGATGTTGATATCACCGGCCTTCTGGTATTTCCTTGCTGGCCTCGCGTCCAGCGCCTCGCTCAATCTACTGACGAGCATCCCGGGAAACAAAGAGGAGGCCAGTAGTTATTTCGTGGCGGCAGTGCCGTGGCTGCTCGTCGCGGCCAGCCTGGCGGTTGCGGCATCCTGTGTCGAATCTGCCCGACGGGAGAGTGACCGGCTAACCCCCGACACGCTGTCCAGCGTTGAGCGAGCTGCCATTGAGAAAGCCATACTGAAACGTTCGGTCCGGACGTTCTCCTGGGCTGCGACGTTGTCATTGGCGTTCGTCATCGTAGGTGTTGTCGTGATCCTTGCAGTCTTCAGATAGAAGATGGGTGGCGCGGTGGGCCGGTATGCGATTCTCTCCGGACGATTCCAGCCGTTTCACAAAGGTCACTTCCAAGTGGTCATGCGGGCGGCTGACCTTGTCAGGGCGGACATGCTCCTGGTCATCGGGGTCGTCGCGTCGACTGGCAACCGGGCAGAGTCCCAGGACGCCGGATTTTCGGCGACCGCGGATGAGCACCACGCACCGGATCGCAATCTCTGGCCGGCTGCGGTGCGGCTCGAGGCGGTTACGCGGGTGTCACGTCTCGTGGTGGCCGATAGACCCCTCGTCCGCTGCGTGCCCCTGGTTCTGCCCCGGCCCGACCTGGCGTGGGACTGGATCATCGAGTGGTTTCCCGGAGAACGCACCTGGATCATCCCTGATGCCGGGGAGGAATTCGACGACTGGAAGGCCACCTTCTTCCTCGAACAGGGTGACCAGGTGCTGCGCGTCCCGGAGGACTCCCACGTCGATGGCCGGACCCTGCGCCGCCTTTACATCGACCGTGACGAACATTTTGTCGACGGTGTTCCGGCTGAAGTGGCCGATCTGTACTGGGAGCACATCGGGACCGGGTCGTAATGGTCAGCAACTCCGAAGAGTTCGATGTCCGGGCCTCTGACTACCAACTGCGATCGAACTGGAGCAGTTCGCCGGAGGTCGCGGCCGCCGCTGTCCAGTTACTGACCGACCGGGATCTGGGAAGCTTGCTCGATGCCGGTGGAGGGACCGGATTTTTAGCCGACTACGTCGTCGGCCGTCTGGGTGCCGCCAGGACGGTCGTCCTGGACGAGAGTCTTGGCATGTTGAGCCATGTGCCTCCCGGCCTTGTACGGGTGGCGAAGGCGATAGAGGCGCTGGACGCGTCCGACGGCATGTTCGACACGATCCTGCTCCGGCAAGTCTTGCACTACGTCGAGGACCCGGCGGACGTATTACGCGTTCTGAGCGGACGCCTGGCAGCCTCGGGAGTGATGTATGTCGGTCAGATCGTGGCGCCTGATCCGGTGGCGGCGGATTGGCTTCAGTCCGTGGCGCGAGCCATGTCTCCGAATCGGCGCCGGGTGTGGACGCCGGTGAGCCTGTTGAGCCTCATCTCCCGTTCCGGGCTGTCGCTGACTCGGGGCAGCATCGTTCCGCATGTCGATGCGCTGTCGAGCTGGGTAAGCAGGTCGGCGCAGCAAGTGGATCCGCGGGAATGGGAACGGCTGCTCGGCACGCTCACCCCGGAGCTGTGCTCGGCGATGGACATCCAGCATCGCGGTGCGGGGCTACAATACCGGCTGTACTGGATGCACTGTCTGGTGACGGTTGCGCCGGCGAGAAAATGATCCAGGAAGCACGACCGACGCCGACTCCGACTCGTCCGCTTCGGAGTCGAAGTGAACCAGTTTGCCGATGATGTGGACCGATGCGGCGCCTCCACCTCGATCCGGCAGGGGGTTTCGCTCCCTGCCCGACCGTTTCGGCTTGACCATTTGTCCGCCGCCTGTGGGTGACACATCGCCACGTGTCGCTGTGGACGCGCGAGGTCTCCGGCCTCCGGGACGGCCTTTCTGCTGGTAGGTGCAGGGGCCTGCTGGTCAGGTGGCCGGTAGCTGGGTGAGGCGTTGCCAGCAGAGGGTGAGCGCGTCGGGCCCAGGGCCCGGTCTCGGAGATGGACAGAAAGCGGCGGCGGGCGTGGGTGGCCAGTTTCGCGGCTCTTCGACCAGCAACGCGTGCGGCAGCGCCTCACGGACCGCAGCCTTGAACACCGTGCACACGTCGACAGCGACGGCCTGAACCTGCTCACGCCAGGTTCGGGGGCGAGCGGTGAGACAGTCCGTCACCGCCTTGCTGGTCCGGCTCTCGACCTGCGCGAGCAGCCCTTGCCCGCCGACCAGATCCACGAAGCCGACGTGCCAGCGGTCGACGGTGGTGGTCCACGACGCGGTGACCTCGTCGAAACTCCAGCGAGGTCTACCGCAACGGACCTCGTCGATACCCAGCGACCGGCTCCCGGGGCCGGGTGGTCTAGGGAGCGAAACGGGACGAACCCTGATACCACAGGAGGCATCACACGGCGGCAGTGGTACCTGGGTACCACTCCCGCACGTCACCGCTGGAAGCTGCCGACCTCGGTGCTGAGCTGTTGCGACGCGGTCTGCTCCTCGATCGCGATGGCCGCGCCGCCGGTGTCGGCCTGGATCGCCTCGACCCGCCGGGAGATGTCCTCGGTGGCCCGGGCGGTCGGCGGTCCCCGCGCCGCGACACCCCGTTTCGCTGAGACGGGACCTTCGCCTCTACCGGTGCGCCCGGCTCTGCCGAGACTGGCCAGAGCACAGAGAAGGGATCCACCACCATGACGTACGAATACTCCGCCGGAGCAGGCACGAACGCGCTCGTCTCCCTCATGGTCATCCTGTTCGTCGCGGGCGGCGTGATCGCCGGCGGCATGATCGCCACGCGTGCCCGGGGTGGTCCGCCGGATACGTCCGCCGACGCCGAACGGGTGCTGGCCGAGCGGTTCGCCCGCGGCGAGATCGAGGCCGAGGAGTACCGGGAACGCCTGCAGGTTCTGCGGACCACCCTCCGCTGACGGACGGATCAGCTGGGGGCGACACAACCCTCACCGCGACGTCAGGCCTCGCGGTCGGCGATGGCCTCCGCACCGGAACGCTGACGCGGCACCGCGGGACGCTCACGCTCCCCCGAGGTCGCCGCGCCGGACGGCAGGCGGGTGTCCAGCAGGCGCAGCAGCATCGCCAGCACGACGGCGATCACCACCACCGCGCCCAGGTTGATCAGCACGGTCGGGAGACCCAGCTGGGTTACGTCGGCGAAGGGGTAGGGATACCAATCGGTCACGGCGCCGTGGGCCAGGGTGTAGGCGATCCAGAGGGCGGGCCAGATCGCGGACCAGGCCAGGGTGCGGGCGTCGATGCGCGGGCGCGGGCCGAGGAACAGCCAGCCGGTCAGGGCGGCCCACGGGGCGATGTAGTGGAAGCCCAGGTTGGACCACCAGGCGAAACCGTGCAGCTCGACCTGGCCGGCCAGGATCGTGGCGTAGACGATGCCGGTGATCACGATGCCGAGCAGGGCGTCGAGGCGGATCACGCGCCAGAGGCGGCCGTCGCGGGACGGGTCGCGGGCCAGGGTGACCGCGCCGATCAGAAGCAGGATGTTGCTCTGGATCGTGAAGTAGCTGAACAGGCGGATGAAACGGGTCACGGCCGGCTCGTGCGTCGGTGGGCCGGCGTGCGGGGCGGCGTCCAGGGCGGTCAGCATGATCTGGGTGACCAGCGAGAAGAGCACGACGAGCGCGAGGGCGCCGTTCCACACGCGGGACTTCATGGGGCTCTCCAGCCGGGTTTGATGATCTTCCGCGCAGCGTAACGCAAGGCCCGGGCCGTGGCCCGGGCCTGCGCCGGAAGGTCCGGCCCACCGAGGGTCAGCTCTTGGCCGTCTCCGTCTCGCCCTGGGTGATCGGCTTGCGGGAGGCTTTCGCGTACGCCAGACCGCCGAGCACCAGGCCCAGGAGGCCGGCGATCAGCCCGGCGAGTCCCAGTCCGCTGCCGCTGCCGCCGTCGTCGGTGGGCTCGGCCTCGGTGGCCGTCGCCGTGGTGGCCGCGGTGTCGGTGCTGTCGTCGGCGGCGGTGATGGTCAGCACCGGCGCGGGGCTCTCCGGCTCGGTGCCGTCGGTGGTCGGCTCGTCGATCCAGCGGACGACCGTACCGTCGGAATAGGTTTGCAGGGCCTTGAAGATGACCTGACCGGAATCGGGCAGCGGGCCCAGGGCGACGTCGAACTCCTGGAACTGGCCGGGCTTGATCGCCGAGGAGGAGCCGGCGGTCCAGGTGATCTTCGTGACGGCCTCGGTGACCTCGCCGTCGTCGGTCTTGACCGGGGTGGCCAGCTTCGTCTTCTCGGCGACGGCGGTCCAGCCGGGGAGTGGCTTGAGCGAGACCGAGGCGATCGGGCTGTCGGTCGGCAGGTTCACCTCGACCTTGGTGGTGGAGGCGGTGTCGGACTCCGTCGGCACCCGGAACGAGACCTTCGCGTAGCCGCCGGCGGTCGCCGTGCTCGGGTTGACCGTCACGTGCGCGGACGCGGGGCCGGCCAGCCCGAGGACGAGAAGACCGGCCGCGGCGGCCACCACTGCGGAACGCTGGAGCAGGGACATGGTGGCGAGAACCTTCCGTCGAGTCGTCGCCCGATGCCGGGCACGTCGTACAGTCGGCCGTCCGGCCCGATTAGTTCCCGGCTTTCTCCGACCGTACGGGAGAAAATCTGATCTCCACCCGGAGACCCGGATCCGCGTCACCCAGGGTGACCGATCCCCCATGCCGGCGGACCAGCTCGCGGACGATCGCGAGGCCCAGCCCGGACCCGCCGGCGTCCCGGGCACGGCCCTCGTCGAGCCTGGTGAAGCGGTGGAAGACCCGCTCCCGGTCGGCCGGCGGGATGCCCGGGCCGTCGTCGGTCACGATCAGGAACGGCCCCGTGGCGTCGGCACCGGTAGTGACGACGACCGCCGAGCGGGCGTGCCGGACCGCGTTGTCGAGCAGGTTCGCGACCACCCGGGCCAGCGCGTCGGGCTCGGCGAGCAGCGGCAGCGGCGTGCCGGCGTCCACGTGCAGGACGTCCGGGTAGCGCGCGGCGACCTCACCGGCGAGCTGACCCAGATCGGTCTCCTCGACGCCGCGCGCGGTCACCGCCCGGGCCGACGCGTCGTCCGTACGGGCCAGCAGGAGCAGGTCGTCGACGAGGCGGGAGAGCCGCTGCACGTCGGTGAGCAGGTCCTCGCTGAGCGCCGGCCAGTCGGTGTCGTCCGGCAGGCGCTGGGCGACCTCCAGTTCGGTGCGCATGTTCGTCAGCGGACTCCGCAGCTCGTGGGCGGCGTCGGCGACGAACGCGCGCTGCCGGGCCCGGGCCGCGTCGAGCCGGTGCAGCATGTCGTTGAGCGTGGTCGCCAGCCGGTGGATCTCGTCGCGCGAGTCCGGGACCGGCAGCCGGCCCTCCCGGGTGCCGCCGGTGATCTCCTCGGCGCCCGCCCGCAGCGCGTCGACCGGCCGGAGCGCGGCGCCCAGCGCCCGCCAGAGACCGGCCGCGAGCAGGCCCACCAGCAGCGGGAACGCGACCAGCAGGGTGATCCGCAGCAGGTGGGCGCCCTGGGTGAGCTGACTCGCGGAACGGGCCACCAGGATCGTCACCGGGTCGGTGGGCGGGCCCGCGGTGACCATCACGACGCGTGCCGGGCCGTCGAAGCCGATCCGGGTGCCGGAGATCATCACCCCCTGGCCGTCGGGGAGATCGCGCAGCTCGTCCGGGTAGAGGATCGGGACCAGGCGGTCGGCGGTGGCGGAGACCGCGAGGACCCGGCGGGCGCTGTCGAGGACCTGGACCTGGACGCCGGGGGTGACCGGGATCGGGTCGGTGAGCTGGCCCTGCTCGACGAGGCGGGCGACGCCGCGGGCGGTCTCCAGGGTCTCGGTGCGCAGCGAGCGCATCTGGGCGTAGTTCAGCACCACGACCAGCAGGATGCCGCTGGCGGCGAGGGCCAGGGCCAGGGAGGTGGTGGCGATCAGCAGGAGGCGGGCGCGCAGGCTCAGCTCCTTGAGCCGCTTGGCCATGCGCTCTAGTGTCCCGTCCCGGCGGCGGCCAGGCGGTAGCCGGAGCCGCGGACCGTCTCCAGGCGCTCGCGGCCGATCTTGCGGCGCAGGTAGCCGATGTAGACCTCGACGGCGTTGGGCGCGGTGTCCAGGGCGGCGTCCCAGACGTGGTCGAGCAGCTCGGTCTTGGAGACCACCTGGCCGGCGCGGCGGATCAGGTACTCGAGGAGGGCGAACTCCCGCGTGGTCAGGGTGACCTCCTCGCCGGCCACGGTGACCCGCTTCTCGGCCGGGTCCAGCTCGACGTCGCCGCAGGTCAGCACCGCCGGGCGGGCCTGGGTGCCGCGACGGAGCAGCGCTCGGAGCCGGGCGAGCAGGACGACGTACGAGAAAGGCTTGGTCAGATAGTCGTCGGCGCCGCAGTCGAGACCGTCGGCCTGATCGTATTCGCCGTCCTTGGCCGAGAGCATCAGCACCGGCAGCCAGTGGCGCTCGGCGCGCAGCTGGCGCACGACGCGGTAGCCGGAGAGGCGGGGCAGCATGACGTCGAGGATCATCGCGTCGTAGCCGCCGTGCCGGGCCATCTCCAGCCCCTGCTGCCCGTCGTGGGCCACGTCCACCGCGAAGCCCTCGGCCTGCAGACCCCGGCGCAGCGCTGCGGCCAGCCGTTCCTCGTCCTCCACCACCAGCAACCGCACTGGGTTACCTTGACATGGATCCGCTTTCTCAGGGGTACGGCTCTCAGCACCTTCTCAGCCCCTAAGGGTTCGTCTCAGCATCGTCACAGGGCCATCGACGCACGCTGGGTTCAGACAAACGGGAGGTGGACATCGTGTCCGTGTTCAAGTCGAGGCCCGCACTGCGCTGGCTGGTGCCGTCGGCCGCCGCGGTGGCCGTCATCGGGGGCGGCGCGGCGGCCGGGACGATCGTGGCGAGCGCCGATTCGGCCCTGCCGGACCGCAGCGCCGCCCAGCTGCTGGTGGACCTGCAGGACGCCCACGTCGACGGGCTCTCCGGGACCGTGGTGCAGAGCGCCGACCTCGGCCTGCCGGGAATCGCCGGGCTGCTCGGCAAGGCGTCCGGCGCGGCCGGGTCCGGGACCGGGTCGCTGACCAGCCTGATCTCGGGCAGCAACACCGCCCGCGTCTGGTATGCGGGTGAGGAGAGCATGCGGGTCGCCCTGGTGGGCGGGTCCGGTGAGACCGACGTGATCCGCAACGGGCCGGACCTGTGGCAGTGGAACAGCGCGGACAACACGGGGACGCACCTGACGCTCCCCGCCGACGGCTCCGGCACCACGCACGCCGTGCCGTCCACGGTCCCGTCCTCGCCGCAGGAGGCCGCCGACGCGGCGCTCGCGGCGATCGACCCGACCACGAAGGTGGAGACGACCGGCGCGGCGAAGGTGGCCGGGCGGGACGCGTACGAGCTGGTGCTGAGCCCGCGGGACACCGACTCGCTGATCGGGCAGGTGCGGCTGGCGATCGACGCCGAGCAGCACATCCCGCTGCGGGTGGACGTGTACGCGAAGAACACCACCAAGCCCGCGGTACGGGTGGCGTTCGAGCAGATCAGCTTCACGGTGCCGGACGCCGAGCAGTTCACGTTCAACCCGCCGCCGAACGCGAAGATCACCGAGGCCGGTGAGACCTCGCTGCCGTCGGGGTCGCACGCGGCTTCCGGCTCGCCGTCGGCCGCGAAGTCCGGCGCCGAGGTGATCGGCAAGGGCTGGACCTCGATCTTCTCCACCACGCTGCCGGACTTCGAGTCACTCTCCAAGGACTCCGGCAAGACCGCCGCCGGGTCGTCCGCCGATCTCGACCCGCAGGCGCTGCTCGACACGCTGCCCGAGGTGAGCGGGTCGTGGGGCAAGGGACGGCTGCTCAGCGGTTCCCTGTTCAGCGTGCTGATCACCGATGACGGCCGGGTGCTGGCCGGCGCGGTGACCCCGGAGGCGCTCTACAAGGCCCTCTGAAAGTTATAGAACTCTGCCGCGTCTTGTGGAACACTGGGCGCGGCAGAGTTCTATAACTGTTGGGAGGCGCCATGAGTGTGTCCATCGCCGCGCCGTCGGCGGCCGGGCGGTTCGGCCGGTTCGGCGGGCGGTATGTTCCCGAGTCCCTGGTCCCGGCCTGCGCCGCGCTGGAGGAGGCGTTCCGCGACGCCTGGGCCGACACGGACTTCCGCGAGCGCCTCGACGAGCTCCGATCGGTCTACGCGGGCCGCCCGACCGCGCTGACCCCGGCGGGCAACCTCTCCACCGAGCTCGGCGTGACCCTGCTGCTCAAGCGGGAGGACCTGGCGCACACCGGCTCCCACAAGATCAACAACGTACTCGGCCAGGCGATGCTGGCCCGCCGGATGGGCAAGACCCGGCTGATCGCCGAGACCGGCGCCGGGCAGCACGGCGTCGCCACCGCCACCGCGGCCGCCCTGCTCGGCCTCTCCGCGACGGTCTACATGGGCGAGCGCGACATCGCCCGGCAGCGGCTCAACGTCTTCCGGATGGAGCTGCTCGGCGCCGAGGTGATCCCGGTGACCAGTGGCAGCCGGACGCTCAAGGACGCCACCAACGAGGCGATGCGGGCCTGGGTGGCGGCGGTCGACGAGGCGCACTTCTGCCTCGGGTCAGTGGGCGGCCCGCACCCGTACCCGTGGATGGTCCGGGAGATGCAGCGGGTCATCGGCGACGAGGCCCGCGAGCAGTGCCCGGTGGTCCCCGACGTGGTGGTGGCCTGCGTGGGCGGCGGGTCGAACGCGGCCGGCACGTTCGCCGGGTTCCTCGACTCGACGGCGCGGCTGGTCGGTGTGGAGGCGGCGGGTGGCGCGGCGATGACGAACGGGCGGCCGGGCATCGTGCACGGGACCCGTTCGATGGTCCTCCAGGACGACTGGGGACAGATCGCCGAGGCGGAGTCGATCTCGGCGGGGCTGGACTACCCCGGGATCGGGCCGGAGCACGCACACCTCGGGCAGACCGGGCGGGCGGCGTACCACACGGTCACCGACGAGGAGGCGCTCTCCGCGCTGCGGCGACTGGCCCGGGCCGAGGGGATCATCTGCGCGCTGGAGTCGGCGCACGCGGTGGCCTGGGTGATGCGCGCGGCGTGCACCCCGGAGCTGCCGGCCGGGTCGACCGTGCTGGTCACCCTCTCCGGGCGCGGCGACAAGGACATGGCGGCCATCGCCGGGGGTGTGGCGTGAAACGGCTGAATCCGTACCTCACCGGCGGTGTCACCGAGGACTGGACCGACTATCTGTTGGCCTTCCAGGAGGCCGGGGCGACCGGGGCCGAGATCGGGCTGCCGTTCTCCGACCCGACGCTGGACGGCGCGGTCATCCAGCGCGCCTCCGACCGGGCCCTGCGACGCGGCGTCACGGTCGACTCGATCCTGGCCGACGTGGCCGCGGTGCGCGACCGGGTGCGCATCCCACTGATCGCGATGACCTACGCCAACCTGGTGTTCCACGACGGGGTGGACGTCTTCTGCGCCCGGCTCGCCGCGGCCGGGTTCAGCGGGCTGATCGTGCCCGACGTGCCGGTCGACGAGGCGGACGAACTGGAGGCCGCCGCCACCGCCGCCGGGCTCGACCTGGTGCTGCTCGCCGCGCCGGTCACCCCGCCCGACCGGCTCGCCGAGATCGGCGCCCGCAGCCGCGGCTTCGTGTACGCGGTGAGCGTCATGGACACCACCGGGGAACGCGACGCGCTCGCCGCCTCCGCCGCGCCGCTAGCCGCCCGGATCAAGGCGGTCACCGGCATCCCGGTGCTCATCGGGTTCGGCATCTCCACACCCGAGCAGGCCGCCGCCGCGGCACGCGCCGGGGACGGGGTGGTGGTGGGCGCCGCCCTGATGCGTAGGGTTCTGGACGGAGCGTCGCCGGCCGACCTGGGACTCGAGGTCGCCGCGCTGCGCGCCGCCCTCGACCGGGTCGACCAGGAGGTGCCCGCTGCCCCCGCGCACACCGAAGTATCAGGCCATCGCCGATGACCTGAGCAGCAAGATCCGTGACGGCGAGCTGTCGCCGGGTTCCACGCTGCCCCCGCAGAAGGAGCTGAGCTCCCGGTACGGCGTCACCCTCGCGACCCTGCGGCAGGCCCTCAAGCAGCTGGAGGACCAGGGTCTGCTGTCCCAGGAGCCGGGGCGCGGCACGTTCGTCTACCCGCGCGCCAGCTACGAGCTGACCTCGCTGCGCGGGTTCGCCGAGGACCTGCGCGAACAGGGCCAGACCGTGACGACGGAGATCATCGACCAGTCGACCGGCACGCCTCCGCCGTGGGCGGCCGATCGGCTGGGCGAGGGCCCGTCGACGTGCCTGGAGCGGGTACGGCTGGTCGCCGGGCGGCCCGCCGTCCACCAGGTCTCCTGGGTTCGCGGGACCGACCTGTCCGGGGCCGACATGAGCGCGACGTCGCTCTACGCGGCGCTCGGCCTGCACGGGCACCTGGCACACCGGGCGTCGGAGGTGGTCCGGCCGGGCCTGCTGGAGGAGCCGGTCGCGGGCTACCTGCGGCGGCCGCCGGGCGAGCCGGTCATGCTCTCCGAGCGGGTGACGTACGCCCTGGACGATGCGGTGCTGGTCGTGGACCGGGCCACCATGCTCGGATCGGCGATGGAGATCCGCACCGAACGCGCGGCGAACGGCCTCTCCCTGCAGTGGAGCCGCCCGAGCTGAGCCCGCCCCGCGCCGGGGCCGGACACGCACCGGGCCACACCGGGCCGCGGGCCACACCGGGCCACGCGGACCGCACCGGCCACACGGACGCCCGGCACAGCCCGGCGCCGGGGCGTCCGGCGTCCGCGACACAGCCCGGTGCCCGGCTCAGCCCGGTGCCCGGCTCAGCCCGGTGCCCGACTCAGCCCGGCGGCCAGCACAGCACGGCGACCGGCGTTCAGCGCCCGCGCGGCGCGGCCAGGGGCGGCAGGTGTGCGCGTTGGCACTGGTGGGGGCGGTGCGGCCGCACGATGCGTGATCGTGTCGCTCCAGCGCCCGCCCGAGCACTCGAACAGTCATCGTGTGCCCCTGGAGCCCCACGTCCGGTCTGATCGTGTGCCTCCGGCGGCCCACGGAGCAGGATGGTGTGCTCGCGTCGCCCTCCACGTGCGAAGCGTGTCCCCTCGCCGCCCCCACGAACCGGAACGTGCGCTGGAGTCGCCCTTCCCCACCGACCGCCTACCGCAACCGCCCCGCAGTGAATCACCGCGCACCGCAACCGCCCCGTCGCCGACCACCGCGTACCGCAGCCGCCCCGTCGCCGACCACCGTGCGCCGCGGCCGCCTCTGCGTGGATGTCGGCGTCAGCAGCAGTTGCTTGACTTCACGGCATGACGGCTAACCGGCGCGCGCCGCTGCCTCCGGGGAGCTTTCTGCTACGGCTGCGGCCGTCGAGCCGACCGGGGCCGCTGCGGTCGCGGAACCGGCTGGGGCTACGGCAGTGCTGTGGGTGAACCATGGTGTCAGCGCCACGCGGACCGCTATCTCCAGCGCCTCCTGCACCGCGGCCGGGCCGCTGTGGGAGCGCTCCGGGTCTTCCAGCAGGACCTGGATCGCGGCGGTGACCGCTCCCACGAACGCGCCGGTCAGGGCGGCGGCGGCCACCTCGTCGAGCTGGTCCGGGAAGGCGGCGGCCATGCGGCGGGCGATCTCGCGCTGTGTCTCCATCTGGATCTGCAGGCCGCGGCCACGAACGGCCGGGACGGTGGTGACCAGCCGCATCCGCAGGGCGCCGATCCGGCCGCCCAGGTCGTCGCTCTCCTCGCCGACCGTGCGCAGCGCGCGCAGCAGCACCTCGGCCGGGCCGTCCTCCGGGGAACGGGTGGCGATCGCGTCCACGGCGGCGTGGATCCGCAGGTCGGTCTCGGGGAAGAGCACGTCCTCCTTGGTGGCGAAGTAGCTGAAGAACGTCCGGCTGCCGATCTCCGCCGCCGCGGCGATCTCGGCGATCGTGGTCGCGTCGTAGCCCTTGGCCTCGAACAGGTCGGCCGCGGCGGCCACGATCGCCTGGCGGGTGCGGATGCGCTTGCGATCACGGAGGGACACGCGGCCACCCTAACGCACCCACTGCATGACAGCACTCATCGCACAACGGCACTCGCTGCACAAAGGCGCCTTGGGCAAAGCAGCAGTCATTGCAATTTTGCACTCACTGCGGTTTCCTGGTGGCATGGCACACGCTCTCATCTCGGGCGCCGGGATCGCCGGCGCCACCCTCGCGTACTGGCTGGCCCGCGACGGCTGGCAGACCACGATCGTCGAGCGCGGCCGGGGCCAGCGCTCCAGCGGCAACCCGGTCGACGTCCGCGGGCCCGCGCTGCCGGTCGCCGAGCGGATGGGCGTGCTGCCCGCGCTCCGCGAGGCCGCCACCCACGCCACCGCGATGCGCGTCATCGACCAGCGGGGGCGGACCGTCGCCCGGATCCCGATGAACGGCGGGGACGGTGCGGTGGAGATCCCCCGCGGCGACCTGGCCAGGGTGCTCCTCGCGACCACCGCGGAGAGCACCGAGCTCCTGCTCGACGACACCATCACCGGCCTGCACCAGGACCCGGGCGGCGTCGACGTCACGTTCGAACAGGCCGCGCCCCGCCGCTTCGACCTGGTCGTCGGCGCGGACGGGCTGCACTCCGCGGTGCGCCGGATCGCTTTCGGTCCCGAGACCGATTTCGTACGGCACCTGGGCCTCCATGTCGCCACCCTTCCCCTGGGCCGGCCCGCCACCTGTCCCGATGAGGTGGTGCTGCTCAACACGCCCGGGCGCCTGCTGGCGATGCACCCGTCGCGTGGCGAGGAGGGCGCAGGCTTCATCTTCCGCCACCCCGGGACGCCGGCATCCCGTCGCCGTGCCGACCCGGCGACGCCCGGCCGGCACGGCATGGCAACACCCGGGCGGCATGACACGGCGGCGCAGAAGGAGCTGGTCACCGCCGCGTACCGGGGTGTCGGCTGGCGTGTGCCCGAACTGCTCGGGTACCTGCGTGCCGCCGACGACTTCTACTTCGACGCGGTCAGCCGCGTGACGGTGGGCTCGTGGTCCCGGGGCCGCGTCACGCTGCTCGGCGACGCCGCCTCCTGCGTCTCCCTCTTCGGCGACGGCTCCACCCTGGCGATGGCCGGCGCCCACCGCCTCGCGACCGAGCTGGCCGATTCCCCCGAGGATATTTCACAGGCCTTCCTCCGGTACGAATCATCGCACCGCGCCCTCGTCGCCCCCAAACAGCGCGGCGTCCGCCGGGTGGCCGCCCTGCTGGTACCCGGCTCCCGCCTCACGCTGGCCGCCCGCAACCTCGCCGCCCGCCACCTGCTCGGCCGCGCCCCGTCCGGAACCCGCCGCCACGACTGAGGCCCGTCACGGAAGAGCTGAGGCCCGCCTTGGAAGAGCTGAGGCCCGTCGCGGAGGAACGTCACGGAGGGTGAATGCGGGGGTTGTGGAGGAAAAGGAGTTTTGTGCGCGGAAACAGTGATCGATAGCGGACAGAATCGGGATTCCACGAAACCGGTAATCATTGATCGGACGGCCGTATCGCGAGCACACAAGGGGTCCGGCGGATAGCTCCGGCGAGGTACGCGGTCACCGGCCGGGCGCGGCTTACCGCGTACCATAAGGAGATCTTGATGGTTGGCCTTATGGTGTTCATTCTTCCACTGATGAGCAGCTCAGAGCGGATGGATAGCACGCCGGAGAGTCATGATCGAGGGAATTCGAGAATGCGATCACGGTGAATTCGGTGGGGCGGTGAGCGCTTGACATCGGCGGATAGCCTGCATCCACAATGCACCTCGGGCATTCCGGGTGCGTGAGCCGCGGACGACAGGCGAATCCTTACGCGATCAGGGAGCGTGGACGTGAATCTCTTCCCGGTACCGCTCGTCATTCCCGGGGATACCGGCTCTTCGAATTTAAGCGGGGTTGAGGTGTCCGCGGTGGCGGCGGGTGGTAGCGGTACGGGTCCGTAGCCGCTGGTTCTTCGGGTTAC
>NZ_JBFAYF010000073.1:0-40237 GCF_040681165.1 Actinoplanes sp. NPDC051851 | reverse complement strand
GCTCTCTATCGCATCGCTCTGACCCGGCTACGCCACGACCCCGCCACCCGCGCCTACCGCGACCGACGCACCGCCGCAGGCAAAACACCCCGCGAGATCATCCGCTGCCTAAAACGCTACATAGCACGCGAAATCTACCGACTCCTGATCCCCGCAACACCTTGACAGACCATAGGGGCATCCAGCCAGAACCCGAGCCGGACCGCACGGCCCAGCCACCCGGCAGCCCAGCCACCCGGCAGCCCAGCCACCCGGCAGCCCGGCAGCCCGGCAGCCCGGCAGCCCGGCAGCCCACCAGCCACCCGGCAGCCTGGCCACACGGCAACCCAGCCACACGGCAGCCTGGCCGCCCCGGGGGCGGTCGTGAGTCAGGGCGTGGTGGTGGCGATGCGGAGGGCGTCGGCGGCGTGCTGGTTCATGTCCAGTTCGCTGTGGATGACGTCGAGGATTCTGCCGTCGGTGCCGATCACGAAGGTCATCCGCTTGGTGCTCAGCGGGCCCAGGCTCAGCTTGCGCTTGACGCCGTACGCCGCGATCGTCGCGGAGTCCGGGTCGGAGAGGAGCGGGTAGTCGAAGGTGTGCGTGTCGGCGAAGAGCTTCTGCTTCTCGACCGGGTCCTTGCTGATGCCGACCCGCTGGACGCCCGCGGCCTGGTACTCGGCGGCGAGGTCGCGGAAGTGGCAGGCCTCGGCGGTGCAGCCCCTGGTCATGGCGCCGGGATAGAAGAAGAGGACCACGGGACCGGCCGCGAGGAGATCGGTCAGTCGACGCGGCGTGCCGTCCTGGTCGGGAAGTTCGAAGTCGGGCGCTATGTCGCCCTTACCGATGCTCACCCGATGCAGGGTACGGGAGTGAACCCTGCTCATCTTCGGACAGGCTCACGGCGTACCGGGAAAAGGTCTGGGAAGTTGACGTTGTGGTGGGCAGGCGTTAGAAAGGCGAGCTGTCGAGATCCTGTGAGCGCGGGGGTGGGAGGAGCGCGATGTCGCAACCGCTGATCGCCTGCGAGAGCCTGGTCCGGATCTATCAGACCGGATCGATCGAAGTGCAGGCCCTGCAAGGCCTTGACCTGCACATCGACGCGGGCGAAATGGTCGCGGTGGTGGGCGCCTCGGGGTCGGGGAAGTCCACGCTGCTGTCGATCCTCGCCGGTATCGACGCGCCGACCGCGGGCCGCGCGCACGTCGACGGGTGGGATCTGCTGAGCATGACGCGCGGCGAGCGGGTGCGCTACCGGCGACAGACCGTAGGTTTCGTGCGGCAACAGACAGCGAGCAATCTCGTGCCCTACCTGACGGCGGCGCAGGTCGTCGATCTGCCGATGACCGCGGCGGGACGGCCCAGGAGGGAGCGCCGCGAGCGGGTCGGCGCCCTGCTGGAGACGCTCGGCGTGTCCGATTGTGCCCAGCGGAAGCCCGGGCAGATGTCGGGCGGGCAGCAGCAACGGGTGGCGATCGCGGTGGCGCTGGCGAACGAGCCGCGGGTGCTGTTCGCCGACGAGCCGACCGGTGAACTGGACACGGCGACCTCCGCGCAGGTCTTCGAGGCGCTGCGCCACGTGAACCGGGAACTCGGCGTGACCGTCGTGGTGGTCACGCACGATCCCGAGGTGAGCGGGCAGGTGGAACGCACCGTGGCCATCCGGGACGGGCGGACGAGCAGTGAGGTGCTGCGGCGTACGGCGACCGCGGAGAACGGGGACACGCACGTGATCGCGGAGGAGTACGCGGTGATGGACCGGGCCGGCCGGGTACAGGTACCCCGGGAGTACCGGGAGGCGCTCGCCCTCACCCGGCGGGTACGGCTGGCCCTCGAGGCCGACCACGTGACGATCAAGCCCGACGCCTGATGCTGCGCGTCAGCGGTGTGAGCCGCAGCTTCGGCGACGTGAGAGCGCTGACCGACGTCTCCTTCGACGTCGCGGCCGGGACCATGGTCGCCCTGGTCGGGCGCTCCGGATCGGGCAAGACCACCCTGCTCAACGTGATCGGCGGGCTGGATCGTCCGGACCGGGGGACGGTGACGATCGCCGGTGCCGAGGTGACCACGCTCGACGAGGACGGCCTGTCCCGGCTGCGGCGCGAGACGGTCTCGTACATCTTCCAGACGTTCGGGCTGATCCCGGTCCTCTCCGCCGCCGAGAACGTGGGCGCGCCGCTCCGGCTGGCCCGGGTCGAACCCGCCGAGCGTGAGCGCCGCGTCGCTACCCTGCTGGACCTGGTCGGCCTCACCGAACACGCGCAGCAACGGCCCGGCGAGATGTCCGGCGGGCAGCAGCAGCGGGTGGCGATCGCCCGCGCGCTGGCCGGCTCGCCCCGGCTGCTGATCGCCGACGAGCCGACCGGTCAGCTGGACGCGGAGACCGGGCGGTCGGTGATGGCGCTGATCCGCGGGGTGGTCGAGTCGGAAGGGGTCACCGCGCTGGTCTCCACACACGACCCGGTGATGATGGCGCTCGCCGACCGGGTGGTCCGGATCAGCGACGGGCGGATCGTGGAGTGCTGAGGCTGGTGCTCCGCCGCGGTCGCGCACAGTGGCCGCTGCTGGCCTCGCTGCTCGCGGTCGTCACGGTGGGTACGACGCTGCTCGGCGTCTGCGCCCTGCTGATGAGCCGGACCGCGGGGCAGGCAGTTTCGGTCGCGGCCGCCCGGGCGCCGGTGACGGACCTCGATGCGACGGCGTACTCCTCGGATATCGCCGCCGAGGACGCGCCCGCCGTCGTGGCGGACACCCGGACGCTGCTGACCTCGGCGATGCAGCCGTTCCGGTCGACGTTGTCCGCGCGGGCCGCCAGCGACATGTCCGATATTTCGGGTAGATCAGGCAAGGGCTACCTCGCCGCCGTCGACGGCCTTCCCTCGCGGGCCACCCTGGTCGACGGTGCCTGGCCACAGGGCGCCGGGGAGACCCTGCTGCTGGAACCGACCGCGACCCGGCTCCGCCTCTCCCCCGGCGATCACGTCCGGGTCGGGGACGCGGACCTCACCGTGACCGGCATCGCCACCGCCGACGCCGGCACCGGCTGGGACCGGGACCTCCTCGAGGGCGCCGGCTACGACCCCGACTACAGCGACATCGACTCGCTGCGGCACTTCCCCGCGTACGGACCGTTCCTGATCAGTCTGGACGACCTGCTCGCCCGGCACGTCGGCCTCACCCGGCTGGAGATCACCGCCCAGCCCGACCTGACCGTCTCCACGCAGCGCGACCTGGACACCGTCACCGACGGCGTCCTCGCCGCGGACCGCCGCTACTCCGGCGTCCTCGGCGACCGGGCCCACTTCACCCGGGTCGCCTCCACGCTGCCGCACGTCCTGCTCACCGCGAAGTCCCAGCAGCGGGTCACCGACGGCGCGGTGCTCGCGGTCGCGGTGATCGGCATCGTCCTCACCGGAACCGCGCTCGCCCTCGCCGGGCGCCTCACCGCCGGCGTGCGCGCCGCCGAGACCGACCTGCTCACGGCCCTCGGAACGAGCCGGCTCCAGCTGCTGCGCACCGCCGCTATCGAGGCGGTCGCCCTCGCGCTGCTGGCCGCCGCCCTCGCCCTGCCGCTCTCGTCCCTGCTGCACGCGGCGCTCAGCCACGTCGCGCCGCTCGCCGACGCCGGGCTGAGCAACACACCCGCCGTCACCAAGCTTCAGGTGCTCAGCGTCGTGCTCGGCGCGCTGGCCCTCACGGTCGTACTCCTCACGCCGTTCTCCGCGCAGAGCCGGGCCCGCGTCGGTATCGACCTCCTGCTCGCCGTCTTCGCCGCGGCCGGGTGGTGGCAGCTCCGTGCGGTGACCGGTTCCGCCGACCTGCTCCAGGTTCTCGCGCCCGCACTGCTGCTCACCGCCGGCGCCACCCTGTCGCTGCGCCTGATCCCGCCCGGGCTCGCGCTCGCCGACCGGCTCGCCCAGCGGTCCCGGGCACTGCCGGTACCACTCGCGATGTTCGAGGCCGCGCGCCGCCCCCGGGCCACCGCCGCCGGGCTGCTCCTCTGCCTCGCCTGCGCGGCCGCCACCTTCGGCGCGGCCTTCGACGCGACGTGGGCCCGGTCCCAGCGCGACCAGGCCGCCCTCACGGTCGGCACCGACATCGCGGTCACCACGTCCGCCCTCGACCGATCCGGTCCCTCCGGCTCGGCGGTCTCCGAGGCGACCGGCGGCGTGGTCAGCCCGGTGGTGAACCGCGGCATCCCGGTCGGACAGTGGCTCGGCGGGTCGGGAGCCGCTCCGCGCCTGGTCGCCGTCGACATGACCCGGGCGTCGTCGCTGCTCCGCGGCCGGCTGGACGGGGGCCGTACCTGGAGCTCCGTCGCCACCGGCCTCATCCCCGCCCGGCCGGCGACCGGCATCGAGATCCCGGCGGACGCCACCATCACCCTGACCGCCGCCACCACCGTCTCGATCCCGGCCCCGATCATCGTGACCCCGCACCTGCTCCTCCAGGACGCGGCCGGCCGGCGCACACCCTGCGTCGCCCCGCCGATGGCCCTCGACGGCCGGTCCCGGCCGCTGACCGGTTGCGGCGGCGGTTCCCTGATCGCGATCTCACTTCCCTTCACCTTCGACGGGTACGCCGAGACGAGCGCCCCCTTCACCGTGACGATGACCGTCACCGGCTCCGCCGACTGGTCCGTCACCTCCGCCGAACCGGTACCCGGTCAGCTCACCGACCCGGCCCTGACCACGGCCGGCGGCAAGCTCGTGATGACCGGGCAGATCCGGCTCGGCGGTCCACCGGAGGCCGCGCGCACCCTGGTCGCGACCACGTTCGCCGACCCCGGCGTCCTCCCGGTGGCCGTCTCCACCGCCCTGGCCGACGGCCTCGGGGTCGCTCCCGGATCGCAGCTCACCATCGCGGTCGGCACCACCACCCTGCCGGTACGGATCGCCGCGGTCGTGCCCGGCGTCCCGTCCGCGCCCGGCGCCGCCGCCCTGCTGGCCGATGTCGACATGCTGTCCCGGGCACTCGCCGTCCGCGGTGACTTCGCCACCCCGGTGGACGGCTGGTGGATCGGCGAGCCGACCCGCCCCGACGCCGCCGGCCGGCTCGCCGCACTGCACCTCGGCACGGTCACCACCCGCGCCGCCGAGACCTCCCGCCTCGCCGCCGGGCCGCTGCGCGCGGGTCTGCCGGCCGCGCTGCACCTGCTGATCCCGGCCGCGGTCCTGCTGCTCCTGGCCGGGGTCGTCCTCCATGTCACGTACGACCTCCGCACCCGCCGTACCGAGACGTCCCGCCTGCGCGGCATGGGCCTGACCCGCCGCGAGATCCGCACCACGCTGCTCGCCCAGCACGCTGTCGCTCTGCTCCCGCTCCTCGCCATGGGCGCCGCGGTGGGCGCGCTCGCCACCCGCCTGCTCACGCCGCTGCTGGTCCGCTCGGACACCGGCGCGGTCCCGGTGCCCGGGGTCGTCCCGCTCTGGCCCTGGCCCACCGAGTCCACGTTGCTGGCCTTCCTGCTGGTCGCCGTCGCCGGTCTCCTCGCCACGGTGGTCCTGCTCCAGACCGCACGGTCCACCGCCGCCCCTCTCCGGGAACTCTCATGACCTCCTCCCCCGCCCCGGGACACACCCCGGAAGACCAGCCAGGACCGCAACCGCGAGCAACCGGCTGGCCCTCAGCGGTCCCTCACACCCCCGGACACACCCCGGAGGGCCAGCCAGGACGGCGAGTCGCGCTATGGGCCGGAGACGAAGAGGGGTGCGCGTGAGAGGGGTGCACTGGGGGAGCGTGCGCGGGCGGGCCCGGGCCGACGCCGGGGCGCTCGGGCTGATCGGCGTCGTCGTGGGGCTGATCAGCCTCGTCGCCGGGATGGTGCCGGTGCTGCTGCGGGAGACCGCGGACGACGCCGTACGGCAGGCGATCCGGGAGGGCGGGAGCGACGCCACCGTCCGGGCGCTGGCGCACTGGGAGCCGGACTGGGGTGTGGACGGTGGGCGCGACCGGGCGCCGGAGCTCGCCCAGGACGTCGCGGACTTCCGGGATCGGGCCGGCCTGCAGCTCGGGGACGAACTGCGGAGCGTGCTGCGCGCGCCGATCGCCACCGCGGCGAGTCCCACGCTGAAGGTCACCGACGGGAGCGTGCTGCGGACCTTCCAGCTCGACTACCTGGCCGGGGCGACCGGACCGGCGGTCACCTGGGTGCAGGGCGAGGCGCCGGGCGGGAATCCGGGCCGGAGCGTGGACGGCCGGACGCCCTGGACCGTGCAGGTGGGCCTGGTCCGGGAGGCGGCCGACGCGCTGGGGGTGCGGCCGGGTGACCGGCTGCAGGTCGCGGACGAGAACGGCGGCACGAAGGACGTCCGGGTCAGCGGCATCTTCGCGCCCGCCGACGCCGAGGATCCGGCCTGGCGGCTCGCGCCGTGGCTGCTGGGCCCGGTGGCCGGCGCGGACGGGATCGGGACGACCCGCTTCGGCGGGCTGCTCAGCGACGACTCGCTGCCCGACGCGCGGCTCGCCTTCGACCCGGACGACCTGGTCCGCACGGTCTGGTTCGCCCCGGAACCGAGCCGGATGACCTGGGACTCCGCCCAGCGGCTGGCGGACCTGGCGGTGCGGCTCAAGGCCACCTCGGCCGCTTCCGGCGTACGCGACAGCACCTCGCGCTGGGAGACGCAGCTGGACGCCGTCCTACTCCGGGCCGACGACCAGGTGAACGCCGCCACGGCACTGGCGTCGGTGCTGCTCAGCGCGGTGATGCTGGCCGGCGCGCTGATCCTGCTGCTCGCCGCCGACCTGCTGGCCCGTCGCCGGACGGCGGACCTGACCGTCGCCCGGCAGCGGGGTGTCTCGCTGCCCGCGATCGCCGCGGAGTTGCTGATCGAATCCGGCCTCCTCACGCTGGCCGCCGTCGGCCTGGCCCGGCTGGTCTCCGGCGGGTTCGCGTGGCGCTGGGTACTCCCGGTGGCGGTGGTCGCAATCGCCGCCGGGCCGGTCTTCGGGGTGGTCGCCGCCGCTCGCGCGACGCGGAACCGGCGCGTTCCGGCGAACCGGGCGGCCCGCGCGTGGGCGGCCCGCACCACGGCGCTGCGCCGGCTCGCCGCCGAGCTCGGGGTGCTCGCCGCCGCGGCCCTCGCGGCGACGCTGCTGTACCAGCGCGGCGTCGCGAACGGCACGCAGGGCGGGACCGCCGGCGGCGCACCGGGTGGCGTCGCCGGCGGGACGATCGCGCCGGCGCTCGGGGCGCTCGCCGGGGCGCTGCTCCTGCTCCGGCTGCTGCCCCCGGTGACCGGCCTGCTGCTGCGCTGGGCGCTGCGCTCGCGGCGTCCACTCGCGGTCTTCGGCGCGGCCCAGGCGTCGGCGACGTCCCGGCGGGCGCTGCCGCTGGTGGCCGTGGTCGTCGCGGTCGCGCTGGCGTCGTTCGCCGCGACGCTGCGGGTCACCACGACGGCCGGGCTGGCCGACGGCGCCCGGCAGTACGTCGGCGCGGACTACCGGCTGGACGTCGAGAACGCCGCGATCGAGCAGGTCGCGGGGCGGCCCGGGGTCGAGGAAGCCGCCGTGGGCCAGGTGGTCGACGGTGCCGTGGTGCTGGCAGGGGACGCGCGTATCCAGGTTCGGCTCGCCGTGGTGGACGTGGCGTCGTACCGGAGGATCTGGCCTGAGGTTCCTGATCTGAAACAGTCGGCGGCGCTGGTGCTCTCCTCGGACGGAAGCATGCGCCCGGGCATGCGGATCACTATTCCGCAGGAGGGCGGGAAACCGGCCGTCGTGCTCACCGCAACCGGGACGGCGCCCCCGGTGGACGGCGCGACCGATGTGGTGCTGGTCGACAGGTCGTCGATGCCGGAGTTCGCGCCGAACACCATCTGGGTCGACGGGACGCTGGACGACGGGCTCGCCGCGAGCGCCGTGCTGCGTGATCGGCGGAGTGCGCCGCTGGTCGAGGGCCTGTTGCGGCTCGCGTGGGGTGCGGCACTCGCGCTGCTGCTGCTCGCGCTGCTCGGGCTGGCCCTCGGTACGGCCGCGACCGCGCCCGGGCGGTGGCAGGTCCTGGGCCGGCTCCGGACACTCGGTGTGCGTACCCGGGAGATGCGGTTGATCTCCGCCGGTGAATCGCTGCCCGGCGTGCTGATGGCAGCGATCGGTGGCCCGCTGATCGGTATCGGCCTGGCGTCGGTGATGCTCGGCCCGCTGGGCCTGCGCCGGGTGACCGCGCAGGTGGCCGACCCGGCGCCGGTCCTGCCGTGGCTGCCGCTGACCGGTTTCGCCCTCACGATCATCCTGCTCTCCCTGGTGAGCACTGCTCTTGACGGACGGCGCCGATCGATGTTCTCCTGAGAGAGCACTGCTCGCATAAGCGAGCAGACGAGAACACCGGGAGCCGCCGTGCGCTACCTCACCCCGAAGAAGAGCAGCAACGCCTTCAACGACCTGGCCAAGTGGCTCACCGCGCACGGCGTCAGCCTGCTCGGCAGCCGCGTCCTCGCCGTGCGCGGCCGCACGACCGGCGAGGTCAGAACCACGATCGTCAACCTCTTCACGTACGAGGGCGAGCGCTACCTGCTCGCGCCCCGCGGCCACACGCAGTGGGTCCGGAACCTGCGCGCCGCCGGCGAGGGCGAGCTCCGCCTCGGCCGCCGCCGCGAGACCTTCGTCCCGATCGAGGTCGCGGACGCCGACAAGGAGCCGCTGATCCGCCTCTACCTGCGCAAATGGGCATGGGAGACGGGCGCCTTCTTCGATGGGCTGAAGGCCGGCTCCCCCGCCGAGGAGATCAACGCGGCGGCACCTGGCTTCCCGGTCTTCCGCATCTCAGTTAGTTGACGCTTCAAGTTTCTCGGCCTATCTTCGAACTCCGGCACCCCCGACCCCTGGAGCGCGTCATGGCCTTCCCACCCCCGGTGATCGCCACCTCCGGCCCCTCCGGCCCGGACACTCCGCTGGTGGTCCTCCTCCACGGCCGCGGCTCCCACGAGCAGGAGATCCTCACTCTCGGAGATCAACTTCCACCCCTTTTCTCGTACGCCGCGGTCCGCGCCCCGATCACCGAGGGAGGCGGGTTCGCATGGTTCGCGAACCGGGGCATCGGCCGCCCCGTCGAGTCCTCCTTGCGCTCCACCATGGACTGGTTCCGCACCTGGCTGGACGAGGTCGCCCCGACCGGACGGCCGGTCGCGCTCGTCGGGTTCAGCGGCGGCGCCGCCTTCGCGGGCGGGTTGCTGCTCGACGAGCCGTCCCGGTACGCCGGAGCCGCCGTCCTCTACGGCACACTCCCGTTCGACGCCGGGGTCCCGACCACGCCGTCGCACCTCAGCGGGGTACCGGTCTTCGTCGCACACGGCGCCCAGGACCGAGTGATCCCGCGCGACCTGCTCGACCGGACCTGGCAGTACCTGACGGACGAGTCGGGCGCGCTGACCACGGCCCGCGAGGACCAGGTCGGACACGGGATCGCCCCGGCGGCGGTGCCGGCGCTCGCCTCATGGTTGACCACGATCCTCCCGCGATGACCGTACAGGCTTTACAATGAAAATCATTTCCAACAAGATGGATCGGTGAGTGAAGCACCGAAACCCGCCGTCACCGTGCTGTCCGGGTTCTCGCGGGACGCCGTCCAGGCCACGGCCCGGGCACTGCTGATCGCCGACGAGAACCTGATCGCCATCAGCCACGACCTCACCGACATCCGCCACGGCCGGGTGACCCGCACCGTCCGCTCCCTCTCCGAACTGCTGGAACACAGTGCCCTCCCGGCCGACGCTCCACCGTTCCCGCCGCGCCCCTCGCCGATGTCGCCGTCACCGTTGTCGTCGTCGCTGTCCTCGTCGTCGCTGTCCTCGTCGTCGCTGTCGCCGTCGTCGTCGCCGGCGGATGCGCCGCAGCGGGGGCGGGCAGGGCCGGAGTGGGCGGCGACGCTCGAGCGAGTGACCGTCGAGCTGGTGCACGGGTGTGTCTCGTGCACGCTGCGGGAGGACGTCCTGCCGACCCTGGTCCGGCTGGCGCGCACCTACCCCGGCCGCGACCTGCTGCTCGTCCTGCCCCCGGCGATCGAGCCCGAGACGGTCGCCGCCGCCTGCGCACGCTGCACCGTCGGCGGAGAGCCGTTGGCCGAGATCGTTCACTTCGATTCGTACGTCACCGTGGTCGACGCCGACCGCTTCCTCGGCGATCTGACCAGCTCGGACGACCTGCGGGACCGGAACCTGCACACCACCGGGGACGACCACCGCTCGGTGGCCGACGTGGTGACACACCAGGTCGAGTTCAGCGACACCATCGTGCTCTGGAGCCGTCCCGGCACCGACCCGTCCGCACTGGACCACCTCGGCACCCTGCTCCACCGCCTCGCCCCGTGGTCGGTCCTGGTACCCACCGGCACGACCCACCGCATCGCCTGCACCGGCCTGTCCACGCTGACCCGCCACACCGCCCGCCACGACCCGTCCCGCCCCGGCATCCTCGCCCGGACCGCTCTCGGGTCGACCACTCTCGGCGTGGCCGCTCTCGGTCCGGCCGCAGCAGGCGTGACAGCCCCGATCACCACCTCGACGTAGGGGCGCCGTCCCGGCACACGCTCGGCAGCGCAGGGGCAGCGGCCACGAGCAGTCGGCTGGCGCTGAGAGGTGCCTCGAGCCCGCGGACACACCCCACAACACCGGCCAAGACCCCGCGGCTGGGCAACCGGGGTGTCTCCACCGGCCCCGGACACCCACGAGCACCAGCCAGGACCGCACGGACACCCCAGCCGGGACCGCACGAGCGCCAAGCGCGGGAGCACGCGAGCGCCGGCGCGGGAACACGCGGGCGGGGCGTGGGTGCCGTGGGGTCAGAGGCCGGTGCGGCCGGTTGCCCAGTAGGCCTTGACGACGATGGACTGGCGGGAGACACCGGACTCGCGCAGGAGGGTGCGGAGCTGCTGGATGGTCTGGGCGTGGCCTACGGCGTAGACGCGGGACTTCGCGGCCGCCACCTCGGCGCCGTGGGCGGTCACCCAGGAGCGCAGGGTGGAGGCGGCGACGACCTCGACGCTGCGGACCACCGTGGCCGCGGCGGCCGTGTCCTCCGCGGGGATCTCGATCGCGCCGCTGACCTGCGTACCCGAAGCCTCCAGTGCGGCGAACAGGCCCAGCGCCGTGGCGTCGCCGAGCAGGACCGCGGGGACCGTCGGGTCGAAACGGACGCCGCCGCCCGGGCCCATCACCGAGACCGGGTCGCCCGGCTTCAGGGCGGCCGCCCACGCGGAACCCGGGCCGCCGGCGTGGGTCTGGAAGACGACCGAGCAGGTGCCGGTACCGGGGTCGTAGGCGGACGGGGTGTAGTGCCGGAACTCCCGCTCGGAGACCAGGAACTCGATCTCGTCGCCGGGCCGGTAGCGGCGGCCGCGCAGGGCGTCGCCGGCCATCGTGACGGTGCGCAGGCCCGGGGAGAGGACGGTCACCTCGGTGACGGTGGCGGGATGGCCGAACCAGCGTTCGGCGCGAGCGGCGATCGCCGCGGGCATCGTGGGCATCGAAGTTCCTAAAGAGAGGCGAGAGTTCAGGAAGACGTGCTGGTCAGGCGCCAGCCCTGGGCGCGCGTACGCTCGGACCAGAAAGCGGCGTATCGCCCGCCCGCCGTAAGCAGGGACTCGTGGGTGCCGGACTCCGCGATCCGGCCGCCGTCGAGGACGACGATCCGGTCGGCGGCCTGGACCGTCTGCAGGCGGTGCGCGATCACCAGCAGGGTGCGGTTCGCCGTCAGGGCGGAGAGCGCGCTGCCGACCGCCGCCTCGTTCTCCGGGTCCAGGGCGGCCGTGGCCTCGTCGAGCAGGACGATCGGGGCGTCCTTCAGGATGGCGCGGGCGATCGAGATGCGCTGGCGCTCGCCGCCGGAGAGACGGGCGCCGCCCTCGCCGACCCGGGTCTCGTAGCCGTCGGGCAGGCGCGCGGCGATCTCGTCGACCCGGGCCAGGTGCGCGGCGGCCAGCACGTCCAGGTCGTTGGCGCCGGGGCGGCCGGTGCGGATGTTGTCCATGATCGAGGCGTCGAAGAGGTAGACGTCCTGGAAGACCACCGAGATCTGCGACATCAGCTGCTCGGTGGTGAGGTCGCGGACGTCGGCGCCACCGACGCGTACGGTGCCGGAGTCCACGTCGAAGAAGCGGGCCACCAGGCGGACGATCGTGGTCTTGCCGGAGCCCGAGGCGCCGACCAGCGCGGTCATCGAGCGGGCCGGAACGGTCAGGCTCACGCCGTCGAGGACCGGCCGGGACGGGGTGTAGCCGAACGTCACGCCGTCCAGGACGATCGAGCCGTCGCTGGTGTAGTCCGGCGCCGTCCCGGGCGTGGGCAGGACCGGCGTACCCAGGAGCTCGTCGATCCGGTCCAGGCTGTTGCGCGCCATCCGCAGCGCCCCGCCCAGGTCGGCGGCGGCGAGCAGCGGCTCGGCGAAGCGGACCGTGAGTACCAGGAGCGCGACCAGGGACGCGGCGTCGACCTCGCCCCAGACGGCGAGCGCGACCCCGGCGACGATCACCACGGTGACCGAGAGCTGGACGACCAGGGCCGCGCCGATCAGGCCGGGCGCGCTGGTGTAGAGCTGGCGGCGGCTGACCCGCTCGACGTCGTCGAGGGCCGTGGAGAGCTGGGCGAACCCGTCGCCGGTCCGGCCGTGGGCGCGCAGCACGCTCTGCTGCTGGGCGTACTCGACCAGCCGGTTGGCGGCCTCCACCCCGGCGGCGTCGGCGGCCTGATCAGTGGCGGTCATCAGGCGCGCCGACCAGCGGAAGACCAGGATGATCAGCGGGATCGTGACGGTGGCGGCCAGCGCGAGCCGCCAGTCCAGGAGGTACATCGCGAGCACCACCACGGCCGGGGTGACATAGGCGGTCACCACCGGCTGGAGCAGGTGGGCCGGGACGCCCATCACGTCCTTCACGCCGCCGGTGCTCATCTGCGCGACCCGGCCGACGCGGGCCGCCGTGAACCAGCCCAGCGGCAGGCCGGCCAGGTGATCGCCGATCTTGTGGTGCAGCGCGCGGGAGAGTTCCATCCCGAGCCGGTAGCCGAGCTGCGCCTGCACCCAGTAGGCGACGGCGGTCGCGACCACCGCCACGGCCAGCACGCCCAGCCACGGCGCGGCGGCGCCGGTGTCACCGTTCAGCAGCGCCCGCAGCACCGGCACGAGCAGAACGAAGACCAGACCCTGGAGCGTGGCGTACGCCGTGACCCCGGCGAGGTGCCGGCGCAACGGTCCCGCGTAGGTGGACCCGAGCACCCGGGCGAGTTGGCGGATCATCGGGCGCCCGCCAGGAGAGGGGCGCACTCGGGAAACCAGCGGCGGATCATCGGGCGCCCTCCAGGGAGATCGAGAAGAGACCGGCGTAGCGGCCGCCCGCGGCGACCAGGGAGTCGTGGGTGCCGCGCTCGACGATCCGGCCGGCGTCGAGCACCAGGATCTGGTCGGCGGCGGTGATGGTGTGCAGCCGGTGCGCGATGACCAGCAGGGTGCGCCCGGCGGCCAGGGTGGAGAGCGCGTCCTGGATGGCCGCCTCGCTCTCCGGGTCGGCGAACGCGGTCGCCTCGTCGAGGATCAGGATCGGCGCGTCGGCGAGCAGCGCCCGGGCGATCGACACGCGCTGCCGCTCGCCACCGGAGAGGTGCGCGTCCTCGCCGAGCACGGTGTCGTAGCCGTCCGGCAGCGCCATGATCCGGTCGTGGATCTGGGCCGCCTTCGCCGCCGCGACGATCTCGGGCTCGGAGGCGGACGACCGCGCGAGGGCGATGTTCTCCCGGACGGAGGTGCGGAGCAGCCGTACGTCCTGGAAGACGAAGCCGACCTGGCGGTAGAGGAGGGCCGGGTCGATCTGCCGCACGTCGGCGCCGCCGATCCGGATGGAGCCGGCGGTGACGTCGTGGAAGCGGGCGACCAGCGCGGCCAGCGTGGACTTGCCGGATCCGGAGGGTCCGACCAGCGCGGTCACGGTGCCCGGTTCCAGGACGGCGTCGATGCCGCGCAGGACGTCACCGCGGTCGTCGAACCGGAAGCTCACGTTCTCGATCTCGACCCGATGGCCGGAGGGCTCGGCGGAGGCGTCGACGGGCAGCGGTGCGATGGTCAGGACCGCGGAGATGCGGGCGGCGGCCTCGCGAGCGGAGCGCAGGCTGTCGGCGCCGTATCCCAGGGCCAGCACCGGGCCGGTGAGACCCACGCCGAGCAGCACGAACGGCAGCAGGTCGACCGGGGCGAGCCAGCCCTCGCCGACGAACCAGGCACCGCCGCCGAGCACCACCAGCAGCATCACGGCCGGGGAGATCAGCGCGCTGGCGATCGCCTCGACCCGGATCATCGACGCGGCCCAGGCGCCGAAGAAGTCCGCGAAGCCGTCGGTCTCCTTCCGGAAGCGCTGGTGCGAGCGGCGGGCCTGACCGAACGTCTTGACCACGGCGATGCCCTGGACGAACTCGACGACGGCCGCGTTGATCCGGTCGATCGCGGCACTGTAGGCGGCCATCTTCTCCGGGTAGCCGCGCATCATCACCGCGTAGGCGGCCAGGAAGAGCGGGAGCACGCCGAGGACCAGCAGGCTGAGCCGCCAGTCCACCCAGAACAGGTAGGCGAGCGCGGCGATCGGGGTGACGGCCGCGGCGACCAGGTCGTTGATGGCGTGGCCGACCAGGTGGTGCATGGCGTGCACGTCGTCCTGCGCGGCCCGCTTCACCTCGCCGGAGGAGCGGCCGCTGAACCAACCGAGCGGAACGGTGCCCAGGTGGCGGGCGATCCGGCGGCGGATGTCGTCCTGCAGCCGGACGTCGGCGAGGTGCGAGACACCGCCCGCGACCAGCATGGTGAGCAGCCGGACGAGCAGGCCGCCGGCCGCCCACCAGGCCACCGTCCAGAGCCCGGCGGTCTCCCCGCTCAGCAGCCGCCGGCCGATCTCGGCCACCGCGAGGAAGGGCACCAGACCGGCCAGTGCGGAGACCGCCTGCAACACGCCGGCCACTGCCAAGTTCCTACGTACGGGCGCCAGCAAGCCCCCGAGCTCCGAAGCCATGTCCCCTCCTGCTTACAGCGTAAACGTTTGGTTAGGCTGTCCTAACTTTTGCGGTACGTCAAGAGGATGTGACCAGCGCCGTCCGACGAGCGAGGGCGAACCGGCCGGCCGGGGCGGGCGAGCCGGACGCTAGGCGAGCAGGCCGGTCACCAGGGCGCGAACGCCGTGGTCATAGGCGGTTTCCGGGTCGGTGGCGGCGAGCACCGGCATGGCCGCGGTCACCTGCGGTAGCCGGTCGAGGGGCGCCCGGTCGATCAGGGCGAGCCGGCGGGCGATCGCACGGTCGTCGGTGGGGCGTTCCGAGCAGAGCGAGCCGACCGTGAAGTTCCAGAGCGCCAGGTACGCCGCGGTGGCGCCCCGCTCGTCCAGCCCGGCCCCGCGCAGGGTGGCCAGCGCGAGCTCGACGAAGTGCAGGGCCCGGGGCGCGAACAGCTCCCCCTTGCGCAGCACGTCGATCGCCCAGGCGTGCGCCCGCAGGTAGCGGAAGAGCCGGCCGAAGAGTGCGGTGAGCCGCTCGGCCGGGGTGCCGCCGGGCACCGCGACGTCGATCCCTTCGGCGAGGTCCTCCAGCACCAGGACCAGCAGTTCGGCGCGGTCGTCGACGTGCCGGTAGAGCGCCATCGCGGAGCAGCCGAGCAGCGCACCGACCCGGCGCATGGTGACCGCCTCGACCCCGCCGGACTCGGCGAGCTCCCGGCCGGCCGCGACGATCGCCGCGCGGGTCAGCGTCGTTCTGCTCATCCGGGCGAGAGTATCGCGTTGTTTACGGCGTACACAAAACGGGGTGTGAAAGAGCGGACTCAGCGTCGCGCCCAACGGTCGAGGGCCGCGCGCAGGTCGTCGGTGTTGAGCGGCTTGGCCAGGAAGTCGTCCATGCCGGCCTGGCGGGCGCGCTCGCGGTCCTCCTGCAGGACGCCGGCGGTCATCGCGATGATCGGGATGTGCTCGTCCGGCGCCTCCCGGCGGCGCAGTTCGGCGGTCGCCGCGAAGCCGTCCAGCTTCGGCATCTGGCAGTCCATCAGGATGGCCCGGTACGGCTTCGCGGCGGCCAGCGCGATCGCCTCGGCGCCGTTGGTCGCGATGTCCGCCTGGTAGCCGAGCGATTCGAGGGTGTCGATCGCGACGATCTGGTTGATCTCGTTGTCCTCGGCGATCAGGATCCGGCCCTCGGCGGTCTCCTCGGGCGCGGGCGCCGCGGGCGCCGCGGTCTTCTCCCCCGGATGCTGCCCGCGCGAGCCGTCGAACCGGGAGAGCAGGTAGTTGTAGAGCGAGGACGGCCCGACCGGCTTGCCGAGCAGGTCCGCCTCGTGCCGGTCGGCGTCCTCCTGCTGCGCCGCGGGCTCCCGGCTCAGCATCAGGCAGCGGACGCCGCGCAGACGCGGATCGGCGTCGATCGCACGCATCAGCGCGGTGCCGTCCAGCCCGGACGACGGGTGATGATCGATCACCACCAGGTCGAACGGCTCACCGGCCCGCACCGCGGTCTGCAGCTCGGCGAGCCCGTCGTCCGCACCGCTCGCGGTCCGTACGGCCATCCCCCAGGCCCGGACGTGGTCGGCGAGGAACTGGCGGCTGGTCGCGTTCGCGTCGATGACGAGCAGACGTCTGTCCGCCAGTCCGTCCCGGTTCCGGCGGTGCGGGGCGGACGACCCGTCCGGCGCGTCCAGCGTGATGGTGAACGAGAACCGGCTACCCCGGCCCGGCGCGCTGTCCACGTGGATCCGGCCGCCCATCAGCTCGACCAGCTGACGGCTGATCGACAGGCCGAGGCCGGTGCCGCCGTACTCCCGGGTGGTGCCGGTGTCGGCCTGGGTGAACGGCTCGAAGAGGCGGGCCACCTCGGTCGGCTCGATGCCGATCCCGGTGTCCGCGACGCTGAACGTGTACCGGGGGCGGCCGCCGGGCTCGGGCGGCAGCGGGTCGACCCGGAGCACCACGTTGCCCTCGTGGGTGAACTTGACCGCGTTGCCGACCAGGTTGAGCAGCACCTGGCGCAGCCGGCCGTCGTCGCCGCGGACCCGGGCGGGCAGGTCGGGCGGGTAGTAGGTGAGCATGTCGACGTCCTTGTCGCCGATCGCCGCGGCACCCGCGTGGGCCACCTCCTCGACCAGCTCGCCGGGGTCGAACGGGACCTCGGCCAGCTCCACCTTGCCGGCCTCGATCTTGGAGAAGTCCAGGATGTCGTTGATGATCGTGAGCAGGGCGCGCGACGAGGAACGGATCGCCTCGGCGTACCGGCGCTGCACGGGCTGCAGCGGGGTGTCGATCAGCAGTTTAGTCAGTCCGATCACGCCGTTCATCGGGGTTCGGATCTCGTGACTGACCATCGCCACGAACTGGGACTTCATCGTCGCCGCGGCGAGCGCCTCGTCCCGGGCCTCGGAGAGCGCCTCCTCGACCTTGCGGCGCTCGGTGGTGTCCCGGGCCACCGCGTAGATCGCGCCGTCCGAGTCGACCGTGGCGTTCCAGTTCAGCCACCGGTAGCTGCCGTCGCGGGCCAGGTAGCGGTTCTCGAAGTCCGTGGTGCTGGACGGCCCCTGCTTGAAGCGGTGCACCAGCATGATCGTCCGGTCCACGTCGTCGGGGTGGACGAACTCGATGAACGGGCGGCCGAGGAGCTCCTGAGCGGAGTATCCGAGCAGGTTCTCCAGGGCCGGATTGACCCGTTTGAAGAAGCCGTCGATCGAGGCGATGCACATCAGATCCCGGGAGACGGTGAAGAAGTGGTCGAGCTGGCGGGCGGTCCGGCGGCGCGCGGCCTCGTCCCGGTCCCGCTGGGTCAGATCACGGAAGGTGACCACCGTGCAGCCGCTGCGGATCGTCCGGGCGGTGGCCAGCACCGAGACCATCCGATCATCCGAACGCCGGATCTCCAGGTGCAGCTCCCCCGGCTCGGCGAGCAGTTCCTCGGTCAGCCCGCGATGCCACCACGGGTGCGGCGGCCGCAGGCCGAGCACCTCGCCGGCGGCGTACCCGGTGATCTCCGACCAGCGCCGGTTGACCTGCAGCACGGTGCCGTCCGGGCCGAACGTCAGGACACCCTCGATCAGTGAGCAGAGCACCGCGTCGCTGAAGTCGCGCTGTTCGCGCAGCTCGGCGATCAGGTCCCGCTGGCTCACGTCGGCCTCGTTGAGCATCGCGCCGGCCCGCATCAGCACCAGGTAGAGCGTCATCAGCAGCACGCAGATGGCGACCGTCACCTGCAGGCCGTCGGCGTGCCTGCCGGTGCCGTGGAAGACCGCGACCGCCACGCCGACGCCCAGGATCGCCGCCACGACGATCGGGATCAGCCGGCGCAGGGTGCGCCCGCCGAGGTGTGGGCTGCCGAGAACCTGCTGGGCCAGGCCGTCGTCGCGGACGGTGAGCAGACCGGCGGAGAGCAGCAGCAACAGCGCCTGGGTGAACAGCGGCATCGGGGTGGCGCTCGCCTCCTCGGTGATCGCCGAGAGCCCGGCGAGCGCGGCGAGCGCGGCCACCCCGACCAGCATGCCGGCCCCGGTGGCGAGGACCTGGGACTGCCAGTGCCCGCGGCGCTCACCGGCACCGAGCAGCAGCAGACCCGACCCGAGCAGGATGAACGCCACCGGGGAGCGCATCGGAGGACGTTTCGGGGGAAGGATCTCCGGATCGACGCCGACGACGGCGAGGTCGTGGAGGAGTCCTGGTCCCAGGTGCTCGTGGAGGAGGACCAGGACGGCGAGGACCACCACGCTCGCGGCCAGGAACCGGGCCACCCAGAGGCGTACCCGGCCGACGTCGTGCGGGCCCTGCAGGACCAGGGCGGCGGAGCAGAGCGTGGCCATCAGGCAGATGACCGGGCTGGTCGGCGGCAGGCCGCCGACCACGGTGACCAGGTGATCCCCGCCGAAGAGGTGACCGGCGTCCACCGTCACGCTGATCAGCGTGACCAGGAGAACGGCGATCATCCATGCGGGAGGCCGCCAGGTCATCCGCACCCGCGACACAGTCACGCTAGGTAGCATGACAGTTGCCCTGCGATGATTCCTGAGGTTTTTTCATGAACCCTGCCGTCACCACCCTGTCCCGCCTCGGACACGAGCTGCGCGGGCCGCTGACCGGCATCATCGCCCTCACCAACCTGATGTCCCGCAAGATCGCCCAGGGCGTCGATCCGGCCCGGATCACCCATCAGCTCGCCCTGGTCAACAGCAGTGCCAGCGAACTGCTCACGGTCGCCGAGCGCGTCTCCGACCTGGCCCGCCTGGACGGGCCCCCCACTCCCGGTACGGACGACCAGTGTTTCGACTGCGCTCTCGCCGTACGGGAGAAATGCCACGACCTGAACGTGCCCGCCGGCCTGCCGCACCATCCGGTCCTGATCCGCGGCAATCCCGACGGTGTCCGCCGCATGATCGCCGAGCTGCTGGACAACGCGGTGAAGTACGCCGACCGGCCCGCGGTGACGGTGACCGCCGACGTCGCGGTGACCATCGAGATCCGGGATCACGGACCCGGGCTCACCGAGAACGAGCTGCAGCGGATCGCCGACCCCTTCGAGCGAGGGCTGACCGCGCACACCCGGGGCGTGCCCGGCAGCGGACTCGGGCTCAACCTCGCCGACCGGCTGGCCGCCCGCTCCGGTGGCGTCCTCACGATGACGAGCTCACCCGAGGGCACCGTGGTCACCGTGACGTTCCCGAAGGGTGCGTGATGGCCACCATCCTGGTCGTCGACGACCGGGCCACCAACCGCGAGGTGGCCCGGATGACCCTGGACGACGGCGGCCACCACGTCATCGAGGCCACCGAGGGCGACGAGGCGCTGAACCTCGCCCGGCGGTGGCACCCGGACGTGGTCCTCGCCGACGTCGTGATGCCCGGCATGGACGGCTACGAATTCGTCCGGCGGCTGCGCGCCGACCGGGAGACCGCGACCATCCCGGTGCTGCTCTACACCGCGAACTACCTGCCCGAGGAGGCCGAACCGCTCGCCGCGGCGTACGGCGTGACCCGGGTGGTCGCCAAGTCCGCCGACCCGGACGAGCTGCTGCACGCCGTCGAGGAGGCGCTGCACGAGGTGCCGAACGTCGCGATGGCCCCGCACGAGGTCGCCACCGAGCACCTGCGCGCGGTCAACGCCAAGCTGGTCGAGAAGGTCCTCGCGCTGGACGAGAGCGAGGCCCGCTTCGACGCTCTCGCCGACGTCTCCCCGGTCGGCATCGTCTCCGGCGACACCGCGCTGCACGCCACGTACGTCAACCCGCGGCTCGCCGACATCACCGGCGCCGTCCCCGCCGACCTGCACGGACACGGCTGGCTCAGCTGCCTCCCGCCGGATCAGGCCGACCGGCTGCGCCGCGAGGGTCTGCCGCCGGACCGGGCGAGCTTCCACGGTCAGGTCACGCTCGCCACCGGACAGCGCTGGCTGCAGATCACCCTGCAGCCGGTCACCGAGAACGAGAGCACCGGCTTCGTGGCCACCATCGACGACGTGACCACCCTGGTCGAGGCGGAGAGCGCCGAACGCCGCCGGATCGCCGAGCGCTTCGACAGCCTGGCCCGGCTCTCCGGCGCGGTCGCCCACGACTTCAACAACATCCTCAACATCATCCTGTCGTTCAGCGAGTTCACCCAGGAGGCGGTCCGGGACGCGATCGGAACCACACTGGACGGCCCCACCGCCGAGCCGATGCTGAACGACCTGGACAGCATCCACCGGGCCGGGAAACGCGCCGCGCACCTGGCGCACCAGCTGCTCACCTTCGGCGGGCGCGAGGTGGTCAAACCCACGGTGATCCGCGTGAACGACGTCGTGGCCGAGGTCCGCGGGATGATCGAGCACACCATCGGCTCGCAGATCACCGTGGCCACCCGGCTGGACACCGGCGCCGGGTACGTGCTCGCCGACGCCAACCAGCTCAGCCAGGTGCTGATCAACCTGGCCGTGAACGCCCGGGACGCCATGCCGCACGGCGGCCGCCTGGAGCTGGGCACCTCCCCGGCCCGGAACCCGGCGGGCCTGCCGCCGGGCGAGTACGTGCACATCGCCGTCCGGGACCAGGGCGCCGGGATGCCGCCGGACGTGCTGGAGCGCGCGATGGAGCCCTTCTTCACCACCAAACCCCTCGGCGGCGGTACGGGACTCGGGCTGGCCACGGCGTACGGGATCATCCGGCAGGCCTCCGGTGACCTGGTGATCGAGTCCGAGCCGGGCGCCGGCACCACGGTGCACATCTACCTGCCCGCCACCGGGCTGCCGATGCCGCCCGCCAGCGCGCCGGTGACCGCCGAGGTCCGGGGTGGACGGACCGTGCTGGTCGCCGACGACGAGGACGGGGTCCGCGAGGTGGCCGTCCGGATCCTGCGGCGGGCCGGGTACACGGTGCTCAGCGCGGCGAACGGGCAGGAGGCCCTGGACCTCGCCCGCCGGCATCCGGGCGCGATCGACGCGGTGCTCTCCGATGTGGTGATGCCGCACATGAACGGGCCGGAGCTGGCCGCGGCGCTGCGGGACGTCCGGCCGGAGACGCCGGTGGTCTACATGTCCGGGTACGCGGAACCGCTGATGACCGGGCCGGGCGTCCTGGACGAGGGGGTGACCGTGGTCGGTAAGCCGTTCACCAGGGACGAGCTGCTGGCGGCGGTGCACGCGAGCTTGACAACCCCGGCGGGGGCGCCTCAGATGACCTCATGAGGATCATCGATGCGCGTGTGATCGTGTCCTGTCCCGGACGGAACTTCGTCACCCTGAAGATCGAGACGGAGTCGGGGGTGTACGGGGTCGGGGACGCCACCCTGAACGGCCGCGAGATGGCGGTGGTCTCCTACCTGACCGAGCACGTGGTACCGCAGCTGATCGGCCGGGACGCGTCGCGCATCTCGGACCTCTGGGAATATCTCTACAAAGGCGCATATTGGCGCCGCGGGCCGGTGACGATGACGGCGATCGCGGCGGTCGACACCGCGCTCTGGGACATCAAGGGCAAGGTCGCGGGCCTGCCGGTATACCAGCTGCTGGGCGGGCGAGCACGGGACGGGGTGACCGTTTATGGCCACGCGAACGCCGCCGGCTTTGACGGGCTCCTGTCCGAGATCTCGGGATATGCCGACCTGGGCTATCGGGCCGTCCGCATCCAGACCGGGATCCCCGGCCTGAGCAGCACCTACGGTGTCTCGAAGGACCGGATGTTCTACGAACCCGCCGACGCCGCCCTGCCGACCGAGAACGTCTGGTCCACCGCGCGCTACCTCAACCACATCCCGACGGTGTTCCAGCAGGTCAGGGCCGAGTTCGGGCCGGACCTCAAGCTCCTGCACGACGTCCATCACCGGCTCACCCCGATCGAGGCCGCCCGGCTGGGGAAGAGCCTGGAGCCGTACGACCTGACCTGGATGGAGGACCCGGTGCCCGCCGAGCTCCAGGAGGGGTTCCGGCTGATCCGGCAGCACACCACCACCCCGATCGCGGTCGGCGAGGTCTTCAACACCATCTGGGACTGTCAGCAACTGATCACCGAGCAGCTGATCGACTACATCCGGGCGACGGTGGTCCACGCCGGCGGCATCACCCACCTGCGGCGGATCTTCGACCTGGCCGCCCTCTATCACGTGCGCAGCGGATCGCACGGCGCCACCGACCTCTCCCCCGTCTGCATGGCCGCCGCGCTGCACGTGGACGTGTCGATCCCGAACTTCGGGCTGCAGGAGTACATGCGGCACACACCCGAGACCGACGAGGTGTTCCCGCACGCGTACCACTTCGAGGACGGCTACCTCTTCCCCGGCGAGGAACCGGGACTCGGCGTGGACATCGACGAGGAGAAGGCCGCCCGGTATCCGTACCGGCCGGCCTCGCTACCGGTCAACCGCCTCGAGGACGGCACCGTGCACAGCTGGTGATCGGCACAGCTGGTGATCGGCACAGCTGGTGATCGGCACAGCTGGTGAGGTCGCCGGGGAAGCTGCTTACATTGTCGGCGTGGAGAACCAGACCGCCCTGCGCGCCCGCTTCGCCCGCCGCCTCTCCGAGCTCTACGGGCGTGAGGTTCCGGCGTACACCACCCTGGTCGACGTCTCGCACGAGGTGAACCGGCGGGTCCTCGACCGCGACGGCACGGCCGCGGAGCGCCTCGGCTCGATCGGCCGGGTCAGCGCGGAACGGCACGGCGCGATCCGGGTCGGCACGCCGCGGGAACTTGCCCAGGTCACCCGGATCTTCGGGGCGCTCGGGATGCGGCCGGCCGGCTTCTACGATCTGCGGGACGCGTACCCGCAGCCGATCCCGGTGATCTCCACGGCGTTCCGCCCGTTGGACCGGGACGAGCTGGCCGCCAATCCGTTCCGCGTCTTCACCTCGATGCTGGTCCCGCAGGACCGCCGTTTCTTCACGCCCGATCTGCAGGCACGGCTCACGAATTTCCTCGGCGCGCGGCAGCTCTTCCCGGACGAGCTGCTCGTTCTCGCCGACCGCGCATCCGCATACGGCGGGCTGGATTCCGTGGACGCCGACCGGTTCCTCGACCTGGCCGCCGCGTCGTTCGCGCTCTCCGCCGACCCGGTCGACCGCGCGTGGTATTCCGCATTGGAACGCGTCTCCGGTGTCGCCGCGGACATCGGCGGGGTGACCACGACGCACATCAATCACCTCACCCCGCGCGTGCTCGACATCGACGACCTCTACCGCCGCATGCAGGCCCGCGGCATCGCGATGATCGACGAGATCCAGGGCCCGCCGCGCTGGCACGGCCCGGACGTGCTGCTGCGCCAGACGTCGTTCCGCGCGCTCGCCGAGCCGCGCACCTTCCGAAACCCCGACGGCGCCCTTTCCCAGGGTGAGCTGCGGGTCCGTTTCGGCGAGGTCGAGGCGCGCGGGATCGCCCTCACCCCGGCCGGGCGGGCCCTCTACGACGACCTGGTCGCCGAGGTCGACAAGCTGCTCGCCGAGTCGCCCGGCACGCCCCGCCAGGAGATCGCCGCGCGGGTCTGGGCCGCCGGGCTACCGGACACCGAGCTCGAGCTCGCCATTCGCGGGCTCGCGTTCTTCACCTATCGCCCGGCCCGCGGCCCCGTTCCGCCCCTCGATCTGCCCACGCTTCTCCGCGAGGGCTGGCTCATTCCCGAGCCGATCGTCTACGAGGATTTCCTGCCCCGCTCGGCGGCCGGCATCTTCGCCTCCAACCTCGGCGACCGGGGCGAGATGGACGCTTCCCAGGGTGGTGCGCCCCGCGACATGGCATGGCTCTCGGCGGCGATCTCCTGCGAGATCGTCACGCCGGAGGACGTCTATGCCGCGCAGAGTGCCGCGTCTCTCGCTTCCTTCCGGCGTACGCAGGAATGATTGATCTCGGAAGGTGAGAGCCCTGGCGACACCCGTGCTTGCGATGCCGGTCTAACGTGGGGTTCGTTCGTCGCCTTTGGAGGCCGTCATGCCCGGCGATACCAGACCCGTCAGAGTTCCGCCGCGCTGGTTCGCGCACGCCGCCTGGCGGGTGCACCGCGCCGTCTACACCGTCACCGGGGGCCGGATCGGGCTGTGGCGACCGGGGCAGACGAAGTGGGGTGCGTTCCGCCTCACCGTGGTCGGCCGCCGGTCCGGGAAGGCGCGCAGCGTCATCCTCGCCTACTTCGAGGACGGGCCCAACGTCGTCACGCTCGCCATGAACGGCTGGGGCGAGGGGCATCCGGCCTGGTGGCTCAACCTTCAGGCGCACCCGGAGGCCGAGGCCACCATCGCCGGCGCGACCCGCGCGGTGCGGGGACGCGCCGCCGAGCCGGGCCCGGAACACGACCGGCTCTGGGCACGCTGGCAGACGTTCGACAGGGACCTCGACGCCTACGTCACGCAGCGCCGCACCGATACGCCGGTCGTCATCCTGGAACCCCGCCGATAGCGGTCAGCCATCGGCCACCGGACGGAAGCGCACCCGCAGCGACGCCGGGGCACGGGTGAACAGGCCCTGCGGGGACGGCGTCCCGGCCGGTTCGATGTCGGCCATCGCGTCGAGGAGGGCGTTCGTGGCGACCTCGACCTCGGTGCGGGCGAGCAGGGCACCGACGCAGAAGTGGCGGCCGAGGGCGAACCCGGTGTGGTCGGCGGCGGCGGTGTAGGCCCTGGTGACGTCCAGGTCGGGGCGGGTCAGGTCGAAGCGGTCCGGGTCCGTGTAACGGCGCGGGTCGCGGTTCGCGGCGGCGATCAGGCAGATCACCGTGGCGCCGGCCGGGACCGTGCCGCCGGAGAGCTCCACGTCGGCGGCGGGCTGCCGCATGATCATCTGGACCGGGGGCGAGTGCCGGAGCGTCTCGGCCAGGGCGTGGCCGATCAGGGTACGGTCGGCACGGACCAGGGCCATCTGGGCGGGGTCGCGGATCAGGTTGAGCATCATGTTGGCGAGGGCCTTGTCGGTGGTCTCGCCGCCGGCCAGCAGGAGCAGGCTGACGAAGGCCTTGATCTGCTGGGCGGTCATCCGCTCGCCCTCGATCTCGGCGGTACAGAGCACCGACATCAGGTCGTCGCCCGGGGCGGCCCGGCGCTCGGCGATCAGCGGCAGCAGGTACGCCGCCAGCTCGTCGCGGGTGCGCAGACCGGCGGCGGCCACCGCGGGGTCCTGGACCAGATTGGCCAGCGACGCCATCAGCGACGTGTACCAGCGGTGGAAGAGCGCGTGGTCGGCGGCGGGCAGGCCGAGCGCGTCCACGATGACGTCGATCGGATAGCGGGTGGTGAACCCGTCGACCAGATCGACCTCGCCGCCGTACCGGAAGACGTCGATGAGCCGCGTCGCGTTGCGGTGCATGACCGGCACGAACCTCGCGGTCAGCTCGTTGCCCCGGAAGGCCGGGCTGATCAGCCGGCGGTGGAGCGCGTGCTCACGGCCGCTCATCTGCACGATGGTGCGGCCGTGCACGGGCTCCAGCTGCCAGGCGTAGTTGTCGCTGGTGAACACCGGGTCCTTGAAGGCCCGTTCGACGTCGGCGTACCGGCTGATCACGTACGCGTTCAGGCCCTCGTGGAAGGCGAGCGGCTCGGTCTCGCGCAGCGCCGCCCAGACCTCGGCCGGGTCCTCCAGGCACTCCGGCGAGAGGATGTCGGTGACCGCGACCGGGGTACGCATCCGCGGTCAGCTCAGCACGATGCTGGCCGACACCGCGGTCGGCTTGATGACGAAGAGCCGAAGACAGCTCCCCGTGCTGTCGGTGGCCTCCCAGACGTGCCTCCGATAGGTGAGCGAGGTCTCGACGCTCTCCCCCGCCGGGATCGTCCGGTACTGGCTGCGCTTCCCGGTGAAGTCACGCCACGCCAGCCCGATCGACGCATCGGTGTCGTTCGTGATGTCGAGCGGCACCTGCGTGTCGTCGCCCGACTGGGAGACCAGCGTCTTGCCACAGGGCGACGGGGTGACACCGGTGTAGGAGAAACCACCCGGCGCCGCACCGGCCGCGCTCTGACCGGCCGCGACGACGGCGAGGGTGGCAGCGGACATCACCATGAGCCGAATCATCATGGGGTGACCGTATAGTCGCTGCGAGCGCATTTCGTCCGCTTTCCGGGATTGTCATTCCCCCGGGCCGACGGTGTAGAAAGGCACCCGACGGGCCGAGTGTGATCAGCGATGGGGTGGGCCGAGTGAGCGACCTGACGACAGCGGCGCGACCGGACGTCACCCTCGACGACGCCGCCCGGATCGCCGCCGGCCACTGGGGTCTGTCCGGCGAGATGCGCGAGCTCGGCTCCCACCAGGACCACAACGTACGGATCGACGCGCCGCGCGGCCGGTTCGTCCTCAAGATCGCCAACGCCGGCTGGGCACGCTCCGCGCTCGACGCGCAGCACGCCGCCCTGCCGGTGATCGCCGCCGCGGGCATCCCCGGGCCGACCCCGGTCGGCGGCATCGAGCAGGTGACCGTGGCGGGGCAGCGGGTCCATGCGCACGTGCTCACCTATGTCGAGGGGACGCCGCTGCTCGACCGCGGGATCTTCGGGGTCGACGAGTGCCGGCTGCTCGGGAACACCGCGGGACGTGTCGTCGCCGCGCTGGCCGATTTCGCCCACCCGGGGGCGGAGCGCCACTCGCCGTGGGACCTGCGCAACGCCGCCGGGGTGATCGACCAGCTCGCGCCGGGGCTGCGGGCCGAGGTCGCCACCCATCTCGACCGGATCGGCGAGCTCGCCGCCCGGCTGCCGACCCAGGTGATCCACGGCGATCTCACCGACGACAACGTGGTCCTCGCCGACGGCGCGGCCGGTGTCATCGACTTCGGCGACCTCTGCGTGAGCTGGCGCTGCGCCGAACTTGCGGTCACCGCGGCGAGCGTGATCGGCAAGACCGGCGACGACGTCGGCGCGGTCCTCGCCGTGGTCGAGGCGTTCACCGCGCACGTGCCGCTCACCGACATCGAGCTCACCGCGGTCTGGCCGCTGGTCGTGCTCCGCGGCGCGGTGCTGGTGGCGAGCTACACCGAGATGGAAGCCGACGGGGCGGAGAACGCCTACGCACAGCAGCGGGACGACGCGGACCGGCGCGCGTACCAGGCGTCCGCCGCGCTCGACGCCGAGGAGATGTCCTGGCTCATCCGCGGCGCCGGGCAGCCTCTGCCCACGCTCGACCTCCCGCGGCTGCTCCCCGGAGCACGACCGGTCGCGCTCGACGTCACCAGCGAGCTCTGGGACGACGGTGCCTGGCTGAACTCCGGCGTCCGCCCGGATGCGACGCGGTACGGCGAGTACCGCCTCGACCGGGCCCGGCCACTGACCGCACCCGGCCATCACAAAGTCTTCACCCTCGGCGTCTGGATCACCCTGCCGGAGGACGCCGCGCTGCCGGAGACCCCGCCCGGCGTGATCGTCGACGCGAGTGGGGCGCCGCGGATCTGGGTGCAGGCCTGCGCGCTGCCCGGCACCCCGCCCCGGACGGTCACCGCGCACGCCGAGCACCTCTGGCGCCGGATCTGCCCCGACCCGTCGCCCCTGCTCGGCGTCGACGTGGCCGCCCCCGAGCCCGACCCGGCCGGGCTGCTGGCGCGCCGGGGCGCACACTTCGCCGCCGTCCAGGAGCACTACTACGACGCCCCGCCGCAGATCGAGCGCGGCTGGCGGGAGTTCCTGGTCGACAGCCGGGCGAACGTCTACCTCGACCTGGTCAACAACGTCGCGACCACCGGGCACGCGCACCCGCACCTGTCCCGCGCGGCGTCCCGGCAGTGGCGGCTGCTCAACACCAACAGCCGGTTCCACTACGAGCAGGTCGTCACCCTCTGCGAGCGCCTGGCCGGGCTGGCGCCCGACGGGCTCGACCAGGTGTTCCTGGTCAACAGCGGCAGCGAGGCCGTCGACCTGGCGATGCGGCTGGCGCTCACCGCGACCGGGCGGACCCGGATGCTCGCCGCCCGGGAGGCGTACCACGGGAACACGATCGGCTCGGACGCCGTGACCAGCTCGATCGGCGACAACCCGCACGCCCTGGAGACCCGGCCGGCCTGGGTCGAGCTGATCGACGCGCCGAACCGGATCCGCGGGACGCACCGCGGGCCGGACGCCGGGCGGGCCTACCTCGCCGACCTGGACGCCCAGCTCGGCCGGATCGACACCACCGAGATCGCCGGGGTGATCCTGGAGCCACTCTTCGGCAACGGCGGCGGCGTGCTGCTGCCGGAGGGCTACCTGGCCGGCGTCTTCGACCGGGTCCGGGCCCTCGGCGGCGTCTGCATCAGCGACGAGGTGCAGGTCGGCTACGGACGTCTGGGACACCACTTCTGGGGCTTCGAGCAGCAGGGCGCGGTGCCCGACATCATCACGATCGCCAAGGCGATGGGGAACGGCCAGCCGCTCGGCGCGGTCATCACCACCCGGGCGATCGCGGACGCCTTCGCGGCCGAGGGCAGCTTCTTCTCCTCGGCCGGCGGCAGCCCGGTCTCGGCCGCCGTCGGCAACGCCGTCCTCGACGTGATGGCGGACGAGCGCCTCCAGGAGAACGCCCGGATCGTCGGCACCCGTCTCAAGGACGGCCTCGACGCGCTCGCCGTGCGCCACCCGGCGATCGGCGCGGTGCACGGGATGGGTCTCTACCTCGGCGTCGAGCTGGTCACCGACCGGGAGACCTTCGCGCCCGCCACCGAGCTGGCGCACGCGGTCTGCGAGGCGATGCGCGAGGAGGGCTGCATCGTCCAGCCCACCGGCGACCTGCACAACGTCCTGAAGATCAAGCCGCCCATGGTGATCAGTGCGGAGAGCGTCGACTACGCCCTCGCCGCCCTGGGCCGCGTCCTCTCCCGGCTGTGACGAGCACAGCACACCCACCCCGGCGGTGATCCTCGAACCCGATAACGTCGGGTAAACGCCGTTATATCGTCCTTTTCATGAACAAGAGGTCGACCGTTCTCACCGCCGTCCTCGGCGCTCTCACCCTGGCGACCCCGGCCATCCCGGCCGTGGCCGCGCCGCCGCCCGCCGGGTTGGCCGCCACGTTGCTGACCACGGCCGACCTGCCGTCCCGTTATCGGCCCGCCACCGACGACCCCTATGACTTCATTCCCCGCGCCCTCTTCGGCCACGGCGGCTCCTGCCGTCTCCCCCCGTTCACACCCGCCCACGCGGCCACCACCACCTTCGGCACGGAGGACGAATACGCCATGGAGGTGGAGTCCCTGGTCGAGGTACTCGCCGAGCCCGGAGCCGGCGCCGCACGGGCCAGGGTCGCCGCCGCGCGATCCCTCCCCGCCCGCTGCCCGGTGATCGAGACCCCGGATCTGAGCCTCCGGGTCGAGGCGATCGCCCTGCCCACGATCGGCGACAGCTCCGCCGCGCTGCAGGTCCTGGCCTACCAGAAGGCCGGCCCGGACGTCTACGTCGACGCCTACCGCTCGGAGCTCGCCTTCGTCGCCGACCGCGACGCGACCATCACCGTCGTCCTGAGCGGTTTCAGCATCCAGAACGACACCTTCGCCGTCACCCTGGAGAAGGCCACCCGCACCGCGCTCGGCAAGCTGCACCACTGACACCCGCCCGGCAACGGCTCCTGGCCGGCGCTGCGGGATGTCTCGCGGCCTCCGGGACACCCCTCACCGCCGGCCACCGGCGCGCTCCTCCGCGGTGTTCCTCCGGCGGCTTCCGGCCTGGTTACCGGGTCGAGGTCGCGGAGCCGGTCCAGGCGTCGACCTCGGTGCGGAAGGCGGCGCGCTCGGCCGGGGTCAGGAAGGCCGCCTCGAAGGAGTTCGCCGCGAGGGTGCGCAGGTGGGACGGGGTGAGGGGCAGGTCGGTGGCGATGGCGCGGTAGTTGTCGTCGACGTAGCCGCCGAAATACGCCGGGTCGTCGCTGTGCACGCTCACCGCCAGGCCCAGGTCGAGCATGGCCGGGAGGGGGTGGCTGCTCATGTCGCCGACGACCTTGAGGCGGACGTTGGACTGGGGGCAGACGGTGAGCGGGATGCGGTCGGCGGCCAGGCGGGTGACCAGTGCCGGGTCCTCCAGGCAGCGTACGCCGTGGTCGATGCGCTCCACGCCGAGCAGGTCGAGCGAGTCGATGACGTTGTCGGGGCCGCCCTCCTCGCCGGCGTGGGCGACCCGGTGCAGGCCGTCGGCGGCGGCGCGGGCGAAGACCGGGGCGTAGTCGCGGTTCGGGTGGCCGGCCTCGGTGGAGTCCAGGCCGACGCCGAGCAGCCGGTCGCGGTACGGGACCAGCTCCTCGTAGGCGGCGAGCGCGGCGTCCGGGCCGAGGTGGCGCAGGAAGCAGGCGATCAGGCCGGTGGAGACCTCGGGGTGGTCGGCCATCGCGGCGGTGATGCCCTCGATCACCACGGCGAGGTCGATGCCGTTGAGAGTGTGCGTCTGCGGGTCGAGGAACATCTCCGCACGGCGTACGTTGGCCGCCCGCGCCCGCCGCAGGTAGGCGTCGGTCATCGCGTAGAAGTCCTCGGCCGTGCGCATCACCACGAGGTTGGCGTAGTAGATGTCCAGGAACGACTGCAGGTCGGTGAACTCGTAGCGGGCGGCCAGCTCCTCGGCGCTCGCGGCCGGGGTCGGCAGGCCGTTGCGCCGGGCGGCATCCAGGATCGTCGCCGGTTCGAGCGTGCCTTCCAGGTGGACGTGCAGTTCGGCGGTGGGGGGTGTGACGAGCAAGGGGGGTCTCCGGGGGTTATTCGGCGTGACGGACTATCAGGAAGTCGAAGCCGTCGTCCAGGAAGTAGATCTTCGACAGCGAGAGGGGCCGGCCGCCGGGCAGGTACTGGACCTGGTCGAGCAGCAGGTAGAGGCCCTGCGGGCTGCGGCCCTCACCCCAGCCGATCGACGGATCGATGACCGCGCGGACCCGGGCGACGGCCCGCTCGGGCAGCACGCCGCCGGTCGCGTAGTGGTCGAACATCGAGCCGGTCACCTGGTCGAGGTCGGCGGGGAGCGCGTCGCCGACGATCACCGAGTAGTCGAACGCGACGGTACGGCCGTCCGCGAGGATCGAGCGCCGCAGGTCGACGACCTCGGTGCCCTCGGCGCGTTCGAGCTGCTCGGCCTCCTCGGCGGTGGCCGGGCGGCGCCGGAAGACATGGTGCACCGACTCGGCGCGCCGGCCCTGCTTGGTGATCAGCTCGTGCAGTGACCGGAGCTCCTGGAGTCCCGCGCTGATCGAGGCCGTGTATCGGGTGACGAAGGTGCCGAGCCCGTGCCGGGTCTCCACCACGCCGGCGCGCTGCAGCTTGAGCAGCGCCTGGCGCACGGTGTGCCGGCTGACCCCGTAGTCGGCGGCGAGCTCGGCCTCGGTCGGCAGCGGATCCCCGGCGTGCCACTCCTGGCCGACACGTTCGCGCAGCGAGGTGGCGACGACATCGGGCAGCGGCATGGCCCGAGCGACTCGACGGCTCATGCGTCTCCTTACCAGCAGAAGTTAACGACGCCGACACAGTTGTTGATTGACCTGACAACTGGTCCGGCTTACGTTACACCAGCAGGTTGTTCAATCACTGAATGAGTCGCATCGGCCGTGCTCAGGACGGAGAAGACCCCATGTCGTTTCGCCGCAAGGCCCTCGCTGCCACCGCAGCCGGAGCATGTCTGGTCACCACCGCGTCGGCGTGTTCGTCCGCCGGTTCCCCGTCCACCGGCGCGTCCGGCGCGTCGGACAAGCTGATCGTTCTCGTCACGCCGAACCCGATCGGCGTCAACGCCTTCCTCAACCTCTCCGTGGAGGGCGCCAAGGCCGCGGCCACCGCGGCGGGCGCGACGCTGAAGACCTTCGAGAGCACCGACCCGACGAGCATGGCCCAGAACCTGCAGTCGGCCGTCGACCTCAAGCCGGAGCTGGTCATCACGGTCAGCTTCAGCTTCGACGACGCGATGGCCGAGATGCCGGTCGACTACCCTGACCAGCAGTTCCTGCAGATCGACTCCTGCCCGGAGAAGCCGGCCGCCAACCTGACCTGCGCCCGCTTCAAGGAGTACGAGTCGGTCTACCTGGCCGGCGTCGAGGCCGGGCTGCTCTCCGAGAAGAAGAAGGTGGGCGCGGTCGTCGCGCTGGACACCCCGTTCATCCGGCGCTTCGCGGACCCGTTCGGCGCGGGCGCCCAGTCGGTCGACTCCACCATCGGCTTCACCCCGCTCTTCGTCGGCGGGAACAACCCGTTCAGTGACCCGGCCCGGGCCAACGCGCAGGCGACCACGCTGGGCGAGGACGGCGCCGACTACGTGATGGCCTCCGCCTCGGCCGGTAACACCGGGGTGTTCCAGGCCGCGAAGGCCGGCGGGTTCTACGCGTTCGGCGTCGACACCAACCAGTGCGGCGACGAGAAGGGCGTGGTGGTCGACAACGCGATCAAGCGGCTCGACATCGCCATCCCGGCCGCGGTCGAGAAGATCCTCGGCGGCCAGCCCGGCGGATCCACCGAGTACGGGCTCGCCGACGGCGGCGTGGGCCTCACCGGTCTCCAGGACGACGTGGCCACCTCGGGCTGCCTGATCGCCGACCACCCGGACGTGATCGCCAAGGTCAAGGAGATCCAGGCGAAGATCATCTCCGGGGAGATCACCGTCGCCGACCCGCTGACCGCGAAGTGACCGAGCCGCCACGGCTGCGGGCGGCCGGGCTGACCCGCCGGTTCGGGCCGCTGGTCGCGAACGACGCCGTCGACCTGGACCTGCACGCCGGGCAGATCCACGCCCTGGTCGGCGAGAACGGCGCCGGGAAGTCCACGCTGATGTCGCTGCTCTACGGACTGCAGCGCCCGGACGACGGCCACATCGAGTCCCGGGGCGAGCGCGTCGCGTACGCCTCCCCGCGGGACGCGATCGCCGACGGCGTCGGCATGGTCCACCAGCACTTCCAGCTCTTCGACAGCCTCAGCGTCGCCGACAACGTGGTCTACGGCGCCGAGCCGGTCCGCGCCGGCGGGATCATCGACCGCAGGCGGGCCCGCGCCGAGGTCGCCGAGCTGATCACCGGGTACGGGTCGCACCTGCCGGTGGACGCGACCGTCGGTGAGCTGCCGATGGGGCTCCGCCAGCAGGTGGAGATCCTCAAGGCGCTCTACCGCGGCGCCGACGTGCTGATCCTCGACGAGCCGACGGCGGTGCTGACCCCGGCCGAGACCGACCTGCTCTTCACCTCGCTGCGCCGGCTCGCCGCGGGCGGCGCGGTGGTCGTGCTGGTCACCCACAAGCTCGACGAGGTGATGGCGGTCAGCTCCTGGGTGACCGTGATGCGCCGCGGTGCGGTGGTCGCGTCGCTGCCGACCGCGGAGACCTCCGCCGCCGCGCTCGCCGAGGCGATGACCGGGCGCAGCATCGTGCCGGTCACCAACGAGTCGGAGACGGCCGCGACCGAGACCGTCCTGACGCTGACCGATCTGCGGGTGACCGCCGACGGAGCCCGTACCGAAATCCGGGTCGAAGAATTGACGGTGTGCCGGGGCGAGATCGTCGGCATCGCGGGCGTGACCGGAAACGGCCAGAGCGAAGTGGTCCAGGCCGTCGTCGGGCTGCGGCCCTGCCGTGGCGCGGTCAGCCTCAACGGGGTCCGCGTCGACGGCCTGGACGTGCGGCGCCGCCGCGGTGCCGGGATCGCCTACGTGCCGGAGGACCGGCGCGGCGTCGGAACCGCACCGCAGCTCTCCATCGCCGACAACGTCGCGGTCGGGCAGCGCCGCGGCTTCGGCTGGCTCTCCCCGCGCAGGTCCGGCGCCGCGGCCCACCGGCTCATCGAGCGGCACGACGTCCGCGGCGGCGGGCCCGGTACGCCGGTCGCGGCGCTCTCCGGTGGCAACGCCCAGAAGGTGGTGATCGCCCGCGAGCTGGGGCACGACGCCGACCTGCTGATCGCGGAGAACCCCACGCAGGGCGTGGACATCGGCGCGATCGAGTACATCCACGGGGAGTTGCTGGCGTACCGGAACCGGGGTCGTTCGGTCCTTCTGGTCTCGAACGAGCTGACCGAGCTCTGCGCGCTCGCCGACCGGGTCTACGTGATGGTCGACGGCCGGGTCGTCGCCGAGATACCCCGCAGTGGGATGAGCGAGCAGTCCATCGGTGCCGCGATGACCAACGCGGGTGATCGTCATGCTGGCTAAACTGCGCGGCCCGCTCGCCGACGGCGCCGCCCTCCCCGCGCTGCTCGCCGCCTTCGCGGTCGGCGCGATCGTCCTGGCGATCGGCGGGATCGACCCGATCACCGGCTACTCCGCCCTGATCAACGGCGTCTTCGAAGAGACCAATCTCCCGTACGTGGTGGCCGCGCTCGCGCCGGTGCTCGGCATGGCCGTCTCGTTCGCCATCCCGTTCCGGATGCAGGAGTTCAACCTCGGCGGCGACGGCCAGCTGGTGATCGGCGGGATCACCGGCGCCGGGGTCGCGCTGGCCCTGCCGGACTGGGGCCTGCTCACGTTCGCGCTGGCCGCGCTGGCCGCCGCGCTGGCCGGCGGGCTCCTCGCCGCGATCAGTGCGCCGCTGCTGCTCCGGGGGCGGGTGCCGGTGATCATCTCCACCCTGCTGCTCGGCTTCCCGGCCGTCTCGCTCGCCTCCTATCTGGCCCGCTATCCGCTCGCCGACGAGGGGTCGGGCACCCCGCAGACCGAGCGGCTCCCGGTGGACATGCGGTTGCCGAGTCTCGGCGACTGGAGCCCGTACGTGAACACGGGTTTGATTGTGATCCTGCTGGTCTTCGTCGCCTACTGGGTCGTCGACGCGCGGACCACGACCGGTCTCGACCTGCGGGTCGTCGGCGCCAACCCGAGGTTCGGCCGGTACGCGGGCGTCAACGTGCCGTCGCTGCTCACCCTCTCGCTCGCCGCCAGCGGGGCGATCGCCGGACTCGTCGGCGCGCTGCTGGTCGCCGCGCCGCCCTACCGGTTCATCGACGGCGCGCTGACCGTCCCCGGCTACACGTTCACCGGCGTCACCGTCGCGATGCTCTCCCGGGGCCGCCCGGCCGCACTCTTCGCCGCCGCGCTGCTCTTCACCGCCCTGCAGGTCGGCGGCACCGGCATGGAACGCGACGTCGGCGTGCCGCGGCAGCTCACCGCGATCATCCAGGCGAGCGTGGTCATCACCTTCGTCGTCATCGTCGCGGCGCGCTCGCGTCGCGCCCGAGCCAAGGCGGGCCTGCGGTGAACATCCTCTCGCTCGGATTCCTCGCGGCCGTCGTGCTCGCCGTCGGCCCGGTCCTGCTCGCGGCCCTCGGCGGCGCGGTCTGCTCCCGGGTCGGCGTCTTCAACATCGGCCTGGAAGGGCAGATGCTGGTCGGCTGCTTCGCCGCGGTCGCGGTGACCGCGCAGACCGGCAGCGCCCTGCTCGGCGCGCTCGCCGGGATGGCCGCGGCGCTGATCCTCGCGGCGGTGCTCGCGGCCGGCGCGATCGGCCTGCGCGCCGACCCGATCATCCTGGCCATCGGCACCAACCTGCTCGCCGTCGGCCTCACCGGGTTCCTGCTGCGGACGCTGCTCGGCCGCACCGGCACCTACAGCGATCCCGGGCTCGCCGGTTTCACCCGGCTGGCCGACACCCCGATCGGCGCGATCCCGGTGCTCGGCGACGTGCTCGGCGCCAGCAGCTGGGCCGTGCTGATCGCGGTCCTGCTGGTCCCGGCGATCTCGCTCTTCCTGTCCCGGCACCGGTGGGGCCTGCGGCTGCGCGGCATCGGCGAGAACCCGGAGGCCGCCCGCAGCCTGGGCGTACCCGTCTCGGCGTACCAGTGGGCCGCGATCCTGTTCTGCGGCGCGCTCTGCGGACTCGGCGGGGCCCAGCTCGCCCTCGGCAACGTCCAGCTGTTCAGCGAGCAGATGACCGCCGGGCGCGGCTGGGTCGCGGTGGTCGCGGTGATGCTCGGCCGCAGCCGGCCGTGGCCGGTCCTCGGCGCCTGCCTCGTCTTCGGCGCGGCCGACGCGCTCGGCTTCCGGCTCCAGGGCCTGGGCCTCCCCCAGCAGGCCACCGACGCCGCCCCCTACCTGATCACCCTCGTCGTGCTGCTGCTGACCTCGATCAGGCGGCCCTCTCTCCAGAAGGTGACACAATGACCGCTACCCCCCTGGACCGCCCGCTGCTGGCCGACAGCGTGCGCCTCACCGATCGGGGAGTCGAGATTCTGGACCGGCGGGTGTTCCCGTTCGAGCGCTCCTGGGTCGTCTGCCCGACCGTCGAGGACGTCGCCGTCGCCATCGAGCAGATGGTCACCCAGAGCAGCGGCCCGCTCTTCGCCGCGACGGCGGGCTTCGTGCTCGCCACCCGTTCGCTCGCCGGCGCGACCGATCCGGATCACGTACGGCGGGAACTGCGGCGCACCGCCCAGCGGCTGATCGCCACCCGGCCGACCAACAACCACATCCGCGAGGGCCTGGCCGGTGCGGTCGCCGCGCTCGACGCCGACCTGGACGCGGCCTCGCTGCTCGACCGGGCCGCGGCCGCCGCGGCCGGTGCCGCCGACGGCTACCTCGCCGACTGCCGTGCGCTCGGGGCCGCCACCGCGGCGATCATCCCGGACGGCGCACGCGTGCTCACCCACTGCTGGGCCGACTCGTACCTGGTCGAGACCGTGATGGCCGGGCGGGCAGCCGGGAAGTCCTGGGAGTTCGTCTGCACCGAGACCCGGCCGTACCTGCAGGGCGCCCGGCTGACCGGACCCTCGCTGGTCGAGATGGGCGTACCGACCACGCTGGTCACCGACGGCATGGTCGCCGAGACGATGCGCCGCGGGATGGTCGACGTCGCGCTGACCGCCGCGGACCGGGTCACCATGGACGGCCACGTGGTCAACAAGGTCGGCACCCTGGCCGTCGCGCTCGCCGCCCGGGAGTTCGGGCTGCCGTTCCACGCCATGGTGATCGAGCCGGACCCGGCCGCGCCCGGCATCGACGCGGTGCCGATCGAGCTGCGCGACCCGGACGAGGTCCTCTCGGTGATGGGCGTCCGCACCGCCGGAGAGGGCCTGCGCGGCTTCTACCCCGCCTTCGACGTCACCCCGCCGCACCTGATCACCACCGTCGTCACCCGGCGCGGGGCGTTCGCACCCGACAAGCTGATCGAAGGGACTCCCGCATGACCGCCGCTTCCACCCGCCGCGTCGTGATCGACACCGACACCGGGATCGACGACGCGCTCGCCGTCATCTACCTCGCCGCCTCCGAGGGCGTGGAGATCGTCGCCTGCACCACCACGTTCGGGAACTGCTCGACCGCGCACGCCATCGAGAACGTCTCGCACGTGCTGCGGCTCTGCGGTCTCGACGAGGTCCCGGTGCACCCGGGGCGGGAGGGGCCGATCAGCGGCGAGCCCGCGAAGCACTCCTGGTTCGTGCACGGGCACGACGGGCTCGGCGATCAGGACCTGGACCGCGTCCCGGCCACGCCCAGCGCTGAGTCCGCCGCGGACGCGCTGGTCCGCCTCGGGCGGGAGAACCCCGGCGAACTCGACCTGCTGGTGCTCGGCGCGCAGAGCAACATCGCCGACGCGGTGGCGATCGACCCCGACGTCCTCACCCGGTACCGCTCGGTGGTCATCATGGGCGGCTCCGGGCCGTACGCGGAGCCCGGCGACGTGATGGAGGTGGACGCGAACGTCGCCGCCGACCCGCAGGCCGCCGCCGTGATGTTCGGGGCACCGCGCGCCCACATGGTGATGGTCGGCGTCAACGTCACCACCCCGACCATCATGGACGAGGAGTTCATCGCCCGGCTCGGCGCGGTGGACGCTCCGATCGCCCGGTTCAGTCACGCGGTCACCGAGGCGTACCTCGACTTCTACCAGGAGAAGTGGGGCCGCCGGATCTGCGCCGCACACGACGGCCTGGCCGCCGGCGTGATGATCCACCCCGAGCTGGTCCGCACCGCGCTGCGCGGGCCGGTCAACGTGCGCAGCGACGGGTTCGCGACCCGGGCCCGGCTGATGCGCACGGTGGACGACAAGCCCACGGTCTTTCCGTACGAGGACGCACCGGAGACCGTGGTGGTGACCGAGGTTGATCACGCGGCGTTCCTCGCGGACTTCCTGGAGAAGCTGGTGACCGCGGATGAGCGTCTGGGGCGCGGCGCATGAGCGACTATCCGCACCATGAGGCGTCCACGGTCGTCGCTCACCTGCACTCGCGCGGCATCTCCGATCTTCCATCGTCTTCCACGGTGAAGGAGGTCAGCGACGGCAACCTGAACCGGGTCTTCCTCGTACAGGACCCCGCGCGGGGCACCGGCGTCGCCGTGAAGCAGGCGCTGCCCTGGATCCGGGTCCAGCAGGATTGGCCGCTCGGGCCGGAGCGGGCCGCGCTCGAGGTCGCCGCGTACCGGCACCTGGCCGAGCACAATCCGGACCTGGTGCCGGCGGTTCACGACTACGATCCGGCGACCTACACCATCGTGATGGACGATCTCAGCGCACTGCGGGTGCTGCGCGGCGAGACCGTCGCGGGCCGCCGTCATCCGGAGGTCGCCGCGCAGGTCGGCCGCTTCTGCGGTCGCCTCGCCGCGGGCACCGGCCCGCTCGGGCTGGACCTGGCCGCCCGCTCCCGGCTGGCCGTGACCGTGCAGAACCCCGAGCTGTGCCAGATGACGCTGGACGTGGTGCTGACCGAGCCGTACCTCGAGCACGAGCACAACCACCACGACCCGGCCCTGGACGACCTCGTCGCCGGGCTACGCGCGGACCCTTCGCTGGCGCGCGCGATGGCCGACGTGCGCCACATCTTCATCACCCACAGTGAGAGCCTGGTCCACGGCGATCTGCACTCCGGCTCCATCATGGTCGCCCCGGACGGCGACCCGGCCGCCGTCCGGATCTTCGACCCCGAGTTCGCGTTCCTCGGCCCGTCCGGTTTCGATCTCGGCGTCTACTGGGGTAACTGCCTGACCGCCGGGATCGTGGGTGACATCGCGGTCAGCTGGGACGCGTTCGAGACCGCGTATCGCTCAAAGGTCGACCCGCCCGCGGGCCACCTCTCCGCGATCTGGACCGACGCCCTCGCCTTCGCCGGCACCGAGGCGATGCGCCGGGTGATCGGTTACTCCCACGCTCGTGAGCTGGCCGGACGCCCCGAAGCCGCAGCCTGGGTGGCACGCTCGGCGCGCACGATGATCGTGGAACGGGCGTCGCTTCCGGACTTCGCCGCGCTCACCGCCGCCCTCGGGGAGCCGCCGTGGTGATCGTCGACCAGCTGATCTCCATCGGCCGCTCGGCCGTCGGCTCCGGCCTGGTGATCGCCAGCGGCGGCAACCTCTCCGCCCGCGTGCCCGATACCGATCACTTCGTGGTCACCGCGGCGGGCACCTGGCTGGACGCCCTGACGCCGGCCGATTTCGCCCTCCTCGACCTGGACGGCAACCATCTGGGCGGCCCGCCCCCGTCCAGCGAGTGGAAGCTGCACCACCGGGCATACCGCCACCGCCCGGACATCAACGCCGTCGTCCACGTCCATCCGCAACACGCGGTCCTGCTCGACGCGCTCGGCCACCAGATCCGCCTGCTCACGCTGGACCACGCCTTCTACGTCCGCGCGGTGGCCACGACCCCGTACCGCCCCAACGGCTCCGACGCCCTGGCCGACGAGGCCACCGCCCACCTCACCGACCACGACTGCGTGATCATGTCCCACCACGGCTGCACGACGGTCGGCCCCACGACCGAGATGGCCTACCGCCGCGCCCTCAACCTGGAGGAGGCCGCGATAGCCACATACCGGTCGCTGACCCTGGGCGACCACACCACGACCTTCCCACCGGACGCCTTCCAAGATCTACATCATTCATAGGTCGTGGCGGGCCGGCAGCGGGACTGTACAAATAACGGTGTAACTCCTGATCAAGGAGACGCATCTGATGACCATGACAACTGACGCCGTGGATACTGCCGCGGTGGCGAAGA
>NZ_JBFAYF010000072.1:0-43463 GCF_040681165.1 Actinoplanes sp. NPDC051851 | reverse complement strand
CCGGCCAGGCCACCATCACAACGGCGACGAGCCTTCCACCAGCACAAAGCTAAACAAAATCAAGAAACTGTCTCAGTTGACTTGACAGGTTCCGGAGCGTGACGGCCAGCGCGGCAGATCGGCTCCCGGATGTGTCCGATGAGACTGAGCGTTGACGGTTTAGGCGCGGGTTCCCCGCATGGCTTCCATCAACGCCGTGCGTACGGGTTCGTGGGCGAGAGTAGGTAACTCATCCGGCTGGAACCAACGGATCTCGTCATGCTCATCGGGAGCGGCGTTTGTCGGTGTGCCCGTCCACTCACTGACGATCCAGGCACTCAAGCGCACAGGTTCCTCTGCGTGGCCTATAACCAGCCTACACAAATGAATGGCCGACCCTGTTGCTATCTGTACGCTCAGTTCTTCGTGCACCCCCTTGCGAGCGCAGCCAGCTCCGTCTCGCCTGCATCGATGTGCCCACCCGCCAGACCCCACACGTTCGGGTAAGCATGTTTGTTCGGACTTCGGTGGACGAGCAGGACTTGACCTTCGCGAACCAGCGCTGCGGTGACGATCTCAGGCATGGGCGGGATTTTGGCACGACCCTCCGACAAGAACGTCCGCAACTGCCGCTGGTCGGGCGCGCCGTGTCGGCGTGGCTGATCGTTGGTCGTGCATCCGGCTCCCGGCGACGAACCCGACCGGAGCAGGGATCACGGTGATGGAGGCGGACAGCGCCACCGGAACGAACGCCCGAGGATGGAGGTCTCCGAAGGGCGGTGGTGGCGTCTGGTCGTACGTGATGAGGGGCGTCGACCGACGTACGCTTGCCGAGGTCGTGGGGTGTGGCGCCGGGGCGAGAGGGTGGAGATGGTCGAGCGTGGGACTGCTGATCGGCTGATCCTCGTCAACGTCGTGGATCACCATTTCTATCTGGAAGAGCCGACCTTCATCGGCGCCGGGCAAAGCTACTGGATCGATCGGGAAGCCGGCGAGATCTGCGTGGATCGTGGTGGTGGCCGGCTGACGCGGCACGGACAGGTGAAACAGCGCGCCGACTGGATGCGGCGCTGACCAGACCCGGCTCGCTGCTGTGACGGTCGGCTGGGTGGGATGCCGGTCATGCCTGGAACGATGGCGTCGCCACGGCGAGCGCCGGTCAGGAGCTCAGCAAACACCCTGGTCAGCGTTGCAGGGAGGGCATGCCGGGGAGGGTACCGGCAGTACTCCCCTCGGCGGGCGGCGCGAGGCGGGACCGGCCGCGGGCGATCAGCATCACCACCAGCAGCAGCGCGATCAGCAGCATGACGGCGCTGCCGGTCAGTGCGGTGCCGACCCGGTCCACCAGGGCGGACGTGGCGGCGACCGAGGTGAGCACGCCGAGGCCGAGTGCGCTGCCGACCTGGTGGAAGGTGTTGACCAGGCCGGAGGCGGCGCCCGCGTCGGTGCCCGCCACCCCGGCCAGCCCGGCGGAGGTCAACGGTGCGAACGCCAGCCCTTGACCGACACCGATCAGCACCATCGGCAGTGCCACGGCGACCGGGTAGCCGCTGTCGTCGCCGGCGCGGCTCAGCCACACCATCCCGGCCAGGGTGACGGCGAGACCGGCGGTCAGCACCGGTGTCGCGCCGAAACGGCCCACGACCCGGTTGACCCGCAGCGCGACCACGAAGTCGACCGCGGACATCGGCAGGAACGCCGCGCTGTAGGCGGCGACGGCCCTGGCCCGCCGGTGCCCCTCGGGGAAACTCGCGGTCAGCAGCGACAGCGACGACGGTACCGCGAGTACCCCTTTCAGGTCCCGGCCGACTCGGCTGGCTCACCAGGCTCCTTCGGCGAAACCGCCGCACGCTGCCCGGCCGATCAGCGACCTGACGGATCCCGCAACCGCGATCGCCTGTCAGGTACGACACATCCAGATCCGTCACATCCGGCCCCGGGACGTCGTCCTGTCAGCGGCGGGCGGCGCGAGAGCCGACCGCCGCGCGGCGAGGCACGGAGGAGAGCAGCATGACGGGTCAGGCACGGCATCGCGTCGTCATCGTCGGAGCGGGGTTCGGCGGGCTGTACGCGGCTCGCGCCCTGAAGCGGGCGGCGGTGGACGTCACGCTGATCAACGGGACCAACCATCACATCTTCGAGCCGCTGATCTATCAGGTCGCCGCCGGGATCCTCTCCCCCGGCGAGGTCGCGGTCCCGGTCCGGGAGGCGGTCCGGCGGCAGCGGAACACCGAGTTCGTCCTGGGTACGGTGACCGATGTCGACCCCGTCGCGCGGACCGTCACCGTGCGGGCCGGGGACGGCGTCACCACCGACCGGCTGCCGTACGACTCGCTGATCGTCGCCGCCGGGGCGACCCAGTCGTACTTCGGTCACCACGAGTACGCCGAGTACGCGCCCGCCCTCAAGACCATCGACGACGCCCTGGAGATCCGCGGCCGGATCTTCAGCGCCTTCGAGATGGCCGAACGGGCCGCCGACCCGGCGGAACGCGAGCATTGGCTGACCTTCGTGGTCGCCGGCGCGGGGCCGACCGGCGTCGAGATGGCCGGGCAGATCGCGGAGATCGCCCACCGGACCCTGCCCGGCCAGTACCGGAACATCGACCCCCGGCAGGCCCGGATCATCCTGGTCGACGCCGCCGACCGGATCCTGCCGACCTTCGACGCGCGGCTGTCGGCCACGGCGGAGCGGCGGCTGCGCAGGATCGGCGTCGACGTCCGGCTCAACGCCCGCGTGGTCGGCCTCGACGCGCTCGGCGTGAAGATCGAGACGGCCGACGGCACGGCGACGGAGGCGGCCATGACGAAGATCTGGTGCGCGGGCGTCGCGGGGACCGGCGTGGCCGGGCGGCTCGCCGAGGCCACCGGAGCGCCCGTCGACCGGGTCGGGCGGGTGCTCGTCGAGCCGGACCTCACCGTGCCCGGTCATCCCGAGATCTTCGTACTGGGTGAGGCGATGAGCCTGGACGGCCTGCCCGGCGTCGCCCAGGTCGCGATCCAGGGCGGCCGGTACGCGGGCCGCACCATCGCCCGCCGCCTGGCCGGTGGCCGGGCCGTGAAGCCGTTCGCCTACTTCGACAAGGGCAACCTGGCCGCGGTGTCGCGCCACTTCGCGATCGCGGACCTCGGCCGGATCCGGCTCGCCGGAACGCCTGCCTGGCTGATCTGGATCGGCGTGCACCTCTGGTACCTGTACGGCCTGCGCAACAAGACGACCGTCCTGTTCCGCTGGATGGTCAGCTTCCTCGGCCGGTCCCGTTCCGAGGCGATCATCACCACCCAGCAGGTCGCCGCCCGCAACGCCCTGCGCCGCGAGGCCCACCTGACGGCCCGGCCCTGAGGAGTGTCGCTACGCGGCGCGGGTGCTCTGCGCCGCGTGGGCGATGGCCCGGCGCAGCTCTGCCAGGGACACCGTCTTGTCCGGGGCGTCGAGCTCGGTCAGGCCCATCTCCATCCAGCCGCGCACCAGCTCCGAGAGGGTGATGGCCTGCGTCTCGGCGGCCCGGCGGGTGCGCTGCGCGAGCGACGCCGGGACGCGGAGGGCGATGGTGACCGTCGGCTCGGACTCCGCCGGCGGCGGCAGTTGCACCGGTGTGGCCGGGTGATAGGTCACGTCGCCCCCGGCGAACGCCGCGGCGGCGGCCGCAACCTGGTCGGGGGTGTGCTGCTCCGTCATGACGACGCCTCCCATGCCTCGAACCGCGCGAGCTCGTCCGGGCTCATCGCCCGGGCGCCGATGATCTGCTGGTCCAGGCCACCGAGCAGCCGGACCGCGATGACCAGCGGCCGCCCGGCGCGGGTGCGCCCGCTGATCGTGAGGAACCGGACACCGGCCGACTCGGCGGCCATCGGCATGCGCCGCGGCGCACCGAGCACCTGGCCGACCTCGGACACCTCGACACCGCGCAGTGCTCGCAACGCCTCCGGCAGCCAGTCATACCCCACCTCAGCAGCGTATAACATTTGTTTTACACGCTGCCATCATCCTCGACGGCGATCAGGACAGATCGCGCTTGAGGATCTTGCCGGTGGCGGTCGTCGGGAGGGCGTCGACGAACTGTCGGCCAATCGCTGAGGACGTCAGCCGCCGAGCTCCCTGCCCGGGCCGAGCTCCCTGCCCGGGCCGAGCTCCCTGCCCGGGCCGAGCTCCCTGCCCGGGCCGAGGTCCTTGAGCCGTACGCCGGTCGTGCCGAGTTCGCGGGCACCCGCCATCAGCCCGGCGAGCGTGCGGGCCGCCGCCGCGTAGGAGAGGCCGTGCGGTGGGCGGATGTTGGAGACGCAGTTGCGGGCCGAGTCCGCGATGCCCGGCCTCGGGGACCACGTCAGATACGCGCCGAGACTGTCCGCGGAGGACAGGCCGGGGCGTTCACCGATCAGGACCAGCACCATCGCGGCGTCGAGGGCCCGGCCCACATGGTCGCCGAGCGCGACCCGGGCCTGGGTGGCGACCACCGGCGGCCCGACGGTGGTGCCCGGCGGAAGGGCCGCGAGAAGAGACCGCAGCAGCGGTACGGCGTGACGGTGCACCGCCGTGGCCGACAGGCCGTCGGCGAGCACGACGGCCAGGTCGACCGGCCCGGCCGATCGGGGCAGCGGGACGTCCGGGTCCGGCCGGCGGCCCAGGTCGGGCCGGGTGAGATAGGTGGCACGGTCCGGCGCCGCCGAGGCCACGTGTACGGCGCCCAGCGCTGCGAGCTCCCCGACCAGGGCGGCGTGGTCGAGCGCGCGGTGAACGGCGTCGCGGGCCAGCGCGTGTGCCGCTCCGGCCTCCAGCAACGCCCGGGTGGAGACACCGTTCCCGGCGCGTCCCAGGCCGATACGGGCGGGAGTCGTCCGCCGCAGCGGCGTCCAGAAGTCGTTCATGCGGCGATCGCCCGCAGGGCGCAGGAGGCCGGGTCGACGGCGAGGATGCCGCCGTCCGCGGCGAGCAATCCGGTCCGGTCGAGCCACTCCTCGAATTCGGGGGCCGCCCGTCTCCCGAGGGCCTTGCGCACGTAGAGCGCGTCGTGGAACGAGGTCGACTGGTAGCCGAGCATGACGTCGTCGGCGCCGGGCACGGCGATCACGAACGTGCAGCCGGCCACGCCGAGCATCGTGAGCAGCGTGTCCATGTCGTCCTGGTCGGCCTCGGCGTGGTTGGTGTAACAGACGTCGACGCCCATCGGGACGCCGAGCAGCTTGCCGCAGAAGTGGTCCTCCAGCCCGGCGCGCAGGATCTGCTTGCCGTCGTAGAGGTACTCCGGCCCGATGAAACCGACCACCGTGTTGACGATGAGCGGGTCGAAGGCGCGGGCCACGGCGTACGCACGCGCCTCCAGGGTCTGCTGGTCCACGCCGTGGTGCGCGCCGGCGGAGAGGGCCGAGCCCTGCCCGGTCTCGAAGTACATGACGTTCCGGCCGGCCGTGCCGCGGTTCAGCGCCTCGGCGGCGGCCTTCGCGTCGGCGAGCATCGGCAGTTCCACACCGAACCCGGCGTTGGCGGCCTGGGTGCCGGCGATCGACTGGAACACCAGATCCACCGGGGCGCCCCGGCCGATCAGGTCGACGGTGGTGGTGACGTGCGTCAGCACACAGGACTGCATCGGGATCGCGTAGCGTTCCCGCACGTCGTCGATCAGGTGCAGCAGGCCCGCCACCGTCCGCGGGTTGTCCGAGGCCGGGTTGATGCCGACGACCGCGTCACCGGAGCCGAGCAGCAGACCGTCGAGCAGCGCGGCGGCCACCCCGGCCCGGTCGTCGGTGGGATGGTTGGGCTGCAGCCGGGTGGAGAGCCGGCCGGGCAGGCCGAGCGTGGTGCGGAACGCGGTGACGACGCTGGTGGCGGCGGCGACCGCGATCAGGTCCTGGTTGCGCATCAGCTTGGCGACGGCCGCGACCATCTCGGGGGTGAGCCCGGGCGCGAGCGCGGTCAGGATCGCGCTCGCGCCGGGCCGGGCGGCCACGGTGAGCAGCCATTCCCGGAATTCGCCCACGGTGAGGCCGGCGACCGGAGTGAACGCGGCCGCGTCGTGGCCGTCGACGATGAGCCGGGTGACGTCGTCGGTCTCGTACGGGATCAGCGGCTCGTTCAGGAACGCGGCGAGCGGCACGTCGGCGAGGACCCAGCGGGCCGCCGCACGTTCGGCGTCGGTGCGGGCGGCACACCCGGCGAGTACGTCACCCGACCGCAGGGGCGTGGCCTTGGCCATCACCTCCACGAGCCCGTCGAACTGGTGGGTGCGGCCGTGCAGGTGCTGGCGGTAGCGCATCGTCTTCCCTACCGACCGGCGAACTCGCCGTAGCCGGAGAACAGGATCCGGTCGTTGAACACCGACGAGTAGGCACATCCCGTTACGAGTACGCGATGGAAGTCCTGGACCATCACGAGCCGGGCCAGGCCCTGGGGCACGTCGAGTCCCGGTACCGCGTGGTTGTCCGCCTCGATCAGGAACAGGCCGTCGCCGAGAGCGGCGAACGCCGTACGGCAGGAGCGCGCCTTGTCCGGGCGGGGTGACCAGGCGAGCCGGCTCTCCTTGTCGCTCACGTACTGCTGGTCGAGGTAGCGCTCGGCGCCGAGGTGCCAGCGCACCGACGTGCCGGTCATCTCGTCGGTGAGGCCGGCGGCGATGTCGCCGGCGTCGCGCAGGCCATCGATCGCGAAGAACGCGAGGGTGTCGTCGACGACGACCGCGTGGCCGCGTTTCAGGTCGAGAACGATGAATCGTGCCGCCACGAGAAGGCTGACGAAATAGACGTCCTCGGCCGCTGGGACGCAGTCGAAAAAGGACAGTTCGCCATCGATGCGGACGCGCTCGCGGTCGAGGAATTCGAGCCGGATCCGGGCGCCGTCGGCGGCGGTGAGACCGTACGACTTTCCGGTCAGGAAATAGCTGCGGGGGAACCGGTACTGCCCGATTCCGTGTTGTTCGCCGGTGTTGGCCAGGGTCACAGATTCGCTCCGCATCAGACGGTGTACCGGTTCGGGAGGGAGAGCAGCTTCTCCGGGAGTTCGAGAGGCTTCCCGAACGCGCCGTAGATCATGTAGAGCGGCTCCGGCACGCCGCCGACCATCATGGCGCCGAAGGCCCGGCCGACGTGGAACATGCGGTCGAAGTTCTCGATGAAGAGCATGCTGTCGCTGCGGAACGGCTGGTTGTCGCCGAGAAGCCGTTCGACCTTCTCCTCGGTGACCACGAACAGGTACATCCGATCCTTGATCTTGATGTACCGGGCGAGCTCGTCGGTGGCCGGGATCATCGACATCTCCTCGTCGAAGGTCTCCTCCATCCGGCCGCCCTCCTCCCAGGTGACCCGGTAGAAGCTGGGCTCGAGGTACGCGTGCCGGGAGACCAGGTCGGTCGTCCAGTGCCACTGGACCTGGGTGCCGAGCAGATCGCCGGTGAAGCAGTGCCGCCGGTACGGCAGCGCGTACCCCTCGGTCTCGATCGCCCCGAAGTCGTACGTGTCGGTCATCAGCAGCGGGTGCCGGGGATTGCGGCCGGCCGCGCAGGTGTGGTGGGTGACGAGGCGCTGCTCCAGGTCGAGCACGAACGAGTGGCACTCCCGCACGCCGTCCGGGTCGGCGATGAAGGTGACCAGGTACGTGTCGTCGTCCGCCTTCACGCAGTGGTACTCGGCGCTCCATCCGTTCCAGACGCACATGGCGCGGCCGAACTCGAGGTCGATGTCGAATCCGCTGTCCATGACGAGGTGGAACCGCTCGCCGTCGAGTTCGTGGCACGGTGGCTTGGCGAACTGGGTGAGCCCGTCCAGCTCGCGGGGGAGATCCTCGAGATTCATCGGTTCGCCGCTTTCTTGATGGTGAGGGCGCGTACGCCGAAGCCGATCGACAGGACGGTGGCCACCAGGACCAGGCCGAGCAGGAGGGGCAGGACACCGCCGACGGTGGCGATGCCGAGGCCGTTCTGGGCGGCGCTCACCGCGTACGTCGAGGCGAACCCGCCGAGGTTGATGGCCGCCCACGAGACGGCCAGGGCGTCGGGGACCCGTGAGGGGTGCACGATCGCGGTCGCCCGCACCGTGTAGTAGACGAACCCGATGCCATAGGCGACGCCGAGCAGGAAGCAGCCGGCCGCCACCGCTCCCACGTTCGTCACCTCGAGCAGTGCGACCGAGACGGCCATCACGGCGAACGCGACGGTGGCCGCGGCACGGCCGATCCGCCGGTAGATCAGGCCGAACGCCGCACATCCCAGGGCCGAGCCGAGCGTCGTGGCCGAGGAGAGCAGGCCGCTGACCGACTCGTCGCCGAGCCCCTTCTCCGCGACGAGCAGCGCGATCAGGTAGACCGGCACCATGTAGACCAGGCTCAGCACGAACCCGGCGGCGCCGAGGCCGGCCATCGGCAGGAACGGCACCCTCTCCCGGACCGTGACGGCCTCGGACGCTTCATGCAGCTCACGGCCGGTCGGGGTCCGGGGGACGAAGACGATGGCGAGGACCAGGACCAGAGCGGAGATCGGGTAGAGCCGGTACACGGCGGTCCACGAGCCGGAGCCGGCGGCGATCACCCCGGCGACGGCGCTCAACGCCGCCCCGACCGCGGCGCCGGCCGCGTTGTACCAGCCCAGCATCGTGCCGCGCTTCTTCTCGTCCGGGTACGCCTCGGAGAGCAGGGCCGGCGCGGCGACGACGACGAGACCGCAGCCGACCCCGGTCAGGGTGGCCATCACCGCGATCCAGGCGACGTCGAGCACCGCGACCTGCAGGGAGCTGGATACGGTGAACACCGCCGTCCCGACGATCAGCAGCGTCCGCTTGCTGACCCGCCGCATGAGCCGGGCGCCGACGAGGTTGGCGATGATCGCGATGAGCAGGCCGCCCGAGACGATGTAGTTGACCATCAGCAGGTTGTCGCCGAAAAGCTCGTAGAAGTTGCCGATCACCGGAATGACGACCATCGCCGAGAACACCACATAGGTGGTCGCGAAAATGGTGACGAGGAAGCCGATGAAGCGTTTTCGGGTCATCTGAGGGAAGGGTCTTTCCGCGACTATCTCGGACACGTTCAACTGGTCGACCAACTCTATTGCCTCTCTGTGGGCCACGTTCGGCGGAGAAACGAACTGGGAACAGGTAAACGGCGCCCGGTGCGACCCGTCAACGATTCCGGCGCGGAGCAACACAGATTTAACTGTACGGACATATAGCGAATTACTTTTGGACCACTGAGTCCGCATTCGTCCGATTGCCGAAGCGGGGTGGCTTCACCGCCGGACACCGACATCGGCGGCAAAAGTGCAGGTCAGAGCCGTGATGAGAATTGGCTATATTTCCGTACAGTCAATTGTGTGTTGCATCCATTGACGGTGCGCCGCCCGGCTGGCTTCCCTGGAAGCCGAACGAGGAAGGAGCTCCGATGGAGAACATCACCCTGGTCCGGGCGTACAACGCGGCCCTGGCCGGCGCGATGGCCGCGGGTGGCGACCCGGACGTCGTGCAGGCGGCGGTCGACCCCTACCTGACGCCCGGCGCGGTGTGCCGCGAGACGCCCGCGCTGCCCTGGGGAGGCACCTTCACCGGCGGCAGCCGCGGTATCCGCGACCTGTGCGTGGCCGGCACCGCGGCCCTGGTCGCCTTCGCCGAGGCCGCGGGTGCCCCGGTGACGGCGGCCCCCGACAGCTACGCCGCCGACGGCGACGTGGTGTTCCGCACGACCGCCATGCGCTTTCCCGCGACGCCGGCACACGAGGCGCTCGACGTGCCGGTGATCGACCGGTACGTCGTCGCCGACGGCCGGATCGACGCCATCGACGTCTTCTTCTTCGACGTCCCGGCGATGCTCGACCGCCTCGCCCCGGCCTGACCGGCCGATCCACCTCCGAGAAACCCAGGAAAGGAGCCCATCGTGGCTCTCGTCAGAATCTCCGCCACCACCGCGACCGCCGAGGAGATCACCGCGCTCATCCGGCGCGACGGCGGCTGCATCCTCACCGAGGCCGTGCCGACCGAGGTGCTCGACGACATCACGACGGAGATGGACCCGCACATCGAGGCGGGACGACCGGGCACGTTCGCCTTCGCCGGCTACAGGACGGTACGCGTACCCAACCTGATCGCCCGCTCGGCGAGCGTCCAGAAGCTGATCATGCACCCGCTGATCCTCGAGGTCGCGAAGCAGGTGATGGCCAAGTGCGACGCGATCCAGCTGAGCAACACCCAGCTCATCTCGATCGGCGACGGCGAGTCGCCCCAGGGCCTGCACCGCGACCAGGACGCCTACCCGTTCCCGTTCCCGCCCGGCTTCGAGGTGGAGCTGAGCACGATGTGGCCGCTCAACACCGCGTTCACCGAGGAGAACGGCGCGACCCGGGTGGTCGCCGGCAGCCACCTCGACGGCGCCCGCGCCACCTACCCCGACGACCGGGTCGAATACGCCGAGATGGAGCGCGGTTCGGTGCTGCTCTGGCTCGGATCCACCTACCACGCCGGATCGTCCAACCGTTCCGGCAAGCCGCGCCAGGCCGTCAACCTCGCCTACTGCGTCGGCTGGCTGCGGCAGGAGGAGAACCAGTACATCGTGGTCCCGCCGGAGGTCGCCGCCACGCTCGACGACGACCTGCTCAAGCTGATGGGGTACGAGGTGGCCGCGCCCGGCTTCGGCCTGGGACCGGACTTCAAGCACCCGCTCGCCGTCTTCCGTGACGAGGTGGAGGACATCTCCTTCTCCGACGCCGACGTCACCGGGCTGCTGGCCGTCGAGAACCCGGCCTGACGGTCAGGGCATCCCCGGCGGCCGTCGTCAGGCCGGCCCGAAGACGGCCGCCGGGAACGTACGCAACAGCCAGGCGCTGTATTTCCCCTTGTCCCAACCGCCGGCGCCGACCAGATGGCTCCAGCTCTCCGGGCTGCCCAGAGCCATCCAGGCGTGCGCCCGATCGTCGAGGTCGACGTCGCCGTGCAACAGCCCCTGCGATCGCGCCCAGGTCATCGCCTCCCGGCACTCCTCGAACCCCTGGCGGCCGATCCGTACCAGCAGGCCGGCGACGTCCGGATCGCCCGGTGCCGCCTCGCGCAGAGCGATCCGGAGACCGGCGGTGGCCTCGTGGAAGTCGAAGAGCCACTCGGTGTAGCTGCGCAGCGCCTCGTCGACCGGCAGGCTCTGTATCCGTGTCACCACGTTCGCGTCGGAGATCGTCCGCGCCTGCGGGTCGCCGCCGGCCCGCAGGCAGTACGCCGCGATGAGCAGGCTCGCCTTGGACCCGGCGAGGCTCACCCGGGGAACCGAGGTGTCGGCCTCCCGGGCGATGTCGGCGACCGTGGTAGCCAGATAGCCCCGCTCGGCGTAGAGACGGGCGGCGGCCTCGTAGATCCGGGCCTGGGTCGCGGCCGCGGCCGCCTCACGCATCGGCGACGCGTACTTGCGGCGCAGGCGTCTGTCGGCATGATCGGCGGCAGGCATGATCAAGATTTTACCGGCGCCGCCCCGCCCTCCCGGGCGCCCACGTCGCCTCGCCTCACCTCCCGGCCGGCCGGCCGATGTCGCGGCCGCCTGATCATGGGCGGGTCAGTAGACCGTGAGGCCGTGGTCGCGGAACTGGGCGTGCACCCGGTCCAGCAGTTCGGGGGCCGGGGCGGCGGTGGTCGCCAGCGGGAACGGGATGCCCAGGGCCTCGTACTTGCCGACGCCGAGGCGGTGGAACGGGAGGACCTCGACGCGCTCGACGGTGGGGACCGAGGCGGCCAGCGCGGCGACCGCCTCGACGTTCGGCACCGCGTCCGTCAAGCCCGGGACCAGCACGAAGCGCACCCAGATCGGCTTGCCGAGGTCGCCGAGGCGGTGGGCGAAGGCCGCGGTGGGAGCCAATCTTCCGGTACGCGTCACCGTCCGGTAGGTCGTCTCGTCGCCGGACTTGATGTCGAGCAGAACGAGGTCGACATCCGCCAATAGCGAGTCGTCGGCACGGGCCCCGAGGAAGCCGCTGGTGTCCAGGGCCGTGTGAATACCTTTTGAGTGACAGGAATGCAGGATCGAGCGTACGAAGGAAGTCTGTTGAAGAGGCTCGCCACCGCTCAGGGTGACGCCCCCGCCGGAGATCTTGATGAAGCGCTCGTAGCGCTGAATCTCGGCCATGAGAGCGTCGGCGGTGATGGGCTTGCCGCTGCGCCGGAACCACGTGTCGGGGCTGTGGCAGTACTGGCAGCGCAGCGGGCAGCCGGCCAGGAACGCGACGAATCGCGTTCCCGGCCCGTCGACACCGGTGGAGATGTCAAACGAATGCAGGCTGCCGACGCTGCTTTTCACGACCGCGGTCATAGCGAGCCGTGGAACGTCCGCGAGATGACGTCCTTCTGCTGCTCGACGGTGAGCTTGACGAAATTGACCGCGTAACCGGAGACCCGAATGGTCAGCTGCGGGTATTCCGAAGGGTTCGCCATCGCGTCCTCCAGCGTGGCCCGGTTCAGGACGTTGACGTTCAGGTGGAAGCCGCCGCCGTCGGTGTACCCGTCCAGGACGCCGACCAGGTTGGTGATCCGATCCGGACGATTGTGGCCGAGCCCGTCGGGGGTGACCGTGGTCGTGAGCGAGATCCCGTCACGGGCCGAGCGGTACGGCAGCTTCGCGACCGAGAGCGCGGCGGCGACCAGACCGTGCTTGTCGCGGCCGTTCATCGGGTTGGCGCCGGGCGCGAAGGGCTCACCGGCGCGGCGGCCGTCGGGCGTGTTGCCGGTGTGCTTGCCGTAGACGACGTTCGAGGTGATGGTGAGCACCGACAGGCTCGGCTCGGCGTTCCGGTACGTGGGCTGCCTGCGGATCTTCTCCATGAAGCGCTCGACCAGGTCGACGGCGATCGCGTCCGCCCGGTCGTCGTTGTTGCCGAACGCCGGGAACTCGCCGTCGATCGCGTAGTCGACGACCAGGCCGTTCTCGTCGCGCAGCGCCTTGACCTGGGCGTACTTGATGGCGGCGAGACTGTCCGCGGCGACCGAGAGCCCGGCGATCCCGGTGGCGAGGAACCGGTGCACGGGGTGGTCGTGCAGGGCCATCTCCAGGCGCTCATAGGCGTACTTGTCGTGCATGTAGTGGATGACGTTGAGCGCGCTGACATACGTCGACGCGAGCCAGTCGAGCGTCTTGTCGTATTTCTCCATGACATCGGGGAAGGAGAGGACGTCATCGGTGATGGGCGGCGCATCGAAGATCTGCTCCCCGCTCATCTCGTCGCGACCGCCGTTGATCGCGTAGAGCAGCGCCTTCGCCAGGTTCGCCCGCGCGCCGAAGAACTGCATGTCCTTGCCGACCCGCATCGCCGAGACGCAGCACGCGATCGCCGTGTCGTCGCTGTACGCCGGCCGGATCAGATCATCGTTCTCGTACTGGATCGCGCTCGTGTCGATCGACACCTGGGCGCAGAACCGCTTGAACCCGTCCGGCAGCGCCGGCGACCAGAGCACGGTCAGGTTCGGCTCCGGCGCGGGCCCCAGGTTGTAGAGCGTCTGCAGGTACCGGAAGCTGCTCCGGGTGACCAGCGGCCGCCCGTCGCACCCGATGCCGCCGAGCGACTCGGTCACCCAGGTCGGGTCGCCGGAGAAGAGCTGATCGTATTCGGGCGTCCGCAGGAACCGGATGATGCGCAGCTTGATCACGAAGTCGTCGATCAGCTCCTGCGCCTGCTCCTCGGTGAGCGTGCCCTCGTCGATGTCCCGCTGCAGATAGACGTCGACGAAGCTGGATGTCCGGCCGAGCGACATCGCCGCGCCGTTCTGCTCCTTGGTGGCGCCGAGATACGCGAAGTACAGCCACTGGATCGCCTCGCGCCCGGTCGTGGCCGGCCCGCTGATGTCGTATCCGTAGCGGCTCGCCATGTACCGCAGATCCTCGAGCGCGCGGATCTGCTCGGCCAGTTCCTCGCGATCCCGGATGACGTCCTCACTGCTGAGGGAGGCGTCGAGAGAGGCCTTGCGCTCTTTGCGTTCGGAAAGGAGCCGGTCCACCCCGTAGAGCGCGACCCGCCGATAGTCCCCGATGATCCGGCCGCGGCCATAGGCGTCCGGCAATCCGGTGATGATGTGCGAGCGGCGCGCCGCCTTCACGTCGGCCGGATACGCGTCGAAGACACCGTCGTTGTGCGTCTTGCGGTACTGGGAGTAGATCGTGCGTACGGTGGAATCCAGGCAATAACCGTAGGCGGCCAATCCCTGCTGGACCATCCGCAGACCGCCGGCCGGCATGATCGCGCGCCGCAGGGGCGCACTGGTCTGCAGGCCGACGATCAGCTCGTCGCCCTCGTCGATGTAGCCGGGCGCGTGCGAGGTGAGCGACGAGGGCGTGTGCGTGTCCACGTCGTAGATCCCGCGCTCGCGCTCCTCGGGGAACATCGCCTGGAGCTTGCCCCAGATCCGCTCGGTGCGGGCGGTCGGCCCGCTCAGGAACTCCGGTCCGCCGGTGTAGGGCACGACGTTGTCGTGGATGAACGCACCCACGTCGATGCCGTCCCGCCAGTCCGAACCACGGAAGCCACGCCACGCTGTCGTCATCAGATCCTCCCTGCGTCACCTCCACCCTGCTCGCCGGGAAACTGATCAGTTAGGGCCGAAGGTCCCGCGTGATACGGCTGAGAAGCATCGGCCCGGCCGGCTCCTTGAGCGAGAGCACCACGCGCAGCCGGTTCGGCGCGCCCGGGTCCTCGATCGTCTGCCCGGTCCCCGGATCGACCCGAATCCCCAGCTCGGGTGCGTCGTCCGGGGTGACGTCGCCGAGCGCGATCGCCGCCGCGAGTGGGTCGTGCAGCGGGATCCGGCGCTCGCCGAGCCGCGGCTCGTAGGAGTTGAAATAGGTCGGCAGCATGCCCGCGATCGCCATGCTCAATCGGTCACCGGTCTCGATCAGCGCGTCGCGGTCCGGCTCGTACCAGCAGTGGTTCATGGTCACGTCGAGCGGCACCAGCGTCACCGGCCACGGCGCGTCGAACACGATCTGCGCGGACGCCGGGTCGTCGGCGATGTTCGACTCGGCGACCGGGGTGCGGTTTCCGGGTGCGCGCACCGCCCCGCCCATCACGGTCACCGACGCCACCTGCGTGGTGATCTCCGGCGCCTCCACCAGCGCCTCCGCCAGGTTGCCGCACGGGCCGGTCGCGATCACGTGCAGCTCACCCGCGTGTTCTCGGGCAAGATCTTTCAACATCTCCTTTCCGGTACGGCCATCGCGCACCGCCCGGGCCGGAAGCACCACGCCACCGATGCCGTTGTCCCCGTGTGCGCCGTGCGCCCCGCCCTGATAGCGGCCGGCGCCGACCGCCACCGGGATGTCCTCGCGCCCGGCGAGGGTGAGCAGTCCCAGGGTGTTGGCCGCCGCCTGCACCGCAGACGTGTTCCCGTTCACCGTCCCGATCCCGCCGATGGTGACGCCCTCCCGCGCGAGCAGGTAGGCGATCGCCACCGCGTCGTCGATCCCCGTGTCACAGTCCAGGTAGATCAGCATGGCTCTCTTGTTACACGCCCGCGCGGGCCGCCGGAAGCACCGTGCCCGATCCGGACATCTGGCCGAATCATCGCCGTATCCCGCGACTCCTATCCTTCCCGGCCATGATCGATAGTCATGCCTCTCCGGGCACGGGACCCCAGCGGTCCCCGGCCCGTGCCTATATCGCGGTGGCGGCCTCCGTCGCCGTGCTGCTGACCGCCGGTTTCTTCACGTACCGGGCGTTCGCCGACCACGAGATCCGCTTCGAGGCCGACACCGGCAGCGACACCGCCCTGAAGATCACCTGGAACACGTCCTCGCTCGCCAACGCGGTCACCCCGTGGTCCACCACGGTCACCGTCAAGGAGCTCCAGGGCCGCGCCAGCGTCACGGTCCTCGCCGCCGACGGCGACACCGCCACCTGCAAGATCATCGTCGACGGCGACACGGTGGCCGACGGCAGCGACACCCGCGCGGTGGGCTGCTACATCGACCTGGCCACGCTGGACTGACCTCGTCGACGCACGGACCGGGCGGGCTCTGGGGGCAGGCCCGCCACGGCTCCGGCGTCCACGTCCCGTCCCCGCCACGGCTCCGGCCTCCCCCGTCCCATCCCCGCCACGGCTCCGGCCTCCCCCGTCCCGTCTCCGGTCCCCGGGGCAGGCCCGCCACCGGGCCGGTCAGATGGACCACTTCTGGTTGTCGGTGCCCTCGCACTCCCAGATCTGCGCGATGACGCCGTTCGCGGTACTGCCGTCCGGGACGTCCACGCACTTGTACGCCCACTCGCTGACGATGTCGAACGAGCTGTTGTACGTGAAGAGCTGCGCCTTCGATCCGCTGCAGGTGGCCAGCTTGAGCGTGGTCCCGTCGTCGGTCCCCGCGATCGACACGCACCGGCCGCGCACCCGCATCGTCCCGTCCGAGTCGAAGCTGAACTTCTCGCCGTCCGAGTCGTTGCACTCCCAGAGCTGAACGGAACCGGTCTCGGTGGGCGCGTAGAGGCACGTACCCGTACCCATGCTCTTGACCTGGTACCCGGTGACCGTGTCGGTGTCCGCGTCCGTCTCGTCGGTGGTCGCGGTGGCCGTCGCCGTGGCGGTGGTGGCCGCGGCGTTCGGCTTCTTCGTCTTGGTCACCACGGTGGTCGGCCCCGCCTTCGTACCGGTGCGCGAGGGCTTCGCCGCGGTCCCGGGTTTCTGGGTGGCGGCGTGCGCCGGCGCGGTGGTCCCGGCCGCGGCGACGACGGTCGACACGCCGGTCTCCTCGTCGGCGAGCGCCGCGGAGATCAGCGGCTGGGTGGCGATCCCGGCGGCGATGACCAGCGCCGAGACGAGCGCGATCACACCCCGCCGGCTGAGACGCCGCCGAGTGACGGTCACGGTCCGCGGCGGCGCGATCGCCGGCTTGTTCGAGGGCTCCTCCCCATCGCCGGGCCGGTAACCGGTCCGGTAGCGCGCCACACCGGCCGGGTCGTTCCAGCCCGCCCCGGCCGCGCTCCCCTCGACTCCCGGCTCACCCCGCCCGGACTCCGACCCACCCCGCCCGAACTCCGGTGCGGCCCGCCCGGGCCGTCCGAATTCCGGCCCGCCACGCCCGAACTCCGGGGTGCCCCGGCCCGGCTCCAGCGCATCCAGGCCGACCTGGAGCGCGGCGGCGAGGGCCGGCGGCTCCGGGACGGCGGACGCCCCTCCGGCCGCCGGCGCTTCCGGCAGATCCTCCGGATCGACGGCAGACGGCTGCCCACCATCCGGCTCCGGCCCGAGTTCCGGCTCGTCGTCCAGCGCCTCCAGCGGCTCGGTTCCCAGCTCCTCCGCCTCCGCAGCCCCGAAGCCGACACCATGATCCTGCGCACCGCCCGCGCCCCCGCCGTGCGCCTGCACACCGCCCGCACTCCCGCCATGCGCCTGCGGGCCGCCCGCACTCCCGCCGTGCGCCTGCGGGCCGCCGAACTCCGGAATCGCGCCGAACCGGACCGGTGAGGTCGTCGACGTCAGATAGGCCGCGGCTCCGGCCGCAGCCACTCCGCCCAGCGGCAACGGACGGTGCGGCTTCTGCGGCCCGCGCGGACCCGCCGCCGGTTGCTGCCCGGCCGACGGTGCCGGCTGCTGCCCGGCCGGCGGTGCCGGAGTGCTCGGCGCGGCCGGCGACTGCGGCGCGACCAGCCTGGCCGACGTACCCGCGTTCCCGCCCGCGAAGGCCGGCGGGAACGACACCGTCACCTCGGACCCGGCGGGCATGCTCGGGACGGTCGCCGCGACCAGCAGCCGGCGAGCCGTCTCCACGTCCGCCCGCAGCGCCGGATCCCGCTGCAACAGCCCGACCAGCGCCGGCCGCAACGCCCCGGCACGTGACGGCGGCGGCGGCAACTCCGTCGCCAGCGCGGCCAGGGTGGCCATCGGCGAACTCTTCGCGTACGGCGGCTTCCCCTCGACCGCCGCGTACAGCGTGGCCCCGAGCGACCAGAGATCCGCCGCCGGCCCGACATCCCCGTCCAGCGCGCGCTCGGGCGCCAGATAGGAGGGTGAGCCGAGCACGATGCCGGTGCTCGTCATGCTGGAGTCCCCTGCCGCCGTCGCGATACCGAAGTCGGTCAGGACCACCCGCCCGTCGTGGGCCAGCAGCACGTTGCCCGGCTTCACGTCACGGTGCAGCAGCCCCGCGCGGTGGGCGGCCCGCAGCGCACCGAGCACGCCCAGCCCGATCTTGGCGACCCGCTCCGGTGCCATCGGCCCCTCGGCCTGCAGGGTGTCGTAGAGCGACCGGGACGGCACCAGCTCCATCACGATCCACGGCTCGCCGTCGTCGTAGACCACGTCGAAGACCCGGACCACGTTGGGCTGATCGATCCGGGCGATGGCGCGCGCCTCGCGGATCGCCCGTTCGCGCATCGCCTCCAGCTCGACCGGGGTCAGCCCGGACGGCGGCACGAGCTCTTTGACCGCGACGTCCCGCCCGAGTAGCACGTCCCGGGCCGTCCAGACACGGCCCATGCCGCCTTGGCCGATCTGGCCTACCAGGCGGTAACGTTCAGCAACAATTCGAGCGTGGTCGTCGAGCACGGCGGCACGGTACCGGCATCGATCGTTCAGAAGTGTGCGGCACGCGACGCGCCACGCCGCAACGTGCCCACTACGCGTACGTCAATCGATTGTTTATCGCACCTACCATCAGCAATCAGTGCTGCTCATAGCACCCGCACAGTGTCCGGGCCCCGGCAATTCCGGGCCCCGGACACCATTCCTGTGGGTGTTGTGAAATAGATCACTATCCACCGGTTGTGTTTGCTTACAGTAACAATAGTGTGGCAGTGGAGCACGGCGCGCTGTGCCCTACCCCCCGGCGCGCCATGCACTGCCCAGCCGGAGCACGTCATGCCCTACCGCCCGGGCGCGCCCCGCACTGCCGCTCGGCGCGGCCACGCGTCACTGTTCGGCGCGCCACGCCTCGAAGGCCGCCACCGAGTCGACGCCGTGATCCAGCACCGCGGTGTAGATACCGAAACTGGTCACCGCGGACCCGTACTCCGGCCGCCCGGCCCACGCCTCTTTGATCTCCAGAATGGCGTCCCGCGCCGCGGGCGTGAGCCGCTCCGGCAACGAACGGACGTGCCCCAGATCCGGCTGCCGCTCCGGTTCGTCGACGAACCAGACGTCCAGCTTCCACTCCTGCTCACCATCCCGGCGATAGCTCAGCCGCAGATAGAGCCCGTCCGGGTACCGCGGATCGACATTCCACCGCCCGACGTCCTTCCGAAAGACCATTTCCCGTACGTCCGGATGACCGGCGAGGTCCGCCCCGATCGCGATGACCGTGGCCTCGTCCAACTGCTCGCACACGACAGTGACGTCGATATCGCGCCACACCATCAGCCCGAGTCGCGAGCTACCCACCCGGTGCGGTTCCCCGGCCTTCCCCAGCAGGTCGACAAGCCGAAGATCCGCGATCACCGCCTCGGCTTCCGCCTGCAATTCCGCCTGGCGCCGACGCCGTTCCTCCACTGAGTCCACTCGCCGGAGACTAGAGCAGTCTCATTCCTCGACCCGCCACCGGTACCGCTCCACCACGGAGGCGAAGTCCGGCATCCGCATCAGCAGTTCGAGCCCGGTCGCCCGCGAGGAGACCAGCCCGATCGGGTGCTCGGTGACATCGCCGGCCATCTCGATGTAGACCGACTCCCCGTCCTCGGTCAGCTCCCACCCCACCTCCGCCGGGGCCCCTTCCCCACGATCTAGATCGTAGAACGACCCGGCCGTCAGGATCGTCGCGGTGGAGTAGTCCTCCCCCACGTTGACGATGAGAACCTCGTCCTCACAGTCGTTCCAGGTGAACGCCGCGTTCCAGTCCCCGAGGGCCGCGTAGAGAGCGGGCACCTCGGAGAGCGAGACCTTGCGTTCGGTATAGAGCGCTGCATATATGTCCACCGTGATGACCGGCTCCCGCCCGCCATCTCCCCGTCCGTTCGACACGGGCACGAGCGTAACCAGACCGTCGCACCCGCGGGCTACCCGACAGGAGTGACCCCCGCTGGTCGATTCCGGCGGGATCGTCGATGGCGGGGGTCGCGGGGTGGGCGTTCTCGGTCACGGTCCGGGTCGGGGGTTATCCACAGCCAGGGTTTATCCACAGGGCCCCGGGCCAAGATCACCGTTTTGTGCCACTGTTCCGTTAGGGATGGGGGTTTCCCCCGGTCGGGGTGGGCCCCGTCTGGCCGGACTTGATCAACATTTCATGATCAACTGCGGGTTTGATCTTGGTGGCTGGTGGTGAGGGGTGTGTCGGCGGGCTGGAGTGACCCGTGAGCGCCAGCTTTCCCGGCGCGGCTGGCGTTCACGGGTCACTCGGAGCGCCCGAGACACCCCGGACCACCAGCCGACCGGCCCGAGACACCCCGGATCGCCAGCCGGACCGGCCCGAGACACCCCGAATTCGCCAGCCGGGCCGGCCGAGGCGCCCCGGACCGCCGGCTCACCGCCCGCGGGGTACCGCCCGACCGGGTCCACGAACGAACCCCGGCCGGCGGAGCCGGCGATCCGCGGGCGGCGAGTGGCTCGGGCGGGCACCCGGTCACGGGATCCGGCGTACCGCCCAGGTGGTCCAGATGTGACCAGCAGGGTCAGGAGTGTCCAGCGCGCCCGCCCACTGCCGCGGGGACGGTGTTTCGCACCGTGGTGGCGGTCCCGGAGTCCAGGTGGACGATCTGGTCGAGGTTGTCCGGCAGGTCGGTGCGGTGGGTGATCAGCAGGACCGTACGGTCACCGGCGGCGTCCAGCAGGTCCCGCGTCAGGGCGGCCGCCGTCTCGTCGTCCAGGTGCTCGGTGGGCTCGTCGAGGATCAGCACCCGGAAGTCGGCGAGCAGTGCCCGGGCCAGTGCGAGGCGGCGGCGCTGCCCGCCGGACAGGGCCATCCCGTGCTCTCCCACCAGGGTTTCGAGGCCATCCGGCAGGCTGTCAACCCAGTCAGCCAGGCGTGCTTTCACCAGGACAGCCCGCAACGCAGAAGTGGGGGCGTCCGGCTGTCCGACGCGCAGGTTCGCGGCGATAGTGGTGTCGAACAGATGAGCGTCCTCGGGGAGGTAACCGATGACCTTCCGTACCCGGTCGGGAGCGATCTCCCGCAGATCGGTCCCCTCCATCGTGATCCGCCCGGCAACCGGATCCAGGAACCGCACCAGCAACGCCGCGAGGGTGCTCTTCCCACACCCGCTGGGCCCGACCAGCGCCACCCGCTCCCCCGGTCGCAACACCAGATCGACGTCCCGGAGCACCGGACGTCCCGCCACCCACCGCGCGCCGACACCGTCCATCCGGATGGCCGGCACGCCTGCGCCGGACGTCGCGGACCGGAGCGCCCCGCCTCGCTCCGCCACCGCCGCGAGCTCTCCACCTTCAGGTTCACCATCACGCGGCCGCGGAAGGGCAGGAGCCGCGGCGAGCGGATCCGGAGCCGACAGGATCTCGGCCAGGCGGCGGAGCGAGGCGCGGGCGGACGCGAAGCGCTGGGCGGCCACCGGCAGGCCCGCGGCGTTCTCGAAGACCGCGAGCGGGGTCAGCACGATGACCGCGAGCATTTCGCCGGAGAGTGATCCGGATCGGACAGCCACCGCGCCCGCGGCCAGGCCGACGATCAGCGACAGACCGGAGGCCAGGGCGGTGACGGCAGCGGAGACACCGGCCATCGCCGCGGACCGCTGCTCCGCCTTCCGCAGGGCCGCACTGGTGGCCGCCAGGCGGTCGAGGTGAGCGTCCGTGGCGGCGTGGGCGACGAGGTCCGGCAGCCCGTGCAGCAGGGTGACGGTCCCGGTGGCGAGTTCGCCGCGCAGCGGGGCGAGCCGTCCGTCGGCCCGGCGCGCGGCCCGGCCCTGCAGCAGCGGAACGATCACACCGACCAGCAGCAGCCCGGCGCCGAGAGCCGCCGCCGCGGGAAGGGAGAAGGCACCGATGAGCAGGACCGAACCGAGTCCGACGAGGAGGGCTACCGCATAGGGCAGGATCACCCGGGTCAGCATGTCGAGCACGGCGTCGACGTCGGTGGCGAGGCGCTGCGCGAGGTCCGCACGGCGGAAGTTCGCGAGGCCGGCCGGGGCGAGCACCTCCAGCCGGGTGAAGATGCGGGCCCGGAGCCGCCCGAGCACCCGCAGGGCGGCGTCATGCCCGGCGAGCCGTTCCAGGTACCGGAGCGCCCCCCGGCTCAGCCCGAGCGCCCGAACAGCGACGATGGCGACCATCAGGTGCAGCACCGGCGGATGCAACGCGGCCCGCGAGATCAGCCACGCCGACACCGCCATCAGCCCGACCGCAGCGCCTGCCGCCCCGGCCCCGGCGAGCACCGCGAGGAGGAGCCCACCACTCGCGGGACCCGAAGCCCGCCACAGCAGCCGCACCCACCCGACGTGACGCGCACCGGCACTCGACGGCGCGCCCCCTGCCTCTACGCCGGCGGACGGCGTGGTCATCGCGTCAGCGCCACGGGACGCCGTGGTCATCGCGTCGCCGCCGGCTGGGGGGAGAGGTCGAGGACCCGGTCGGCCAGGGCGATCAATTCCGGACGGTGGGCGGCGATGATCACCGTGCGACCGGCGGAGAGGCGGCGGATGGCGTTCATGATGTCGTGGGCCGTTTCGGTGTCGAGGTTGGCGGTCGGCTCGTCGAGCAGGACGAGCGGGGCGTCACGGAGGAATGCCCGGGCCAGGGCGAGCCGCTGACGCTGGCCGGCGGAGAGGCCCTGGCCGCCGTCGCCGAGGACGGTGTCGTATCCCTCGGGCAGCGCGACGATGAAATCGTGCGCGCCGGCGAGCTTCGCGGCGGTGGTGACGTCACCGGCGGGCTGGGCGAGAGCGATGTTGTCGCGGATCGTCCCGGCGAAGAGCGCTGGGCGCTGCGGGACCCAGGAGATCCCGGCGCGCCAGGCGGAGGGGTCCATGGAGGAGAGGTCCACGGAGGAAAGGCGCATGGAGGAGAGGCCCGTGGCGGAGAGGCCCGTGGCGGAGAGGCCCGTGGCGGAGAGGTCGGTGCCGTTGACGGTGACCCGGCCGGAGTCGGGGGTGACGAAGCCGAGCAGAACGTTCAGAGCAGTCGACTTGCCGCAGCCCGAGGGGCCGGTGAGCGCGACGATCTCACCGGGCTCGATGTGAGTCGACAGCCGGAGGGCGTCCCGCTCCCGGTAACGCACCACCACGTCCTCGAACGCGATCCCCCGCGACGCGAGGGACGGAACGGACGACGTTCCGTGGCTCGGGGCGGGGGTCTCCAGGATGGTGAAGGCCTCCTCGGCGGCGGCCAGGCCCTCGGCGCTGGCGTGGTAGTGGGCGCCGACCTGGCGCAGGGGCAGGTAGGCCTCCGGCGCCAGGATCAGCACCAGCAGGGCCGTGGTCAGGTCCAGGCGGCCCTCGACCAGGCGGAGGCCGATGCCGACGGCGACCAGGGCCACCGAGAGGGTGGCGAGGAGCTCCAGGACCAGGGAGGAGAGGAAGGCGATACGCAGGGTTCGCATGGTCTGGCGGCGCTGCTCGTCGCTCACCCGGCGGATCGTCTCGGCCTGGGCACGGGCGCGGCCGAAGATCTTCAGGGTGGGCAGGCCCTCGACCACGTCCAGGAAGTGGTGCTGCAGGCGGGCGAGCAGACGGAACTGGCGGCGGTTGGCGGACTCGGTGTGCAGTCCGACGAGGATCATGAAGACCGGGATCAGGGGGAGGGTGATCGCGATGGTCGCGGTGGCGATCAGATCCGCGGGGAACAGGCGGGCCAGGACCACGGCGGGCACCAGTGCGGCGAGGACCAGCTGGGGCAGGTACCGCGCGAAGTAGGCATCGAGCGCGTCCAGGCCCCGGGTGACCAGTGCGACGACGTCACCGGTCCCGGCAGCCACGGCGGGACCGGCGGCGGGCGCGACGGGCACGGGCGCCGCAGTACCGGACGTGGGCGCGACGGGCACGGGCGCCGCAGTACCGGCCGTGGGCGCGACGGGCACGGGCGCGGGTGAGCGGAGGGGGCCGAGGGCGACGAGGTGGTGGAGGAGGCGCTGGCGGAGTTCGGACTTCACCGCGGCCGACGAGCGGACGGCCACCGTCTCCTGGGCCCAGGCCACGGCGGCGCGGGCCAGGACCACGGCGCAGAGCCAGGCCAGCGTGGGGAGGAGGTCTGTCAGGTCGGCGCCGTGCAGGAAGACCGCGGTGATGCCGGAGGCCAGGAGCGTGGCCTGGGCGACGATCAGCGCGGCGAGCGTGACGCCCAGCGTGACCGTGGCGGCGAGGAAGGTGCGGCTGCCACGGGCGTACCGCAGCAGCCGCGGATCCAACGGCTTCACGCCGGCCCACTCGCGGTGGGCACCGGCTCGGGCGAGGTGGCAGGACCGGGGATGTGGTCGATGGTGAGGCGCTTGCGGAAGACCCAGTAGGTCCAGCCCTGGTAGATCAGGACGATCGGGGTGAAGATGACGGCCACCCAGGTCATCACCGTCAGGGTGTAGTGGGTGGAGGACGCGTTCGTGACCGTGAGGCTGTTGGCGGGGGCGATCGTGGAGGGCATCACGTTCGGGAAGAGCGTGACGAAGAGGGCGAAGACCGCGAACACGACGGTGGTGGCGGTGGCGAGGAACGCCCAGCCCTCACGGCGTACCCGGATCAGCACCGAAGCGGCGATCAGGGTGACGGCCGCGACCAGGCTGAGCAGCGCGCCGATCGCGTCGCGGTTCGACAGGCCGGTCCAGAGCAGGAACGCGGCGGCGACGACGACCGTGACCGGGGCGAGGCGGGCGGCGAGCGCGCCGGACCGGGTGCGCATCTCGCCGTCGGTCTTGAGGGCCAGGAAGACCGCGCCGTGCAGGGTGAAGAGGACCAGCGTGGTCAGGCCGCCGAGCAGGGCGTACGGGTTGAGCAGGTCGAAGAAGCCGCCGGTGTACTCGTGGGCCGCGTCGAGCCGGACGCCGCGGACGATGTTGCCGAAGGCGACGCCCCAGAGGACGGCGGGGAGGATGCTGCCGGCGATGATGCACCAGTCCCAGCGGCGGCGCCAGGTGTCGTCGTCGCGCTTGCCGCGGTACTCGAAGGCGACGCCGCGGATGATCAGCGCGACCAGGATGAGCAGGAGCGGGAGGTAGAAGCCGGAGAAGAGGGTGGCGTACCACTCGGGGAAGGCGGCGAAGGTGGCGCCGCCCGCGACGATCACCCAGACCTCGTTGCCGTCCCAGACCGGGCCGATCGTGTTGATCAGGAGGCGGCGCTCGCGGTTGTCGCGGCCGAGGACGGGCAGCAGGATGCCGACGCCGAAGTCGAAGCCCTCGAGGAGGAAGTAGCCGGCCCAGAGGACGGCGATCAGGCTGAACCAGACGGTGGTGAGTTCCATTGTCGACGTCCTCAGTAGGCGAAGGCGAGCGGGCGATCTTCGGATGAGGCAGATGACGGATCGGCGATGTCCGAGATCGACGGAGCGCCCGCGCGGGCGTACCGGACGAACAACCCCACCTCGACGACGGCGAGCACCCCGTAGACCAGGGTCAGGACGATCAGGGAGGTGGCCGCCTCACCGGTCGAGACCGACGGGGAGACGCTGTCGGAGGTGGTGAAGAGGCCGAACACCGACCACGGCTGCCGGCCCATCTCGGTGAAGATCCAGCCGAACGAGTTGGCCAGCAGGGGCAGCGCGATCGCGGACATCGAGGCGATCCAGAGCACCCGGCTGCGCGGTGTCCGTCCCTTCCGGATCGACCAGAGGGCGGCCAGGGCGACCAGCATCGCCAGCCCACCGAACCCGATCATGAGCCGGAAGGACCAGTACGTGACCGGAACGATCGGCTTGTAGGAACCCTCGCCGTACTTCGCCTCGTACTGCGCCTGGAGGTCGTTGATGCCCTCGACCTCACCGGAGGGGTCGCCGGTCGCCATGAACGAGAGCAGGGACGGTATACGTACACTCGCAAGCTCTTGATCTCCGTTGAGAGAACCGAGCGTGAAGAGCGAGAAGCTCGCCGAGCCGGACGTCTCGTAGAGCGCCTCGGCCGCCGCCATCTTCATCGGCTGCTGCTCGGTCATCACCCGGGCCTGCAGGTCGCCGGTGACCATCACGCCGACGCCGGCGATCAGCACGACCAGCGCGCCGAGCTTGAGGCTGGGCCGGAAGACGTCGTCCTGGTTCCGGCGGAAGACGTGCCAGGCGCTCACCGTGAGCAGCACCGCGCCGGCGGTCAGGAAGCACGCGGTGACCGTGTGCGGGAAGGTGACCAGGGTCGTCGAGTTGGTGAGCACGGCCCAGATGCTGGTGAGTTCCGCGCGGCCGGTCTCGGCATTCACCTGATATCCGACCGGATGCTGCATCCACGAATTCGCCGCAAGGATGAAATATGCGGACAGAAGCGTTCCGGTGGCGGCCAGCCAGATCGTCGCGAGGTGCACGCGGCGAGGGAGCCGGTCCCAGCCGAAGATCCACAATCCGAGGAACGTGGACTCCAGGAAGAAGGCGAGCAGACCCTCGATCGCGAGCGGGGCGCCGAAGATGTCTCCGACGAATCGCGAATAGTCGCTCCAGTTCATCCCGAACTGGAATTCCTGCACGATTCCCGTCACCACGCCGATGGCGAAATTGATCAGGAAGAGCTTGCCCCAGAACTTCGTGGCCCGCAGCCAGCGATCCCTGCCGGTCCGCACCCAGGCGGTCTGCAGACCGGCGACCAGGAACGACATTCCGATCGTGATCGGCACGAATAAGTAGTGATAAACGGTGATGATGCCGAACTGCCAACGGGCAAGATCGAGCGTGTCCACGGGGGGATCCTTTCGGGCTGGTTCCCCCCGAGTCTTTCGATCAGTGATGACCCCCATCAGGGCCTAAAGTCCCGAGCAGCCGGGTCGCAAGAACCGCCGCCTGGGTACGCCGTTCGAGTCCCAGTTTGGCCAGCAGACTGGAGACGTAGTTCTTCACCGTCTTCTCGGCCAGGAACATCTTCCCGGCGATCTCCCGGTTGGTCAGGCCCTGCGCGACCAGCTCCAGGATGCGCCGTTCCTGGTCGGTGAGCGCGGCCAGCTCCTGCGGCTGCTCGACGCCGTTGCGGATGCGCTCCAGGACCCGCTGGGTGACCGCCGGGTCGAGCAGCGACTGCCCCTGGGACACCCGGTGGACCGCGTCGACCAGGTCGGTGCCGCGGATCTGCTTGAGCACGTACCCGGAGGCACCCGCCATGATCGCGGCGAACAGGGCCTCGTCGTCCTCGTACGAGGTCAGGATCAGGCCCTTGATCGACGAGTCGATGGCGCGGACGTCCCGGCAGACGTCGATGCCGTTGCCGTCGGGCAGCCGGGCGTCGAGGATCGCCACGTCCGGCTTGAGGGCGGGGATACGCCGGGCCGCCTCCTGCGCGGAACCCGACTCGCCGATGACTTCGATGTCACCGCCCGCTTCGAGCAGGTCGATCAGGCCGCGGCGGACCACCTCGTGGTCGTCGAGAAGGAAGACTCGGATCATCCCCCCTTCATACCAATACGCGGCCCGGCGGACACAGGGACTAAAGTCCCTGCCATGGGGGAGCAGCCTTCACTCGGTCTTCGTCCGCTGTCCCGGGTCCGCCTCGACGAGTTGCTCCAGGAGATGCTGGATCGCGTCGGTGACGTGATGACCAGCCGGGAGCGGCTGCGCGCCCTGCTCGACGCGGTGGTCGGCATCGGCAGTGACCTGGATCTCCGTAGCACCCTGCAGCGCATCGTCGAGGCCGCGTGCGCGCTGGCCGGCGCGAAGTACGGCGCGCTCGGCGTGATCGGCCCGAACAAGAGCGAGCTCATCGACTTCATCACCCACGGCATGGACCCGGCGATCCACGCGAAGATCGGTGACCTGCCGCACGGGCGGGGCGTGCTCGGCCTGCTGATCACCGACCCGAACCCGGTCCGGCTGCCGGACATCCGCAAGCATCCGCACTCGTACGGCTTCCCGCCCGGGCACCCGCCGATGCACAGCTTCCTCGGCGTCCCGGTGCGCACCAGGGAGCAGATCTTCGGCAACCTCTACCTCGCCGAGAAGCAGGGCGCCGCCGAGTTCAGCGAGGACGACGAGGAGATCGTGGTCGCCCTCGCCGCCGCGGCCGGTGTCGCGATCGACAACGCCCGCCTCTACGCCGTCGCCCAGCGCCGGGAGCGGTGGCTGGCCGCGAGCGCCGAGATAACCACGGTGCTGCTCGGGACCGTACGCCGTACCGAAGCCCTGCGGTTGATCGCCCGCCGGGCCCGGGAGATCTCCGGCGCCGAACTGGTGATGGTCCTGCTCACCGACGAGGGCCACGACCGCTACCGGATCGAGGTGGCGGACGGCGGCGAGGGCCTGGTCGGCGGTCTGGTCCCGGTCTTCTCCCTGGAGGACCGGGTGACCGACCTGCGGGAGATCGCCGAGTGGCCGGGCCCGGTGCCGAAGGGTCCCGCGCTCGTCGCCCCGCTGGCCTCCGGCGGCGCGCTGATCGTCACCACCGGGGAGACCGGCGACGAGAACGCCGCCCTGCTCGCCAGCTTCGCCGGGCAGGCCGCGCTCGCCCTGGAACGCGCCCGCGCCCAGGAGGAACGCCAGCAGCTGGCCCTGCTGGAGGACCGCGAGCGGATCGCCCGCGACCTGCACGACGTCGTCATCCAGCGGCTCTTCGCCACCGGCATGCAGCTGCAGGGCGCGGTGCACCACGCGCCCAAGCCCGAGGCGGCCAAACGGATCAACGCGGCCGTCGACGACCTGGACGCCACCATCCGCGACATCCGGCGCTCGATCTTCGAGCTGCGCGCCCCGGTCGGCCCGTCGCTCCGCGGCGAGCTGCGGGAGACCGCCGAGGCCGCCGCCGAGTCGCTCGGCTTCCGCCCGACCCTGGACACGGCCGGGCCGGTGGACAGCGCCATCCCCGACGACCTGGTCCCGGAGCTGCTCGCGGTGCTCCGCGAGGCGCTGTCGAACGTCGCCCGGCACGCCCAGGCCAGCTGCGCCCGGGTCTCGGTCCGGGTCACCGAGGACGAGGTGGTGCTCAGCGTCGAGGACGACGGCGTGGGCACCGACCCCGGCAAGGCCCGGGGCGGCGTCGTCAACATGGGCGAACGCGCCTATGATCTCGGCGGCAGCTTCGAGATCGGGCCGGCGTCCAGCGGAAACGGGACGCTGGTCGTCTGGCGCGCACCACTTAGGGACCTTTGACCCTGCTGCTCCGTCGCGGGAAATCGCATCGTTGGGGATATGACGACCCCACTCGAGCAGGCCGCACAGGCCGCACAGCGCGCACCCTCGGTCTTCAACACCCAGCCGTGGAGCTGGCGGATCACGGGCGACGGCATGGAGCTGCGCGCCGCGGCCGACCGCCGGGTGGAGAGCATCGACCCCGATGATCACCTGCTGCTGATCAGTTGCGGCGCGGCCCTGCACCACGCCCGTACGTTCCTCGCGGCGGCGGGCTGGTCGGCGACGGTCGAGCGGATGCCCGCGCCGGACGTCCTGGCCCGCATCCGGCTGGGGAATCCCGTGGCGGCCGACGAGGAGGCGGAACGGCTGGCGGCCGCGATCCCGCTGCGGCGGACCGACCGGCGGGCGTACGACGACCGGCCGGTCACCGACGACGAGCTGACCGTGCTGCGCAAGGCCGTCGAGGCCGAGGGCGTCTACCTGCACGTCGTCCCGAAGGACCAGATCCCGGCCCTGGCGATCTCCCAGGAGCTGGCCGGTGACGCGGAGCTCTCGGACCCCGAGTACCGCGCCGACCTGGCGAACTGGACGAGCCGCACCGGGGGCGACGGGGTTCCCGCCGCCAACGCCGTCCGCCCCGAGGCCCGGCGGGTCCCGCTGCGGGACTTCGCGCCGGACGCCGAGGCCGGGCTCGCCGCCGGGGAGAAGCACGACCAGGGTGCCGCGTACGTGATCATCTTCGGTCCCGGTGACCACCACCGGGACCTGCTCCGCGCCGGTGAGGCCCTCTCCGCGCTGCTGCTGCGCGCGACCGCCGACGGTCTCGCCACCGCCCCGCTGAGCGACGCCGTCGAGGTCGAGTGGCCCCGGCAGATCCTCAAGGGCCTGGTCGCCGGTCTCGGCGAACCGTACATCGTGGTCCGTCTCGGCTACCTGGGCGACCGCGAACCCCTGCCCCCGATGCCGCGCCGTGACCCGCGCGACGTCGTCCAGAAGGTGGAATGACATGGCCGGTTACCAGAATTCTGATCTGAACCGGGCGGCCGAGGCCGGTATCCGGGCGCCGTCCCTGCACAACAGCCAGCCCTGGCTGTTCCGGCTCCGGGACGGCGCGATCGAGGTGCTCGCCGACCCCGAGCGGAAGCTCGCCGTCGCCGACCGGGCCGGCTGGGCCTCCCGGCTGGCCTGCGGCGCCGCGGTCTACAACGCCCGGCTGGCCCTCGCGGCGGACGGGCGGCCCGCCGACGTACGCCTGCTCCCCGACCCGCGCGAGCCCGGCCTGATCGCCCGGCTCGCCCCGGGGCACGAGCGGCCGGCGACCTACGCCGAGCAGGAGCTGTACGCCGCCGTACCGCGCCGGCACAGCAGCCGCTCGCCGTTCTGGCCGGACCCGGTCGGCCCGGACATCCGCGCCCGCCTGCTGGACGCCGCCCGGGCCGAGGGTGCCTGGCTGGACCTGCTGGTCGGGATGACCGCGCTGACCGGCTTCGCGGAGATCGCCCGCAGCGCCGACCGGGTGCTCCGCCGCGACGCCCGCTACCAGGCCGAGATGGCCGCCTGGGCGCACGCGGACGGCGCTCTGGACGGCGTACCGTCCGAGGCCGGTGCCCCGGTCGGCGAGCCGCAGGACCTGCTCCCCCAGCGCATGTTCAGCGACCGCCGCCGCGCGCCCGGCCGCGACTACGAGCCCGAGCCGCTGATCGGCATCCTCGGTGTGCCCGGCGACCGCCCCCTCGACCAGGTGGTGGCCGGCCAGGCCCTGCAGAAGGTGCTGCTCACCGCGACCGCGGCGGCCCTGGACACCTCGATGATCAGCCAGCCGGTGGAGGTCCCGGCCGCCCGCGACCAGTTGCGCCGCTCGCTGGGCCGCTCCGGCTACCCCCAGATCACCATCCGCTTCGGGTACGGCATGCCGGGCCACCCGGCGCCGCGCCGCGGGGTGGTCGACGTGCTGGTCGGCATCGAGGAGGGGGCCGAAAGTCCCGTGCAGGACGGGTGTTTCGCCTCCGTCGAATGACGCGGAGACGGAGCAGAGTCAAGGGCAGAGAGATTGATGGAGGAGGAGCGATGACAACCATCGGCCGCAGCCACGCCGCCCACCTCGAGCACGTCGAGGCGCCCGGATCGATGCTCACCACCACCGCCGCGAAGGCCCTGGCCGTCCTGCGGTTCGCCACCGGGTTCGTCTTCCTCTGGGCGTTCCTCGACAAGACCTTCGGCTTCGGCTACTCGACCACGTCGGAGCGCGCCTGGATCAACGGAGGCTCGCCCACCAAGGGCTTCCTGTCGAGCCTGGAGGCCGGACCGCTCAAGGGCTTCTTCAACGCGATCGCCGGCAACCCGGTCGCCGACTGGGCGTTCATGCTCGGCATGCTCGGCATCGGCCTGGCCCTGATCCTCGGCATCGGCCTCCGCGTCGCCGCCGTCTCGGCCACCGCCATGATGGCACTGATGTGGGCCGCCGAGTGGCCGCTGACCAGCGGTTCCAGCAACCCGATCGTCGACTACCACGTCGTCTACGCGATCAGCGCCATCCTGATCGCCCTCACCTACGCCGGCCACACCTGGGGCCTCGGCCGCTTCTGGACCAAGCTCCCCCTCGTCCAGAAGAACCGCTGGCTCATCTGAACACCGGCACCCCACCTCACAGCCCGGCCGTTTCGGCCGGGCTTGCTTTTTCGGGTACGCCCCTCCGCCCCCACGACGGCACTTGACCCTGACACTGTGACAGGGTCTTGACTCGGCGCTGGAGGTGGTTCCCATGACATCGGCCGACAGCGGTCTGCTCCGGGCACTGAGTTCCGGCACGTCGTCCACGCGGCTCCGGGCGGCCCTGGCCGCCGGCACGCATCCGCACCCGGACTATCTCGGCACGCTGATCGAGCGGTGCGCGATCGAGCCGGACTTCTTCGTCCGCGACATGCTGACCTGGGCGCTCACCCGGCTCCCGGCGCGGGACGTCACGCCCCGGGTGCTGACAGAGCTCACCTCGGAGGTGCCGCAGGCCCGCAGCCAGGCGCTGCACACGCTCTCCAAGATCCAGGAGAGGAGCGTGTACCCGGCGATCACCGGCGCGCTGCTGCACGACGCGGACGACGAGGTGGCCCGCGCCGCCTGGCGGGCCGCCGCCGGCCTGGTCCCGCAGGACGCGGCGGCCGCGCTCGCCGCCGAGCTCGTCACCGAGCTGGGACGCGGCGACCGGACCGTGCGGATGAGCCTCAGCCGGGCACTGGCCGTCCTGGGCGACGTGATCGAGCCCGCCCTGCGGACCGCGATCGACAGCGACGACCCGAACGTCAGCGAGCACGCCCGGGTCACCGCGATCCTGTACGAGGACCCGGACACCGGTTTCGACGCGGCCGTCGCGGAGGCGAGGGGAGCAGCGCTTGCTGATCGGTGAGGTGGCCCGGCGGTCCGGGGTGAGTGTCCGGATGCTCCGGCACTACGACTCCCTCGGGCTGGTCCGCCCGACGGGCCGGACCGTCGGCGGCTACCGCGAGTACTCCGCGGAGGACGCCCGCCGGATCTTCCACGTGGAGAGCCTGCGGTCGCTCGGCCTGTCGCTGCGGCAGATCGGCCGCGCTCTGCAGGATCCCGCCTTCACCCCGGCCGACCTGGTCCGCGACCTGATCCGCTGGACCGAGGACCGGCTGGCCCGCGAACGGGAGCTGCTCGAACGCCTCCGCCGGGTGGACGCCTCGGCCCCCACCGGCTGGCAGGACGTGCTGCGCATCGTCGAGCTGATGCACGGCCTCGGCTCGTCCGACGCCGCCGCCCGCCAGCGGTCGGTGCTGGCCTCCGCCGACGACGTCCGGGTGCCCGCCGACCTGCTGGCCGACGCGCTCCTGACCGAATCCGATCCGATCGTGGCCGGCGCGCTGCGCTGGGCGCTGGCCCGCACCGGCGACGACGGCGTGGCCGGGCTGGCCACCGGGCTGCACGCGGACGACCCCGCCGTCCGCCGCCGCGCCGTCCAGGCCCTCGCCGAGATCACCGGCGACGAGACGACCGCGCTGCTCACCGCCGCGCTCGGCGACGACGACCCCGCGGTACGCCGGCACGCCGCCCTCGCCCTGGGCACCCGGTCCGTGCCGGCCGCCGTGCCGTTCCTGGTCGGCATGGTGGTCGAGGGCGTCAACGACGTCGAGGCGGCCGAGCTGCTCGGCGCGTTCGCCGCGGAACCCGGCGGCAGCGACCCGATCGTGCGCGCGCTGACCGGCGCGCTCGCCGCCCACCCCGGCGACCCGGCGATCCGGATCCGCCTGGCCCAGGCCCTCGTCGAGCTACCCGCCGACGCGGGCCGCGACGTCCTGCGACAGCTGGCGGCCGACGACGACCGCGCGGTGGCCCTGGTCGCCACCGCTTTCCTGAAGCGCGGCCCCCACCCCGGATAGCAGCCGGCCCCCGCGCTCGGTCCTGATCCACTCCTCGACCTCGGACGCCAGCCAGACCCGCCCCTGTCTCAGCGTGGCGACCGGCACCGGAAAGCTCGGCTTCTCCATGATCGCGTGTGCGCGCTGGCGGCTTATCGCGCCGAGCCGGGCGCGTATCTCTTGAGACCCGAGAATCTGCGGTACGCCATCGCTCTGCATGTCGACCCGTGCCCACCCTTCCACCTCGGTAGCCGCGTTCGATGCTGGCGACCCCGAAAGAGTGACGCAACCTCACATCGTCGACCATCACACCCCTGTGACCTGGAAATTCTCTCGGCCCCGGAGTAAACCGTCCAACGAGGAGCGAGACAGCATTCCATGTTCCGGGGAGTGGGGATCACAGGATGAGAAGTCACGCGGAGAAGGACGGCGACCGGATCGGATCGACGGTGCCCCGTCGGCAGCTCGCGCGTTTCCTGCGTACGGAGCGGGAGACGATGAGGGATCGCGGCGACGGCAGGCCACCCCGGAAGGTCACGATCGAGGAGGCCGCCGAGGCCCTGGACTGTTCGACCCAGAAGATCTGGCGCATCGAGGGCGGCGTCGGAAAGGTCGGCTTCCTCGACGTCAAGGCCCTGTGCGAGCTGTACGGCACCGAGCCGGAGTACACCCAGGTGCTGATCAACCTCGCCAAGGCCACGGGCGAGAAGGGCTGGTGGCACAGCTACGGCGACACGGTTCCCGACTGGTTCAACCTGTACGTCGGCCTGGAGAGCGCCGCCAGCCGACTCCGCAAATTCGAGCCGTGCATGATGCCGGGCCTCCTCCAGGCTCCCGCCTACATGGAGGCCGTGCTGCGCACCTGGGGTCCCGACCTGTCCGAGGAAGAACTGGAGAAACAGCTCACCTTCCGGCGGGAACGGCAACGGGTACTGTGCCGGCATTTCCCCGGCCCACCCGACCTTGAGGTGATCATCGGGGAGTCAGCGCTGCGGGCCGAGGTGAACGACCCGGGCGGAATGCACCAGCAACTGGTGCATCTGATCAAGGCGAACGAGCAACATCACATTTCGGTACGGGTGCTTCCCGCGGCCGTAAGACCGTTCCGAGCCGCCGTCGGTGGCGGGTTCACCATTCTCGAGTTCCCTCATACGGCACGGGGCGACAAGCTCAAGGGCGAGCCGCCGACCGCCTACGTCGAGGGTGTGACCGGCGCGCTCTACCTGGTCAGGCCGCATGAGATAGCCGCATATGAGGAGGCATGGGCCGAACTGGCAGCCCTCGCCCTGTCCGAGAAAGACTCGAATACAGTGGTCACCGACATCCTGTTCGCCGGAGGAGGGTCGCATCGTGAGTAGCCATGACCTGGTCGGTGCCGTCTGGCATACGAGCACCCGAAGCGGTGGCGGGGACTGTGTGGAGGTGGCGGGCAACCTGCCCTGGCTCGTGGCGGTGCGGGACAGCAAGGATCGTGACGGCGGCACGCTGGTGTTTCGGCGCGCCGCCTGGTCGGATTTCGTCGCGGACGTGAAGGCCGGCGGGTTCGACCGCTAGACGGGGCGGTGGCCGAAGACGAAGGCGCCCTCGATGTTGACGTCCTCGCGGTGTGTCATCTCCGCGTCCGCGACGAAACCGGCCTCCCGCATCCACTCCGCGATCCGGGTGGCCGAGCGCCGGTGCACGTACACCTTCATCGGATGGCCGCCGTACCCCTCGGTCTTGAGGCGGCTCCCCTCCCCCGCGTGGAACCCGATCAGCAGCGCCCCGCCCGGCGCGAGCACCCGGTGGAACTCGGCGAGCACCGCGGGGACCTGGGCGTCCGGGACGTGGATCAGCGAGAACCAGGCGAGCACCCCGGTCAGCGAGGCGTCCGGGATGTCCAGCGCGGTCATCGAGCCGACCTCGAAGCGCAGCCCCGGATGCTCCCGCCGGGCCACCTCGATCATCCCGGGCGAGAGGTCCACGCCGAACGCGTCGAGCCCGATGTCGTGCAGGTGGGCGGTGATCCGGCCGGGCCCGCAGCCGACGTCGGCGACCGGGCCCTTCCCGTCACCCTGGGCGCGGACCAGTTCGGCGAAGAGGGCAAAGATGCCGCGCTGGAACGGTGCTCCGGTCAGCGCGTCGCGCAGCATCTCGGCGTAGCTCGCGGCCACGGTGTCGTAGGAGTTCCGGGTGTCGTCGATCCAGCCGGTGGCAGACATGCGCGCCACGATAGACCGGCTGCCGTGGGGTGACGACGGACGCCGTCGCACGGGAGGACGAGCGATGTCGAGAACCCACGATCGGCTCCGTCCCCGGGGTGGAACGTGGCCACAATGGGTCACACCGGCACCGAGGAGAACGATCATGGCGAAGTACCTGCTGCTCAAGCACTACCGCGGCGCTCCGGACCCGGTCAACGACGTGCCGATGGAGAAGTGGACACCGGAGGAGATCTCGGCGCACATGACGTACATGGACGACTTCGCGAACCGGCTGGTGAAGACCGGCGAGTTCGTCGACGGGCAGGCGCTCGCGCCGGAGGGGGCCTGGGTGGCGTACGACGGCGAGGGCCGCCCGCCGGTCACCGACGGCCCGTTCGCCGAGACGAAGGACCTGATCGCCGGCTGGATGATCATCGACGTGGACACGTACGAGCGCGCGGTGGAGCTCGCCGGGGAGCTGTCCGCGGCGCCCGGCGCGGGTGGCCGGCCGATCCACGAGTGGCTGGAGCTGCGCCCGTTCCTGAGCTACACCCCGACCACCGCCGAATGACCGATCCCGCCCAGCTCCGAGGCCTCATCCCGGGTGTCCTCGGCATCCTCTGCCGCCGCGGAGCCGACTTCGCGGCGGCGGAGGACGCGGTCCAGGACGCCCTGGTCGAGGCGCTCCGGGTCTGGCCTGCCGACCCGCCGCGCGACCCGAAGGCCTGGCTGGTCACGGTCGCCTGGCGCCGGTTCCTGGACGCGGCCCGGGCGGACGCCGCCCGGCGCCGGCGCGAGGACCTGGCCGACGGGGAGCCGCCGCCCGGCCCGGCCGCGTCCACCGACGACACGCTGCGGCTCTACTTCCTCTGCGCGCACCCGTCGCTGACCCCGGCGTCGGCGGTGGCGCTCACCCTGCGCGCGGTGGGCGGGCTGACCACCCGGCAGATCGCCGCGGCGTATCTGGTGCCGGAGGCGACCATGGCGCAGCGGATCAGCCGGGCCAAGCGCACGGTCACCGGCGGCCGCCTCGACCGTCCCGGCGACGTCGGCACCGTACTGCGAACGCTCTACCTGGTCTTCAACGAGGGATACTCCGGCGACGTGGATCTGGCGGCCGAGGCGATCCGGCTCACCCGGCAGCTGGGGTCCGCGATCGATCACCCCGAGGTGGCCGGGCTGCTGGCGCTGATGCTGCTGCACCACGCCCGGCGTGGCGCGCGATGGGCCGCGGACGGCAGCCTGGTGACGCTCGCCGAGCAGGACCGGGGGCGCTGGGACACCGCGCTGATCGCCGAGGGTGTGGCGGTCCTGCAGGCGGCCCTGGCCCGGGACCGGCTCGGCGAGTTCCAGGCCCAGGCCGCGATCGCCGCCCTGCACGCGGACGCGCCGACCGCGGCGGAGACCGACTGGGTGCAGATCGTGGAGTGGTACGACGAGCTGAGCGCGCTCACCGGCGGGAGTCCGGTCGTACGCCTCAATCGGGCTGTCGCCGTCGGTGAGGCCGACGGGCCTCGCGCGGGTCTCGCGGCACTCGCCGCGCTGGACGGGTCACTGCCCCGGTACGCGGCCGTCGCGGCCTACCTGCACGAACGCGACGGCGACCGGGAACGGGCGGTCGCCCGGTACGCCGAGGCCGCGCGGAAGGCCACCAACCCGGCCGAACGTGATCACCTGACCCGGCAGGCGGCCCGTCTGAACCAGGAGCTCAGAGCGTGAGCGCCGGGGCGGTCATCAGCGTGGCGAACTCGTCGGCGGGCAGCGGCTTGGCCATGTAGTAGCCCTGCCCGTACCGGTAGCCCATCTCCCGGAGCCGGTCCCGCTGTTCCGGGTCCTCGATGCCCTCAGCGACCGCCTTGAGCTCCAGATACTCGGCCAGCTGGGCGACGGCCGCGGCGACCGCGAGCCGGCCCCGGTCCGCGCCGTCCGCGATGCCGTCGACGAACGACTTGTCCAGCTTGAGCACGTCGACCGGGAACGCCCGCAGCAGGCTCAGCGAGGACTGCCCGGTACCGAAGTCGTCCAGCGCCAGCTTCACCCCCATCGCGTGCAGCGCCTGCAACGTCTCGCGCACCTGCCAGCCGTCGACCACCGACGACTCGGTCACCTCCAGGATCAGGTTCCGCGAGGTCAGACCGGTCTCGCCGAGCAACGCGGCCACCTCGTCGACGAACTCCGGACCGCGCAGCTGGCGTACGGCCACGTTGACGTTGATCGCCTCGATCGCCGCGTCGCCGAAGGTGCCGTGCCAGGCGGCCAGCTGCTCGCACGCCTCACGCAGCACCCAGGCACCGAGCGGCACGATCAGCCCGGAGCGCTCGGCCACCGGGATGAAGTCGCCGGGCGAGACGAAACCGCGCACCGGGTGCTGCCAGCGGACCAGCGCCTCGGCCCCGTGCAGGCGGCCGGTGACCAGGTCGTACACCGGCTGGTAGAGCAGGCGCAGCTCGCCGCGGACGATGGCGTCGTGCAGCTCGCCGGCGAGCCGGGCGTGCTCGGCCAGGTCCTGCCGCATGCCGGGCTGGTAGCGGACCCAGGACGCCTTGCCCGCCTCCTTGGCCGCGTACATCGCGATGTCCGCGTTGCGCAGCACCTCGTCCGGGGTCTCGCCGTCCTCGGCGATCGCGATGCCGACACTGGCGTGCAGCATCAGCTGCTGGTCGCCGTAGACCACCGGCTTGCTGACCGCCGCCTGGAAGCGGGTGGCGGCCCGCTCGGCCGCCGCCGGGTCGTCGGCCGGGAGCAGCACCGCGAACTCGTCGCCGCCGAGCCGGGCGGGCAGTTCCTCGGCGTCGCAGAGCTCCCGCAGCCGGTCGCCGAGCTGGTAGAGCAGCTGGTCACCGGCGGCCGGGCCGAGCGTGTCGTTGATCATTTTGAAGTCGTCGACGTCGATCAGCAGGACCGACGACGGCCGGTGCTCCTCGATCCGCTCGGCGAGCGCCATCGCGAAGCCGGTCCGATTGTGCAGGCCGGTCAGCGAGTCGGAGAGCGCGAGCCGTTCCAGCTCGGCCTGCTGGCGCCGGATGCCGCGCAGCGCCAGGGTGTTCTCCCGGAGCGAGAGCAGCTGCCGGGCCACCACGATCGCCGCGATCAGCACCGCGCCGGCGATCACGGCCCGGCCGCGCATGTCGAGGTCCCGGGCGGTCACCGTGATGACGAGCCCGGCGGTGACCGCGACGGCGAGTGCCTGGAGCGGGTCGGTCAGCGACCAGCGCGGGCGGTTCGGCGTCCAGCGGGTGCTGCGCCCGGCGAGCACCCGGTCCTGCCGGTACGCCGCCGCGCACATCCCGGTACCGACCAGCGGGTAGCCGACCACGGACAGCAGCATCACGCCGGTGGGCGTACCGCCGAGGAAGACCACCACGGCGATCATCCCGACCACCGGCCCGATCGCCAGGATCGCCAGGGCGCCCGGGTCGACCCGGCCCTCCGGGTTCACCGCCGCCCGCATGAAGACCACCAGGGCCAGCAGGCAGCCCACGCCGACCGTGCCGGCCAGCGCGCGGGTGGTCAGCGGCGTGCTCTCCGGCACCCAGCTGAGCACCACGTACCCGAAGAAGACGGTGCCGGCGACGGCGACCGCGAACCCGTCGAGCAGCAGCCGCGCCCAGTCCAGCCGGGTGCGCCGGCTCAGTGGTACGTGCCGGAAGGCCAGCATCGCCGCGCCGAGGCTGGCCAGCGTCGGGACCGCCTCGTAGACCGGCATCCCGTCGTCGCCCCGGTACGCGCCGGCCATCGCCGCGACCGTGCTGAGCACCAGCATCGCGCCGGACCAGCCCCAGAGCCGCCAGAAGCCGCGCAGGCCCCGGGGTGCGCGCGGCCGCCGGCTGATCCGGAGGATGGCGAGGGTGCAGGCGACGGTCACCACCGCGCCGCCGGAGTTGGCCAGGACCGAGTCGACCGGGCCCGCCCAGGCCAGCCGGGCGAAGACCGCCCCGAGTGCGGCCACGGCGACGAGCAGATAACGTACGCGAGGGGCGCCGGCTTCCGATCCAGTCATCGCGCTCGTCCGGCTCCTCGCCCTGTCGGCAGTCCCGCCCCTTCCGCGAATCGGCGGACCGGCCGAGAACCTGAGCGATGGTATCCCGCAAGTCGCCTGTCGGCGAGATGTCACTTGCAGCCGGTGAGGATCGCGTCGCTCATTTCACATTGATACGGCGCCGTCTCCGGGCTCGCTTCGAGGCGATTCGTCAGGTACGCCACCACCAGTCCGCGCTCCGGGTCGCTCCACCCGATGCACGCGTTCGAGCCGTTGTGCCCGAAGGCCTTCCGGCTGCTCAGCCGCCCCATCGGCCGGGGCCGTCCCGGTTCGCCGTCGGCGTCGCCGCCCAGCTGGAAGCCGTGCGCCCAGCGGATCCGGTTGCCGAGCACCCGGTCGACCTCGCCGTCGGTGGACGGTTCGCAGGCCCCGGCGACCGTCGCCGCGGAGAGCGCCCGCCCGTCGAGCAGGGCCTGATAGAAGGTCGCGAGGTCCCGGGCCGTGCTGGACACGGTCGCCGCCGGGATCAGCGCCTCGCGCACCCGCCGCCGGTTCGCCAGCGTCTGCAGCAGCCGGGGCCCACCGTGCCCGGCGCCGCGCATCGGCACACCGGCGCTCAGCCCGAGGTGGGTGTCGCGCAGCCCGAGCGGCTCCAGCAGCCGATCCCGCAGCACGTCGCGCAGCGGCCGCCCGGTGACCCGCTGGATCAGCTCGCCGAGCAGGAATCCGTAGCTGAGGATGTGGTACGCCGGCACCTGGCCCGGCGCCCAGTGCGGCCGGGCGCCGACCAGGGCACGCACTGATCGGTTCCAGTCCGGGGCGTTGAGAGCGTCCCGCCAGACACTGCGCACGTAGGGCAGCCCCGAGCGGTGCTGGAGCACGTGGCGTACCGTAATGAGGCCTTTGCCGTTGATCTCGAACTCGGGCCAGTGCCGCGCGACCGGATCGTCCAGGCTCAGCATCCCCTGCTCGGCGAGCTGATGCACGAGCATCGCCACGAGCGGTTTCCCCGCAGAGAAGAGCAGAAAAGGCGCATTCTCCGGTACGCCGTACGACCGGTCGATCAGCACCTCGCCGTAGCGGAGCACGCAGAGCTGCGCGGCCGCCCCGCGCGCCATGATCAGTTCACGCACCCGGCGCACCGCGTCGGGCCGGAAGTCCAGCTCCTCGGGTGCCCGCTCACCACTCGCCCCTCGCACCAGCCGCAGGTTAGCCCGGCGCGACCGCTCCCCGTCGCACAATCCCGCTCCGATCAGGCCGTCTCCTCCAGCAGCGCCGTCTCCTCCAACAGCGCCGTCTCCTCCAGCAGCCCGGAGAGCACACTGCGCAGGGTGACCTCGAAGAGATCGCGCGGCACCACCGGGCTCTCCGGCTGCGGCGCGGCGAACAGCGCCGTCAGATGCGGATAGGCGGTCATGTCCATCCCGGCGAAGCTCGGCGCCGGTGCCGCTGCCTCGTTGCGCGCGAAGAGCGACACCACCCCGATCATCATCGCGATCGCCTCGAACTTCGCCGTGGCGGTCACCCGGACCGGCTGCAGGATCCGCAGGCAGTGGTCGAACCAGGCGAGGCTCTCCGGCCCGATCGCGGTCGGCCGGTTCAGCAGGTCGAGCAGCCACGGGTGGTCCCGGTACAACCGCAGCTGCGCGCGGGCCACCGCCAGCATCGTGGTCATCCACGGCCCGTCCGGCTCCGGGTAGGGCCGCAGCCCGGCGGTCGCCCGGTCGGCCATCAGGTCCAGCAGGTCGTCGCGGGAGGAGAGGTACCGGTAGAGCGACCCCGCGCCGGTGTTCAGCCGCGCCGCCACGGCACGCATCGAGACGGCGGCCAGGCCGTCCGCGGCGGCGATCGCGATGGCCGCCGCCACGATCTCGTCGCGGGAGTGCGCCGGGGCCGGGCCGCGGGCGCCGCGTTCGGGCTGGGACCAGATCGGGGTTCGAGGGGCTGCGTCGTTCACGCCTACACTGTAAACTGCTAACAGCGTTCGCGGTTTTGCTCGCCCGAAGGGGGCTTCTCGTGCAACAGCAGAACTGGACCACCCGGCGGATCACGGCGGCCGACGGCGCGGAGATCGCGCTGCACTCGACCGGGTCCGGGCCGGGCATCGCGGTGGTGCACGGCGGCGGCGTCACCATCGGGATCTACCGGCGACTGGCCGCCGCGCTGGCCGACCGCTTCACCGTGCACCTCTACAACCGCCGGGGCCGGGCGGACGCGGCGCCCCGCCCGGAGCCGTACGACGGCGAGTTCGAGATCACCGACCTCTCCGCGGTGCTGGAGCAGACCGGCACCCGCAACGTCATCGGCCACAGCGCGGGCGGGTTCTTCGCCATGCTGGCCGCGTCCCGGGGCCTGCCGATCGACCGGCTCGCGCTCTACGACCCCGCACTCCAGGTGAGCGGCCTGGCCCCGTGGCGCTGGCTGCCCGACGCCCTCGAGGCCGCCCGCGCCGGCGACCTCCCGCGAACGATGGCGATCACCAGCGCCGGCATCAACACCCACTCACCGGCCAGCCGGCTGCCGCTCGGCGTGCAGATCGCGATGTGCCGCCTGTTCCTGCGCACGCCGATCGGCCGGATGATGGGCGACCTGTTCGTCATGACGCTCGACGAGACCGTGCTGATCGGGCAGCACGACGGCCCGCCGGAGCGCTGGGCCGGCATCACCGCCGAGACGCTGTTCACCTGCGGCGGCAGCGGCCCGCCGTACTACCAGGACATCCAGCGGCTCCTGGTCGGCGCCCTGCCGAACGCCCGGGGCCTGGTGATCCCGAAATGCGGCCACGACGGCATCAACCGCGCACCGGCCCGGGTGGTCGAGCCGTTCGCCGACTTCTTCACCCCGGCCCGTACGCCGGTGCAGTAAGGTTTGTTCACAATGGCCGGTGTCCCGCGCTTCACGGGGAGCGCGGGACACCGGCTCTCAGCCCGCTCAGCCCCACCCGGCCCCGCGCCCGCTCAGCCCCACCCGGCCCCGCGCCCGCTCAGCCCCACCCGGCCCCGCGCCCGCTCAGCCCCACCCGGCCCCGCGCCCGCTCAGGCCGCTCAGCCCAGGAACGTCACGGTCTCCGCGAGCGGGGCGCGGGGGATCCGCGGGTGGGTGACGGCCGGATCGGCGTACCCGATCGACATGCCGCAGAAGAGCAACCGCTCGTCCGGCGGGCCGATCACCTCGGCCACGCTGCGGTGATACTCGGCCCACGCCTCCTGCGTGCAGCTGTGCAGCCCCTCGGCGCGCAGCAGCAGCATCACGGTCTGCAGGTAGATGCCCACATCGGACCAGCGGGGCGCCGGCATGTCCCGGTCCAGATAGCAGAAGAGCGCGGTACCGGCACCGAAGCAGTCCCAGTTCTCCTCCCGCAACCGTTTCCGCGCTACCGCGTCGTCGCGCGCTCCGTACCTCTTCTCCCCCAGCGCGGCCATCCGCCGGAGATAGGGCTCCCGCAGCGCGGGCGGGTAGATCGCGAACTCCCGATCGTCCCCGGAGTCCCCGGCGGCAAGCCGCGACGCCACCCGCTTCTTCAGCTCCCGCAGCGGCTCCCCGGTCACCGCGTAGACGTGCCACGGCTGCAGGTTGCTCCCGGACGGCGCGTCCGCCGCCGCCTCCAGCACCCGCCGCAGCACCTCCGGCGCCACCGCCCGCCCCGCGAACCGCCGGATCGACTGCCGCGTCCGCACCGCCCCGTACACATCCATCCCACCAGTCTGCCCGCCGAGCCCGAATGGCCCTCACGGCCGCATCGGGCCCGCGCAAGCAACGGCCGCACTTGATCAACATTTCGTGATCAACCAGGGATCGATCTTCGCGGCTGGCGTTCACGGGTGACCCTGCTGGCTTATTCGGTGCTGGTGTCCGTTCGTGGGACTGGGTGGGTAGGTTGTGTGGTTATGTCGATGCAGCCGAAGCCGTG
>NZ_JBFAYF010000071.1:0-43986 GCF_040681165.1 Actinoplanes sp. NPDC051851 | reverse complement strand
GATTTCGTAACCCGAAGAACCAGCGGCTACGGACCCGTACCGCTACCACCCGCCGCCACCGCGGACACCTCAACCCCGCTTAAATTCGAAGAGCCGGTATCGATGCGACTTCTCGAGAATGAGCCGCGGCACAGGGGGCATTCGACGGGCGGTACGGGTAGTTTCCCCCGGCCATCGCACCTCTGGCATTTTTGGGATTCCTTGCCGTCGATCGCGGGCCGCATGTATCCCGGCGTGTAGTGCCCAGGATCTCCTGGCGATGCCCCGGGGGTGTGGTAGCCGCCTGACCGCTCCGCTGGCCGTGAGCCACGATCAACCACGGTCCAACCACTGCCCCGGCGTGCGAAGCAGTCTTCGCAGTACGCATCGGCCACTCACTCAACGTAGCCAAGACGTGACTCGATCGGTGGCGCTCCGAGTGGGGCCGTCCGCGTCGACGCCGGATTGCTAATGTTTTTAGAACATATTTCTGTAAAGAGAAAATCGGCTTGCCGACCCGTCCCCGTTAGCACCGGCTCGTCGGTCATTGTGCTGCCTTGCCCTGCCGCGATCACGTTGTCCACTCGCGGCCTGAGGTGCCGGCGATGAGGGAGGCTGGGGCGATGGCGACTGGGACTTCTGGAGCGACCGGGACGTATTCTCGGCCGTAGGAGGTTTTCAAGATCTGGTGTCGAACTCCTCGAAGACCAGCAGGGTTCGCGTGTTGACGACGCCGGGCATGCCCTGGATCTCGTCGAGGACCAGGCGGCGCAGGTCGGTGTTGTCCTTCGCGCGGACCAGCAGGATCACGTCGAACTCGCCGCCGACCAGCGCGATGTGGACCACCCCGGGCAGCGCCCGTAACCGGTCGCCGACCTCGCGCCACTCCGCCTGGTGCAGGTTCACCGTGACGTAGGCCGAGGTCGTCATGCCGGCCGCGATGTGGTCTATGTCCGCGCGGAAGCCCCTGATCACGTTCGTCTCGCGGAGGCGCTGGACCCGGGCGTACGCGTTGGCCCGGGAGATGTGCAGCGCCTCGGAGAGGTGGCGGATCGACATCCGCCCGTCGCGGCCGAGCTCCGTGAGGATCTGTCGATCGATGTCGTCGACCACCTGTCCATCTCCCGTCCTCGATCCTGCTCGCGGTTGGACGTCTGGCTTCCGAAGTCCGCCCGCGGAGCGCAGAATTCTCGATCTGTCCCGGATTATGGAACAGGAGTGCTCCAGGTAACAGCATGAGCAGATGAGCCTGCTGCCGTCCGACACTCCCGTCACGCTCATGGACCTGGAGAAGCCGCCCGAGGACGATGTCCTGTTGCGGTCACTCCAGCACCTGATCACCGCCCGGCGGATCAACGATCAGGCGTACGCCCTGGTCCGGCAGGGCCGCCTCGCGGTCTACCCCTCGTCGCACGGTCAGGAGGCCTGCCAGGTCGCGGCCGCGCAGGTTCTCGAACCGGGGGACTGGCTCTTCCCGACCTACCGGGACACGGTCGCGGCGGTGGTCAAGGGCGTCGATCCCGTGGAGGCGTTGAGCCTGCTCAAGGGGGACTGGCACTGCGGCTACGATCCGCGCGAGCATCACGTGGCGCCGCACACCACGCCGCTCGCCACCCAGCTGCCGCACGCGGTCGGGGTCGCCCACGCGGCGCGGCTGCGCGGTGAGCCGACCGTGGCGATGGCGATCTGCGGCGACGGCGGGACCAGCGAGGGCGACTTCCACGAGGCGCTCAACTTCGCGGCCGTGTTCCACGCGCCGGTCGTCTTCTTCGTGCAGAACAACGAGTACGCGATCAGCGTCCCGCTCGCCCGGCAGACCGCGGCGCCGTCGCTCGCGCACAAGGGGGTCGGCTACGGGATTCCCGGTCAGCGCGTGGACGGCAACGACATGCCGGCGCTGCTGTCGGTGCTGGGTGCGGCGGTCGAGCGGGCGCGATCCGGCGGTGGCCCGCAGCTGATCGAGGCGCACACGTACCGGATGCAGGCGCACACGAACGCCGACGACGCGTCCCGCTACCGCCCCGAGTCGGACGTCGCCGCCTGGGTGGATCGTGACCCGATCGTCCGGCTTCGATCATATCTGACCGAGCGCGGCGTGCTGACCGACGCGATCGAGGCCGCGTTCGCCGAGGAGGCCGCGCGCGTCGCCGAGCACCTCCGCGAGGGGATCGATCAGGATCTCAAGATCAACTTCCAGGACCTTTTCGCGTACGTCTACAGCACGCCGACGACGCAGCTGGAGGAGCAGGCGGCCGTGGTCGCCGACGAGCTGAGCAGGGAGGCCGCACCGTGACCGCGATGGTGACCCACGAGAAGCTGTCGATGGCGCAGACGCTGAACCGGGCACTGCGCGACGCGATGACCGACGACCCCACGGTGCTCGTCTTCGGGGAGGACGTCGGCCCGCTCGGCGGCGTCTTCCGGATCACCGACGGGCTGACGGCCGAGTTCGGCGAGACCCGCTGCTTCGACACGCCGCTCGCCGAATCCGGCATCGTCGGGCTGGCCGTCGGGATGGCGATGAACGGGATGCGCCCCGTCGTCGAGATGCAGTTCGACGCGTTCGCCTACCCCGCGTTCGAGCAGATCATCAGCCACGTCGCGAAGATGCGGAACCGCACCCGTGGCCGGGTCACGCTGCCGATGGTGATCCGGGTGCCGTACGCCGGCGGCATCGGCGGGGTCGAGCACCACTGCGACTCGTCCGAGGCGTACTACGCGCACACCCCCGGCCTGCAGGTGGTCACGCCGGCCACCCCGGCGGACGCGTACACGCTGCTGCGCGCCGCGATCGCCGACCCCGATCCGGTGATCTTCCTGGAGCCCAAGAAGCTCTACTGGAGCAAGGACGAGGTCGCGCTCCCGGACACCGGCGCGCCGGGCATCGGGACCGCGGTGGTCCGGCGGGAGGGCACCGACGCCACCCTGATCGCGTACGGCCCGTCGGTGCCGGTCGCCCTGGAGACCGCCGCGGTGGCCGCGCAGGAGGGCCGCAGCCTCCAGGTGATCGACCTGCGCTCGATCGTCCCGTTCGACGACGCCACGGTCTGCGACGCGGTCCGCGCCACCGGCCGCGCCGTGGTGATCACCGAGTCCGCCGGATTCGCCGGGGTCTCCGCGGAGATCGCCGCCCGGGTGACCGAGCGCTGCTTCACCAGCCTGGCCGCCCCGGTCCGCCGGGTGACCGGTTTCGACATCCCGTACCCGCCGCCGAAGTACGAGCACCTCCAGCTGCCCGGCGTGGACCGGGTGCTGGACGCCGTCGACGACCTCGCCTGGGAGCAGTGATGATCTTCAACCTGCCGGACCTCGGCGAGGGCCTGACCGAGGCCGAGATCGTCCAGTGGCTGGTGGCCGAGGGCGACGAGATCGCGAGAGACCAGCCGGTGGTCGAGGTGGAGACCGCCAAGGCCGTGGTCGAGGTGCCGTCGCCGTACGCCGGCCGGGTGGCCACCCTGCACGCGACGGCGGGCAGCACCCTCGCGGTGGGCGCGCCCCTGATCAGCGTCGCCGAACCGGCCGCCGACACCGGCTCCGGCAACGTCCTGATCGGCTACGGCACCTCGGCCGCCGGGGTGTCCGGGCGCAAGCGCCGTCCGCGCGTCCCCGTGCAGCCGTCCAGCCACACGCGGCCGCCGCAGGTGGTGTCCCCGCTGGTCCGCACCCTGGCCCGGTCCACCGGCGTCGACCTGGCCACGGTCACGCCGACCGGTCGCGGGGGAGTGATCACACGGGCCGACGTGGAGCGGGCCGCCGCATCGGTCGTGACGCCGGTGGCCGCTTCGCCGGTGGCTGCGCCGCCGGTGGCTGCGCCGCCGTCGGCCGGATCGCCGGTGACTGTTCCGCCGCCGGGATCGGCGGTGCTCGCTCTGCCGGAATCGGGGGAGACGCGGGTGCCGCTGAGCGGATTCCGGAAGGCGGCGGCGGTCGCGCTCGGCCGGAGCCGGGCGGAGATCCCCGAGGCGACCGTCTGGGTGGACGTGGACGCCACCGAACTCTGGCGGCTGCGCGAGAGCAACCCCGACGGGCCCGGGCTGCTGGCCTATCTGGCCCGGTTCACGATCGCCGGGCTGCGTGAGTTCCCGGTGCTCAACGCCCGCTTCGACGGCGAGCGCCAGGAGATCGTCGAGCTCGCGACGATCAACCTCGGGATCGCCGTACAGGGGAAGCGGGGTTTGCTGGTGCCTTCTGTCCTCGATGCCGGGCGGCTGACGACGCGTGAGCTGTCCCGCGAGATCCGGAGGCTGACGGCTGCCGCGCGGGAGGGCCGGGTCAGCGAGCGCGAACTGTCCGAGGGCACGTTCACGCTGAACAACTACGGCAGCCTCGGCGTCGACGGCAGCGCCGCCATCATCAACCACCCGCAGGTCGCGATCCTCGGCTTCGGCCGCATCCTCGACCGCCCCTGGGTGGTCGGCGGCGAGCTCTGCGTCCGCAAGATCACCCAGATGAGCTTCGTCTTCGACCACCGGGTCTGCGACGGCGGCACGGCGGCCGGTTTCATGCGCACGATCGCCGACGCCATCGAGAACCCACCGTCCGTGATCGCCCGCCTGTGAACCGCCCGCTGTGACTTGCCGGCCTGTGAACCGCCGGCCTGTCTGCTATTGACCGGCGCCGATAGGGTGTGCGCCGTGGAAACGGTGTTCTTCGGACTGGTCTTCATGGCGGTCGGCGCGGTGGTCATCGGTGTGGGCGTCCGCCATCGCGCCACCCAGCGGCTCCTCGCGAGCCGTGGCGTCGCGGTGCCCGGCCGGGTGGAGAGCCTGGAGATCCGCCGTACGTCCGGCACGTCCGGGTCCACGGTGTCCCCGGTGATCTCCTTCCGGGACGGTGCGGGCCTTTCGCGTACGTTCCGGCTGAAGCTCGGCGGCAGTTCCGTGCGGTACCCGGTGGGCTCGGCGGTCCCGGTCCGCTACCTGCCGGAGAACCCGGAGGTGGCCGATCTGGACGCCGCCGACTACCGGGGCTGGTCCTACGCGGTCACCTTCGGCACCGGCGCGGTCTTCTTCCTGATCGGCCTGGCCAGCGCCGCGTACGGCATCACCGGCCCCTGACCGTCCCCCGGCCCGCATCGCGGATCGGCCGGCGTGCGCGGGCGGTCTGACGTCGTGGATGCCGTCGGCGTGACGGGGCAGCCGAGTGATCCACGTACGCTGAACGCCCGGGTGCGGCTCGCGGCCCGCTACTGTCAGGGTGGCCACGACCGGGCCGCCCTCCTCGAGCTCGGCGAGCGGATCATCGCCGAGGTTCACCGGGTCCTCGGCCCGGAACGGCAAGACCTGCTTCTGGTACGCGCGGTGTCGATCTCCTCGTACCCGGCGGGCGGGCGTGCGGAGGAGGCGCTCGCGGTCGCCGAGCGCTACCCGGTGCCCGACGACGAGGAGTAGCGGGTGCTGCGGCCGGAACGGATCAGTGTGCCGGCGCCGACCAGGATCGTGCCGCCGATGAGGAGGAACAGCCCGGCGAGCCGGAAGTCGCCGGTGTGGTCGACGGGGGTGTCGTCCGTGTCGACGTTCAGGCCGGCACCCTCGAGGTGAACGACGGTGCCCCGGTACAGCGTCACGCGTACCGTCTGGCCCACCGCGTCACCGGGGAGTTGCCCGTGCAGCGTCAGCCCGGCCGACACGCGGCGGCCGTCGACGTCCATCGTGGCCTGGGAGTTCGTCAGCGCGGTCAGCGTCGCGCCGACCGTGGCCCGGCAGTCCGTCGCGGTGAACGTCTGGGCCGGCGAGCAGGTGGGTGCGTCATGGAACCGGTCCAGGCCGGAGGAGCCGTACCGCGAACCCACCAGCATGAGGACACCGACCGTCCAGAATCCGGCCAGTGCCAGCAGCGCCCTGCGCATCGTGCTCACCAGATCATTCTCGGCCGGCGAGGGCCAGGGCGACGTCCAGCTCGTGCTGCTTGGCCGGGGACAGGAGACCGATCCGGGTCAGCAGGGAGTCGCGGCTGACGGTCGTACCCCAGGTGCAGAAGATCTTCCCTTGCTGCGGCAGCGCCACCCGGACCACGCCGGGTTCGGCCAGACCCTCCTCCGCGCCGAAGAACACCTCGATGCCGGTCGCGCGGGGATCCGGCCCGGCCGCGTCGAGGACCCGGCGGCGCTCGTCGGGGTCGGCCGCCTGGTCGCCGGAGAGCAGCAGGAATCCGGCCTTCTGCGCGGGGGTGGCCGGTGCGACGATCTGCACGGCCGGGAAGTCCGGGCCCGGTCCACCCGAGAGCAGCACGACGGCCCGCTCCTCGTCGAGCCGGGCCCACCAGAGCTCACCACGTTCCACATGCCCTCCTCGCGGATGACCGTAGCGGTGCTGGATTCGTTGAGGGTAGCTCAGCCGGTACACAGCCGACGGGGCACAGGATCGACGCATGTCGCCTCGTCGTGGTGCCCCGCCGGCCGGTGACCGGTGTCAGCCGATGCGGGCGACGCCGCCGAACAGGTAGACCTCCGGCTCCGCCGAGTCCGGGGCCGGGCGCCAGCGCGAGCACGTGACGACGCCCGGCTCCAGCAGGTCCAGGCCGTCGAAGAAGCGTTCCAGCTCCGCCTTCGTCCGCGCGCGGATCGGGGTGCCGCCGCGCTCGGTGGTCTCGCGCATCACCCGCAGCATCGGCTCGCCGTGGATCTCGGCGGTGGAGTGGGTGAGGACCAGGTGGCTGCCGGGCGGCATCGCCCGCACCAGCCGGGCGACCGAGGCGTACGCCACCTCGTCGTCCATGATGTGGTTGACGACGCCGAGGATCATGAGCCCGATCGGCTGGGAGAAGTCGAGCGTCTCCCGCGCGGCGTCCAGGATGCTCTCCGGTTCGCGCAGGTCGGCCTCGACGTAGGTGCAGGCGCCCTCCGGCGTGCTGTTCAGCAGCGCCCGCGCATGCTCCATCACCAGCGGATCGTTGTCGACGTAGACGATCCGGCTGCCCGGGTCGAGCGACTGCGCGACCTCGTGGGTGTTGTCCGCCGACGGGAGCCCGGTGCCGACGTCGAGGAACTGGCGGATGCCGGCGTCCTCGACGAGGAACCGGACCACGCGCTTGAGGAAGACCCGCTCGGCCTTCGCGCCGATCGGGATGTCCGGGATGTGGGCGATCACCTCGTCGCCGGCGGCCCGGTCGGCCTCGAAGTTGTCCGTGCCGCCGAGCCAGTAGTTCCAGATCCGCGCCGAGTGCGGAACCGACGTGTCCAGTGTGGAGCTCTCCTCGGTCATGGGCGGCATTCTTCCGCCTCGATGGGGTGATCGCGCAAGAGGCCGGCCGTGCTCACCATGCCGGAATCCGCTCGCGGCGTCGCGGCCCGAGCGGCCGCTACCGGTCGTCGGCGTGCCGGGCGATGTCCCGGAGGTCGTCCGCGGCCATCCTGATTCCCGCGCACACGGCGTACTTCACGACGGTGTGCAGCGTGGCGCAGATGACGGCGATCACGAGCAGGTATCCCGCGCCCCTGAACAGCAGCATGACCAGGGGGTCCCAGTTCTCCATCATGTCCGCGGCAACCTTTCGTGTCCGGGTCGGGAGGGTGCCCGACTCATCAATCCTTGCTGGTGAGGGGCGTGCGGTGCCGGTCTTCGCGCAGGTTCGGGAGGGTGGGCGGCGGACTTCTCTGATCCCGCTGGTCAATTTCGGGCAGGGCCCTCACTCGGTCGTGCTGCTCCGTGCTCGTGCTCTCGCCTCGACACGGCGTTGTCCACAGGCGGCCCGCCAAGATCACTATTTTTCGGGCAGGATGCCTGTTGGGATGGGGGATTCCCCCGGTATGGGGTGGGAGCCGGGCATACGCGCCGAATGCGCCAGCAGGTTCACGGGTGTGTCCGGGTGCTCGAGGTACCCGTGATCCCACTGGTCAATTCCGGCGGGATCGTCACCGGCGGGGGTCGCGGGGTGGCCGTCCGGTCGGGGTGGGCCCTGTTCGGCCGGCTTGATCGACATTTCATGATCACCCGTGGAGATGATCTTCGTGGCCGGCGTTCAGGGGTGTCTCGACGGGCTCGAGTGACCTCTGGGCGCCGGCTTTCCCGGCGCGGCTGGCGGTCACGGGTCTCTCGGACCGCCCGAGACACCCCGGAGCGCCAGCCCACCACGCCGATACACCCCGGAGCGCCAGCCCACCGCCCCATGCGGTGAGGCGAGGCGGGGGCGAGCGACGGGGCACCCGCCGCGGGATCCGGCGTCCCGTCCGGGCGGGCCAGAATTGACCAGCAGGGTCTTCTCTTCGCCGTCGCCGCCGTCCGTGGCTTCACGCTCGGCCTGCCGGTGGGCACCGTGTCCGGGCTGCTCGCCCGCATCGGGGTGGCCATGGTGGTGTACACGCTGATCGGCGTCGGGATGGGCGCCCTGCTCCGTGATCAGGCCATCGCCCTGGTCGTGGTGATCGGCTACCTGTACATGGGTGAGCCGATGCTGATGCTGATCCCCGGCGTCAACGCGCTCTACCCGGTGCTGCCGGGCGGCGCCACGGCATCCCTCACCGACTTCACGTACCTCGCCGACGCGATCTCCCAGGAGGTCGGCAGCGCGTCCGTCACGCTGCTCCCACCCGCGGCGGGCGCCCTGCTGCTCCTCGGGTACGCCCTGGCCGCCTCACTGCTCGCCGTCGTCATCCCGATGCGCCGCGACATCACCTGACGGGAGCTCCACCGGGTGTCAGCCGCCGGCAGGTTCGGGCCCGGGGATGATCGCTGGGTCGGTGCGGCGGGGTGGCCTTCGCGGCAGCCGCACCCGGCGTGGCGGGCCGCCCTCCCCGAACCCCAACATCCCACCACGTCAGGGGCGAATGGCTGCGAATGCGGTTGCGGGCCGGTTGCCGTCAGCGCCACGTCAGCGGCGTTTCAGCAGAGCGCTGCACTGTGGACGGACCATTCGCGCGGCAAAAGGAAGACGGAATATGAGATGGCGAAGAGTCCTGGCCGGGCTCGTGGCGGCGGTGTGCGCCGCGTTCGTGACGGAAACGGTCACCGCCGGGCCGGCGTGGGCTGATCAGGAACCGACATCGGTGTCGCTGACCCCGCAGAGCGGCACCGCGTACCTCGGCTACGAGGACCAGGACGTGATGCGGGTCGACGTCTACGGTGGCGACGGTGGCGGCAGTTTCGGCGTCCGGCTCGGGTCGACCTGGCTCTGCTCGGGCGCGGTCGGCAACTACACCGGCACCTGTTCGATTCCGGCCTCGCAGCTGGCCGTCGGCACGTACTCGATCTGGGCCTATTACACCGGCGACGAGAACTCCTCCGCGGCGGCGTCCAGCCTGGTCACGCTCACGGTGGAAAAGCAGACGAGCTCCAACTTCCTTTCCCTGTACGACCCCAACGGCTCGACGGTGACGGGCGATCCGATGCTCGTCTACGGCAGCGAACAGTGGTACTCGTTCGGCGGCGCCGTGCTCGCCGCCCACATCGGCAAACCCACCGGCACGGTGACCATCACGGACACCACGGCGTCCGGGACGACCACCCTGTGCAGCGGGCCGCTGGACAGCACCGGCTCGATCGGCTACTGCGGTCTGGGCGCGACCACCCTGCCGGTCGGCAGCAACCAGATCACCTCGACCTACGGCGGCGACGCGAACTTCACCGGCTCCAGCACCCAGCGGACGATCACCGTGCTGGCCGTGCAGCCGACGACCACGGCGGTGACGCTGTCGGCCGCCTCGGTGCCCTACGACGCCGAGCAGACCGAGGTCTTCACCGCCAAGGTCACCCCCTCGACCAGCGGTACGCCGACCGGGAAGGTCACGATCGCCACGGGCACGACGGCGATCTGCACGATCACCCTCTCCGGCGGGACCGGCACGTGCAAGCCGTCCAGCGGCAGCCTGCTGCGGCCGGGCACTTACCCGATCACCGCCACGTACAGCGGTGACGCCACGAACACCGCCTCCTCGGACACCTCGCAGACCCTGACCGTGGCGAAGGAGCCGACCACCACCCTGCTGACCCTCTCCGCGGACACCGTCGCCGTCGGCGCCGAGGACGCCGAGGTCTTCACCGTCGAGGTCCTCCCCGCCACCGCGGGCACCCCGACCGGCAACGTGACGATCAAGGCCGGCGCGGTGGCGATCTGCACGATCTCCCTCGCCACCAACGTGGGCTGCTCCCCGAAGCCCAGCCTCTTCAAGGTCGGCACCTACCAGATCACCGCGACCTACAACGGCGACGGCACGTACGCCACCTCGATCTCCAACCCGGCACAGACCCTCAACGTGGTGGAGCTCCTCAACCGCCGCCGGGAACTCTGACACCCGGCACCGGCTGTCCCCGCGCCCGGAAAGGCGCGGGGACACCGGGTAGCGTCTCGGGCCATGAGCTTCGCGGGGAGGATCAGGCCGGTCGTCGATCGGGTCTACATCGGGGTGCGGGCGGCATCGCGGGAGCGGGTCATGGCCGTCTACGCCGAGCACGGGGTGAAGCCCGGGTTCGAGGGCAGCTTCTACTTCGGGCTGCTGGCGCGGCCGATGCCGGCGGAGAGCTTCGCGGCGGTGACCTCGTACGGCAGCGGGGACATGAGCGCGGAGCTGGCATCCGGCACCGCGGAGGTGGGGGCTGACGGGACGTGGCGCCTCACCGAGCGTGGGCGGGCGGTGGCCATGGCCGTACAGGAGAAGATCGGTGAAGTTGCGGCGCAGCGGTGGCGGCCCGGACCGCCCCTGGACGCGATGCTGCCCGGGGTGGACGCCTGGGAACGCCTCGCCGACCTGGTCGGGCGCCTTCTCGACGCGGGGCGGGCGACCGGTGGGCCGGCCTTCCGGGCGATGGCTCCGGTGTACGAACCGGAGGGCGCGCCGGCGGCGGTACGCCTGACGACCCGGCTGGGTGCGCTGCGGCATCATCGGGCGGACGCGCACCGGGCGGCGTGGCGGGCGGCCGGGCTGACCGCGAGGCAGGTGATGGAGTTGCCCGCCGGGGCGGAGCGGCGGGCCATCGACGCGGAGACCGACCGCCTCGACCAGCCGATCTACGACGTACTCGACGCGCGGGAGCGGATCGAGCTGCTGGCCGGGCTCGGGGCCCTGCCGTGACAGGTTAGGGGACGAAGGTCCCTACTGGTGGCGGCCGGGCGGCGCAAGGCTGGGGGTGTAGCGCAGAGCCCCCACCAGTGAGGTGACGAGGATGCCCGGCAGCGAAGTCTCGATCATGGTAGACGCCCTGGTCAGCGCCGGTTTGAAGGCGTTGGACGACTACGACGGCTTCGATCAGGAGAAGGTCGACCACATCGTCCGGAAGGCGTCGGTCGCGGCGCTCGACCGGCACGCCGCCCTGGCGCGGCTCGCCGTCGAGGAGACCGGGCGAGGGGTCTTCGAGGACAAGGCCGTCAAGAACATCTTCGCGTGTGAGCACGTCACGCACAGCATGGCGACGGTACGCACGGCCGGGGTGATCAGCCACGACGAGATCAGCGGGATCACCGAGATCGCCGATCCGGTGGGCGTGATCGCGGGCATCACCCCGGTCACCAACCCGACCTCGACGACGATCTTCAAGGCCCTGCTGGCGCTCAAGACCCGCAATCCGATCGTGTTCGCGTTCCACCCGGCCGCGCAGCGGTGCAGCGCCGAGGCGGCCCGGATCGTGCGGGACGCGGCGGTCGCGGCCGGTGCGCCGGAGAACTGCGTCCAGTGGATCGACGAGCCGTCGGTCGAGGCGACCACCGCGCTGATGCACCATCCGGGCATCGCCACGATCCTGGCGACCGGCGGCAACGGGATGGTCCGGGCGGCGTACTCGGCGGGCAAGCCGGCCCTGGGTGTCGGCGCGGGCAACGTTCCCGCCTACATCGAGGCGACCGCCAAGCTGCCCCGCGCGGTCAACGACATCGTGCTCTCCAAGGCGTTCGACAACGGGATGATCTGCGCCTCGGAACAGGCCGCGATCATCGACGCGGAGATCTACGACGCCGCGCTGACCGCTTTCCGGGAGCTTTTCGCGTACGTCGTGACGCCCGCGGAGAAGCGCAAGCTGGAGGAGTTCATCTTCGGGGCGGCCGCACACGGCACCGGATGCGACGAGGCGCGGCTCAACCCGGACGTGGTGGGACAGTCCGCCGCGTGGATCGCCGAGCGCGCGGGCTTCACCGTGCCGCCGGAGACCTCGATCCTGCTGGCCGAGGTCGGCGAGGTAGGCCCGGCCGAGCCGCTGACCCGGGAGAAGCTCTGCCCGGTGCTCGCCGTGCTGCGGGCCGGGTCCCGCGCCGAGGGCGTCCGGCTGGCCACCGAGATGGTGGAGTTCCACGGGCTCGGGCACAGCGCGGTGATCCACACCGAGGACGAGGAGCTGGTGGTGGAGTTCGGTCAGCGGGTCAAGGCGGTCCGGGTGATCTGGAACTCGCCGGCCTCGCAGGGTGGCATCGGGGACATGTACAACGCGTTCCTGCCGTCGCTGACCCTGGGGTGCGGCAGCTACGGGCGGAACTCGGTGTCGAACAACGTGTCGGCGGTGAACCTCATCAACGTCAAGCGGATCGGGCGGCGTACCAATAATCTGCAGTGGTTCAAGGTGCCTTCCAAGATCTACTTCGAGCCGCAGTCGATCCGGTACCTGGCCGACATGCCCGACGTGCGGCGGGTCACCGTGGTCACCGACGAGACGATGACCCGGCTCGGCTTCGTGGAACGCGTCAACCGGGTGCTGCAGCGCCGCGCGAACCAGGTCGTCCTGCAGATCATCGACGACGTCGAGCCCGAACCGCGGATGACCACCGTGGAGCGCGGCGCCGAGCTGATGCGCTCGTTCCGCCCGGACACCATCATCGCGCTCGGCGGCGGCTCCGCGATGGACGCCGCCAAGGTGATGTGGCTCAAGTACGAGCACCCGGAGGTCGACTTCGCCGACATGCGGGAGAAGTTCTTCGACATCCGCAAGCGGGCGTTCACCTTCCCCGCGCTCGGCGAGAAGGCCCGGCTGGTCTGCGTGCCGACCACCTCCGGCACCGGTGCCGAGGTGACCCCGTTCGCGGTGATCACCGACCACCGGACCGGCAAGAAGTACCCGCTCGCCGACTACGCGCTCACCCCGACCGTCGCGATCGTCGACCCGGTGCTGACCGCCAGCCTGCCCCGGGCGATCGCCGCGGACAGCGGGTTCGACGCGCTCACCCATGCCATCGAGGCGTACGTGTCGGTCTACGCCAACGACTTCACCGACGGCCTGGCCCTGCACGCCATCCGGCTGATCTTCGCGAACCTGGAGCGTTCGGTGGTGGACGGGGAGAGCGAGGCGCGCGAGCGGATGCACAACGCCGGGACGATCGCCGGGATGGCGTTCGGCAACGCGTTCCTCGGCATCGTCCACGCGATGTCGCACACTCTCGGCGCCACCTTCCACATCGCGCACGGCCGGACCAATGCGGTGCTGCTCCCGCACGTGATCCGCTACAACGGCGCGGCGCCGACGAAGTTGTCCGGCTGGCCGAAGTACGAGAGCTACCGGGCACCGCAGCGCTTCGCCGACATCGCCGCGATGCTCGGCCTGCCGGCGGGCACCCCCGCGGAGGCGGTCGAGGCGCTGGCCGCGGCGATCGAGCGGCTGCGGACCGCGGTCGGCATCGAGCCGTCGTTCGCCCGGCTCGGGGTCGATGAGACGGCGTTCCTCGCGGCACTGCCGCAGCAGGCGCTCAACGCGTACGAGGACCAGTGCGCCCCGGCCAACCCGCGGATGCCGATGATCGACGACATGCAGCGGCTGATGCGGGACGCGTACTACGGCCCGGACCACGACCGGCCGCGCGGCTGACCCGCCGGCGGCGCGCCGTACTGCACCGATCCGGCAACCGACTCGGGCCCGGTTCGCTCACGGCGCGCCGCCGTGGTGCCGATCTGCTGGTCCGGCGGGCGGCTGCCCGTCCCCCGAGGAGAGGCGGCAGGGCTGTGGCGGATCAGACGGGTGCCCGGGAGACGCCGAGCGGTGACGGTCACGGCCTGCTGGCGGAGGCGATGGACCCGATCGGTGCGCCGGACCACCGTCGCGCCCTGGCCGAGAGCGAGGCCCGGTTCCAGGCGGTCTTCGAGTCGTCGCCGATCGGCATGGCGCTGGTCGGGCTGGACGGCGCGTGGCTGCGGGTCAACGCGGCGGTCGCCGCGATCACCGGGTACACCCGTCAGGAGCTGGCCGCCCGTACCTTCCAGACGATCACCCACCCGGAGGATCTGGACGCCGACCTCGACCAGGTGGCCCGGCTGCTCGCCGGTGAGCTGGACAGCTACCAGCTGGACAAGCGCTACATCCGGGCCGACGGTACCGGACCTCTTCCTGCTGATGGACGCGGAGGCCCGGGTGATCCGGGCCAACCGGGCCTGGGAACGGACACTGGGTCACCCGCCCGACGAGCTGTGCGGTACCGGGATCCTTCGTCTCGTCCACCCCGACGACCGGGAGGCCACCATCGCCGCGGTCACCGCAGCCGCCGGGCTGCCCGCCGGGGAGAGAGCGGAACTGGTCAACCGGATGTGCGACCGTGCGGGCGGTCATCACTGGATGAAGTGGCACACCATTCCGCTGCCCGGCCGGGACCTGTTCGCCGCGACCGCCCGGGACATCACCGACGACATCACCCGTCGCCGGATCATCGACGAGCGCGCCCAGCTGCTCGACCTCACCCAGGACGCGGTGATCGTCCGGGGGATGGACGGGCGGATCCGGTACTGGAACCCCGCGGCGGAGCACGTGTACGGCTGGCCCGCCGAGGTCGCCACCGGCCACGACCTGGACCGTCTGCTCGGTACGGCCTGGCCCGGCGGCACCGGACGGGACGAGATCACCGAACTCCTGCACCGCGACGGCCGGTGGGAGGGCGAGGTCGAGCACTGCCGGGCCGACGGGCGGCGGGTGACCATCCTGTCCCGCAAGGCGCTGCAGCGTGACGCCGCCGGCGAGCCGATCGGCATCCTCGCCATCAACACCGACGTCACCGCCCGCCGGGACGACGAGCGTGCCCTGGCCGCCAGCGAGCAGCGGATCCGGTCGCAGTTCACGCACTCCAGCGTGGGCCAGATGATCCGCGGGCTGGACGACGTGATCGAGGACGTCAACCCGGCGTTCGCCGCGATGCTCGGTTACACCCGCGACGAGCTGATCGGGAGCCCGGCCGCGCGGCTGTACGACCCGGCCAAGACCGCGGCCCGGACGGCCGCCCTGGCCGGCATGGTCGCGGGCGTGACCGACTCGGTCAGCGCCGAGGGCCACCTGGTCCGGGCCGACGGCAGCCTGCTGGACGTGCACATGAACATCGCCGCGGTCCGGGGCGCGGACGGCCGGCCGCAGCGGTTCGCCGGTGTCTTCCAGGACATCGCGGCCCGCAAGAGCGCCGAGGCGCAGCGCGACGCCGCGATGGCCACCCTGGCCTCGCAGAACACCCGGCTGGAGTAGGCCGATCAGCTCAAGCTCGACCTGATCGGGATGCTCGGCCACGAGATCGCCAATCCGCTGGCCGCCATCGTCGGTTTCAGCGGTACCGCCCTGGAGCACTGGGAACGGCTGACCCCGGAGAAGAAGCTGCACAGCATGGCCGCGGTCGGGCGCAACGCCGACCGGCTCGGCGCCATCCTCCAGGAGTTCCTGGCGATGGTCACCGTGGAGTCCGGTGAGCTGACCGCCAGGCCCGTACCGGTCCGGGTCACCGAGCGTCTCGCCGGCGTCGTCGAGGCCGCCGGCGGGGATCTCACCGTGGACGGGCCGCCGGACGCCGTCGCCGTCGTGCGGCCCGGCCACCTCGACCAGATCGTCGCCAACCTGCTCTCCAACGCCGCCAAGTACGGCGGCGGTGCGGTCGCGCTCACCGTCCGCCGCGACGGCGGGAGCGTGCGCATCGACGTCGAGGAACGGGGGCCGGGCGTACCGGAGAGCTTCCGTGCCCGGCTCTTCGACCGCTTCTCCCGTGACCCGGCGACCGCGGCCGAGGTACGCGGCACCGGGCTCGGCCTCTACATCGTCCGCGAGCTGGCCCGGGCCAACGGCGGCGACGTCGTGCACCGGGCGCACCCGGCCGGCGGGTCGGTCTTCACCCTGATCCTCCCGGAGGGCGCCACCCGCGGGCGTGACGGCCTGACGGGCTGACGACGCCACAGGCCCGCCTCTCCGCCGCTGCACGGTTTCGGCTACGCCTCCTGGCGCCGGATCCCGTTGATGCTGAGGTACCGGCTCCGTACCCACGTCGGGTCTCGGGTGCTGCGCGGCGCCTGGTCCAGGTGCGGACCGGGGGCGCCGCGCATCCGGCCAATCGAGCGCTCTACGTGCCGAATCCTTGGTACAGGTTCGACAGACCCGTCGTCAGTCGGTCAGGGTGACCTTTTCCGCCTCGCCCTTGTCGATGGCGGTGAAGGTGCTCAAACCGTCGCCTTCGCCGGCCGGCTGCACGAAGATCTTGCCGTCGGCGGCGTCGGCGAAGACGAGATCCAAATCAACCTTCATGTACCAGCCGTCCGGCCCCTTCTCGAAGGTGAAGTGCTCTTTCGTCTCGTTGGGCTCGCAGTCGGTGATCTTCAGGCGGTCGAGTTGGGCGGCGGCGTCTTCCTCCCTCGACAGGCAGTACCAGTAGCCGTCGATCTTCGTCGCGGTCCGCATCAGATACTCGTCCCCGCCGGCCTTGATCGCCAAGGGCGCGAACACCGATCGCTCGTCGGGCTGTTCGGTGACGACCAGCACGCCGTCGGCGCTCACGGTCAGCGCCTTCTTACCGCCGGATTGCACGGTGGTGAAGGTGAACTGCCGTCCGTCACGGATGTCGGCGCCGAAGCCGGAGGCGGCGGCCCCTTCCGCTCCGGTGCTCACCGCAGTGGCCGGAGCCGACGCCGCGGTGGTAGCGGCTGCAGCCGAGCCGGCTCCCGTGGCCGGCTGGGCCTCGGAGTCGCTGGACGAGCAGGCCGCGAGGCTGAGAGCGATTGCGCAGCCCCCTGCGATGGCGCCGATCTTGACCATTGCAAACATGTCGATTCTCCTAAAAGGGCGTGCCGAAGTGGCACCAAACAAAACTCTTCGCCAGGACTGACCGGGCGACTGCCGGGGCCGGCGCGGGTAGCCGGCGGAGTCACACCGGGCCAGGACAGCCGCGCCCGGAAGACCGGGTATGGCGGATGTACTGTCCTTCTGGGATGGCGCCCGTCAGAAATTCATTTCTGGTCTGCGCCGAGGCTGTCGGACAGTCCAGAACGGGCTATTCGCGACACGGTTTCTCCATCACCTCCTCAATGAGCAGACATCTGATATCCAGCCGGACCTGACCGATGTCTATGCGACGGCCCGGCGACTGTGGTGCGGTATTTTGTTCGTGCCTCATCGCGCCGTCTGCACGGCGGCGATCCTCTCCGCGCGGCGCGCGAAGGCGGTCACCGTATCGACGGGTACACAGGGTGCTCGTCAGGGCGAACGGGTAGCCGTCGCCGAACGCGGTCCTGCCGCCCGGCCGGACCGGCGTCGGCCGACCGGGCGGCCGGGCGCAATTCCTGGCCGGTTCTGGTCATGCCGGCCAGGTGGTGGGGAGATCGCCGTCGCTGCCGTCGATGGTGCTGCAGGCGTCCGGTCCCACTCCGGACCCAGCCGACACGGCAGGGGACGTCGTGGTGTCCCGCCTCTGGGGCGGCGACCCCGGCATCGGCGGTTTTGATCACACGCTCGGCCCCCGTCGGCGGGACGACTGGTGGCGAGCAAGTGCCCGTAGCCGGGGTGCCGTTCGCGGCCACCGCGGAGACCGGGGTGGGCGTCTTCAGGGCGTTCGGCGTGTCAGTCGTGGGGGTACCGCATGCCGGCACAAAAACGGTCGGCATGCCGACCGTCGATGTGGTTCGGCGCATGCCGAGATGATGCCATCGATCTTGGACCGCCTCCATGATCTTGCACCCGGATAGCTGTCCAATGGTCGACAATGGATTGTTGATCACATCCGACGACCTCTGTATTGCACGCACGGCAAGCCGGGTCCGCCGCCTCGCATCGATGATCATCAGGAGGTGTAGGAGGAGACACGCGCCATTCGGTATCGGCGTGACGATTCCGGGCTTGGTCCCGGTGACGAGATCGCGGATGACCGGACGCTTCAGCTCGGCGTGGGCTCCCTACCGATCTGCTGCAACCGGGGAACGCCGCCGCGTCGTCATCGGCGGGACCCGGAAAGGGCGCCGGCCAGGGCGTCGAGGTGGCGCATGACCACGGGCCGGGCGCCGCGCAGGATGGCGAGCGGCCCGCGCCCGTGGTGCAGCAGTGTCTGGGTGACGGCTCCGAGCATCCCCTGGTAGGGCAGCGTTCCCCGGGCGCCGACCACGGTCAGCGAGGCTCCGCGTGCCTCCCGGCGCAGCACCTCGGCCGGGTCGCCGTCGAACACCCGCAGTTCGGCCTCGACGCCGGTCGCCTCGGCGTACGCGGCCACGGCGTCCCGGAGGGCGGCGGCCCGTTCCGGCGCGTCGCCGACGTGCACGGCGACCAGCGGCGTGTGCCGGCGCGCCGCCGCGCCGAACGCGAAGTCGAGCAGGTGATCGGCGGGGGCGTCGCCGATCCCGACCAGCAGCGGCCCGCCCGGCGCCGGCGACGGGCGGGCCACCATCACCGTGGCGGCGGCGCGGGCGGCGACCTGCACGGCCGTCGCACCCGCCGGCAGGCAGTCCCGGTCGTGCAGGTCGCCGTCGCCGATGACGGTGAGTGTGGCTCGCCGTGACGCCCGGATCAGGGCGGTCACCGGGTTCCCCTCCATCAGCTCGGTGGTCACCCAGAGCCCGGGCGCGGCCCGGTCGGCCTCGGCGCGGGCCAGCTGGAGCAGGTCGCCGGGGTGCTCCGGCCGCCCGGCGGAGGTGGGCGCCCAGTCGAAGACGTGGACGAGCCGGAGCGGGCATCCGTGTGCCTCGGCCTCGCGGGCCGCCTCCCGGACCGCCCGGAGGCTGGCGGGTGATCCGCTGACCCCGGCGACGACGGGCAGGTGTCCTGACAGTTCCATGAGATTCGACCGCCTTTCGCGTGCGACGTCGACCGGGCGGCCCGGCGCGGCCAGCGCGACCGTCATGTCAGGCTCCTCTCCGAGTCCGCACTCGATCGTCGGGCGCCGCCGGGAAGGCGGAGCAGAGCAGGAGGGCCCAGCCGGGCGGACCGAAGGTCCCGCATGTCGTAAAAGTCCCCACGGAACGTCGTCAGCGGTGGGCGGCGTTCAGGACCCGCAGGCGTTCCTCGTACTCCTCGGTGTCGATCTCGCCGCGCGCGAACCGTTCGGCCAGCATCCGCTCGGCGTGCGAGGACGTCCGGGGCAGGCCCCGGGCCACGGTGGCGAGCATGGCGATCACCCCGCCGACGACGACGAGGGTGACCAGCAGAGAGACGAGCCAGCTCGCGCTCATTCCGGCGAAGTGTCCGTACATCATGACCGCACTCCCTTCCGTGCTCCTCACCGTCAGTCTCGACCGGAACGGGAGGTCCGGTCAGAGGCGAAGGTCCCGCGAGCAGGGTCCGGACACACGGGCCGAACGGCACTGTCACCGGTGGGCACACCGGTGATGAGCTGGAGGTAGAGGATGCCGGCACCGTTGCCGGCCTCCCCGCATTTCGCGGAGGTGCCGCCATGTCAAACCTCGACCACTTCACCGCGGAGAAGACAGCGCGTCGCGGTACGAGGACGCCGACCCAGTTCGGTGAGGCGATCAACCGCTACCTCGGCGCCACCGGCTACACCGACCCGTACGCGCCCGCACCCATGCTGGTCCCGGCCACCGGAACCCGCCGGGTGGCGCCGAACGGCGGGATCGTCCTGGTCGGGGTGGACGACAGCCCGATCAGCTGCAGCGCCCTCGACCAGGCCGCGATCGAGGCCGAACTGCACGGCTGGTCGCTGCGGATCGTGACGGTCCGGCGCAGCGGAACCGACGAGTCCGGGGAACGCCTGCTGGAGCGGCTCACCGACCGGGTCCACGCGATCGTGCCCACCGTCCCGGTCACCAGCCGCCTCGCCGCGGCGTCGTCCCGGGTCCCGGCCCTGCTCGATCTGGCGAACGAGGCCGACCTGCTGGTGGTCGGGCACCGGCACGGCGCCGCCACCACCGCCCTCGGGGGCAGCGTCGCCGACCAGGTCGCCCGCCGGCACGCCGGGCCGGTCATGGTGGTCCGGATGCCCGGCTGGCCGGCCGGCCCGGACTTCGGCAGCCGTCCGCTGCTGGCCGCGGTCGACGGATCCCCGCCCGCGCACGCGGCGATGGAGTACGCCCTCGCCGAGGCGGCGGTCCGGGGCTGCGACGTGACCCTGCTGCACGTCGTGGGCAGCCGGATGGACGTGGCCCGCCGGGTCGAGCACCGCGACGGCGTCACCGTGCATCACCGGATCCTCTCCGGCGACCCGGTCGAGGCCCTGATCGAGCAGTCCGCGCGGGCCGCCGCGGTGGTCGTCGGCCGCAGTCGGCACGACCTGCTCGCCCGCACGCTGCTGAGCCCGGCGGCTCACCTGCTGCCGCAGCGGTCGTTCTGCCCGGTCTTCGTGGTCTGACGAGTCCGCGTACCGGCCCGTGGGGGGAACGTTCATCCCAGAGAGGAGACGACGATGTCCGAGGCTACCGTCGGCCGGATTCTGGTCGGTTACGACGGCTCGGTGCCGGCCGGCGCGGCGATCGAGGCCGCCGCCCGGTTGCTGCCGGCCGGGAACGCCGCCGTGGCGTACGTCTGGACCCCACCCTTCGGCAGTGACGCCCTGCGGCGCCGGCTCCGGCATCGCTCGGCCGGCCTGGACGACTTCGTCGCGGCCGTGGAGCGTGAGGGCGAGGCGGAGGCCCGGCGGCTGGCGACGATCGGAGCCGACCTGGCCGCCGCGCGGGGCTGGACCGCCGAGCCGCTGATCGAGCGGACCTACGGCGGCGAGGGGATGCAGCTCACCCAGCTCGCCGAGCGGACCGGGACGGATCTCATCGTGGTCGGTGCCCGGGGGCTCGGCGGCGCCCGCGCGGTGCTGGGCAGCGTCTCGGACATGGTGGTCCACTACGCGCCCTGCCCGGTGCTCGTGGTGCCGTACCCGCTGTTCGAGGCGGAACAGGAGACCCTGGAGAAGGGGCCGGTGGTGCTCGGCTGGGACGGTTCCCCCGGTGCGTCGGCGGCCGCCGCGGTGGTCCGCAGCCTGTTCCCCGGGCGTGCGATGGAACCCGTCCTGGTGGAGGACGGCGCCGCACCGGCCGGACCGGCGCCGGAGGGCCTGGTGACCGTCGAACAGAACGGCCTCCCGGCGGAGCGCGGCCGGTCGATCGCCGCGGCGCTCGCCCGCGAGGCCGGTGCCCGGCACGCGGCCCTTGTGGCCGTCGGCTCGACCGGCCGTTCGGCGCTGAGCGAGATCCTGATCGGCAGCGTCGCCATGGCCACCCTGCACCATGCCTGCCGCCCGGTGCTCGTCATCCCGCACCGGTACGCCGTCCGCCGCTGACCGCCGTACCGGAAAGGGTGTTGTCATGAATCGGTTGAGTCCACTCGACGCCTTCTTTCTGGACGCCGAGGAGGAGGATCCGCACGCCTGCCTGGCCATCGGGTCGATCGCGGTGCCGGCCGGGCCCCGCTGGCCCGGCCGGCCGAGACCGCGCGGGCGCACGGGGTCACGGTCAACGACGTCTACCTGGCCGCGGTCACCGGCGTACTGCGGCGGCTGCGATCCCTCATCGGCACGCTCTACCGGACCGGTGACGGCGCGCCGGCCATGGTGGTGCTCAGCGACCGGTACGCGCAGGCGGCCCCCGGCGAGCGCGCGCCGTTCGTCGCCGGCGCCGAACTGCTGCTCGCCCTCAACGCCGTCCCGGCCGCGATCGGCGTACTGTAGACCCTCGGCATCCTGCTGATCTCACTGCTGATGCGGCACGGGCCGGCCGCCGCCCCGGTGGCGTGGCTCCCGATCGCGACGGGCGCGATCGGGATCGTCGCCGAGGTGCTGCGGCCGCTCCTCGGGCCCGCCTACGCGATCTACGGCCTGCTCTTGTTCTCCTGGCTGATCGCGGTCTGCGGGACGCTCGGGCGGTATCCCGTCACCGTCGAAGCCCGTCGCGACGAGCGCCTGAGCCGGTGGCTCCGGCTGGTCAAGTGGCTTCTGCTGATCCCGCACCTCGTGATCCTGTGTTCCTCTGGCTCGGCCTGGTACGCGCCACTACGACGATCCGTCGGTGACCGCACGCCCGGCCGGCTTCGTCGCGCCGGCCGTCCTGGTGATGGGCGTGAGCCTGTTGTTCACCGGCGGCTATCCGCGTGGACTGTACGACCTGCTGGTGGGCGTCGCCCGCTGGAACCTTCGGGTGGCCGCCTACGTGATCCTGCTGACCGGCGCCTACCCGCCGTTCCGGCTCGATCAGGGTGAGCGGGAGCCCGCCGGGGAGCCGCCCGGCGTGGCGTCCGGCGGCGCCTGATCCGCCCGCGGCGGGCGTACCGGAGGAGGGGTCCTTCGGCCCTGTGAACGGTGCGCCCGCCGCGAGGTGCGACGGAGGGGGAACGAAGGCAGGAGGGGCCCGATGGTTCACCGGCCGGTGCCGTTTCCGGGGTACGTGGGGGAGCGGGCACCGATGATCGGGGCGGCCGCGTCGGCGACCGCCCCGGTGTGGTGCTGGGCTGAGCTCGGTGTCCGTGATGGATCAGATCAGCCAGCGGTGGTGCTGGACCAGCGGGAGCCCGGTCCACCAGCGGCCGAGGCCCCAGGTGCGGCCGGCGTCGGTGAGCGCGGCGACGATCGCGCCCAGGGCGTACACGATGTGGTAGTCGACGATCGGGTTGGTGGAGTGGGTCGCCTCGCCGGCGCCGGTGGTCTGGGCCGGCGGGAACTCGGCGAGCCACATCAGCAGCAGCATGGCGGTGGCCGCGCCGGCGGCGATGCGCATGCCGATGCCGAGGATCAGGGCGACGCCGATGCCGAGCAGGCCGAGCATGAACAGCCAGTCGGCCCAGGCGTCGCCGGCGATGCCGGTGAAGAAGCCCGGGAAGGGGCCGACGTCGACACCGGAGAGGAAGCCCTTGGTGGGGGAGCCGCCGTTGATCCAGGCGCGCTCGGACGGGGTCGCGTAACCCCACCCGAAGGTCTTGTCGAGGAACGCCCAGAGGAAGACGAATCCGAGCGGGATGCGCAGCACCGCGAGTCCGCGGGCCGCGGTGGTGGTGAGCATCGATCCGGGTGCGGGTGCGGGAGCGGGAGCGTGCTCGAGCGACGGGGCCGCGTCGCGGCCGGTGGCGGTCATGGTCTCCTCCTTAGCGATGAGCTTCTATGCCTGACTATTCGCCGGCGGTGCCATGAACAACCGGGCCGGTGGGCCCGACCGGCGGGGGCCGGACGGCCCTGACGGGTGGCACCCCGGCGGGCAGACGCTGAGGACATGACTGAGACGATGGCGGCTCGAGGTCGACGAGCGTCAGCCGCCGACCGAGCTCTTCCGGCGGCAGGCCCGGCACTGGCCGCGGCAGCTGTTCGCCCAGTTCACCCAGCCGCTCGCGATCCTGCTGATGGTCGCGGCCCTGCTCGCCGCCGGCCGGGAGGAGGCGGAGGCCGGGGGGAGCCGGAGGCCGGGAGGAGGCGGAGGCGGAGGCCGGGCTGACCCTGCTCGGGCTGGTCGCCATGGTGGACCCGCCCGCGAGGCGGTACCCGCCCCTCGAGGCGGTACCCGCCGCGGTGGCCGCGGCACACCTGGCGACGCGCTGGCTGACCGAGCCCGGCCGCAGTCCGGCGAAGCCCGTCTCGGGGGACCCGTCAGCGGAGGACTTCCGGTTGCCGTGGCGCTGAGCGTGGCGCCCGGCCGGCCGTCAGCGGCGCAGGCGGTGCGCTGCCACGGCGAGAGCCGCGGCGACGACGGCCACGGCGAGGGTCAGCACGACGCCGGCCGCGCCCCAGGCGACCATCGCGACGGAGAGCAGCCCCCAGGTCAGGCCGCCCACCACGGCCACCGCGATCCGCGCACCGCGTGACCAGCTCCGTCGTGGACGCAGCGACGGGTAGTCGGTCCGCAGCCGCGCCACGATCTCGTCGAACTGCCGCTGCTTGTCATCGGTTCCCAACGGGCCACCTCCACGGCCGAGCGTCCGGTGTTTCTCCCGTGCCGTATCTCCAGGGTAGAACGCCGCCGGGCGTGCGGCACCGGACCGGTGGCCCGCGTCGTCCGGCGCGATCCGCTACGCCGTCGGCACCGGGTCGTCGTGGCGGGACTCGACGTGTGTCTCCGGTCCCGGGAAGAGCAGGGTCGTCCGGTCGTCGTCGAGCCAGTGCACCTGATAGGGCGGGCTGCCGTCGGCGTGCCCGACGCCGACGATGAGGCCGACCCGCCGCCGCGTACCGGCGGGGCCTCCTTCGATCACGATGCGGTCGCCGGTCTGTGCCTTCATGACAGGGCCTCCTGATCTCGCCAAAGGAATCCGATGGGGATCCATCTCCATCCTCGCCGGTCGTGGAGGGGCAGGTCAGGGCTGGAAGACCCGCCCGGCCCGGCCGCCCGGCCCGGCGCGCGATCCGCGATGGCGACGATCGCACGGCTCGGTGATCACGTGACGAGGCGGTGGGCGCCGATGATCCGCGCCCACCACGGGCGGGGGTGTCCTAGCGCAGCGGCGGGCACCCCGTCCGTTCGACCCTGACCGCCCCGGCCGGACCGCTTCTAACGTCGACGGTGATGGATGAGGAGGGCCCCGTTCTTCGGCGTGGCCTGACCATCGGTGACCGGATCGGACTGAGCGGCGGCCGTTCGGGGTAATGGCGGCGGCATGTCGTCAGAGCGCCAGGCCCCGCGGCGGTCCGCCGTCGTCGTCAACCCCGTCAAAGTGGCCGATCCGGATCAGCTGCGCCGCACCATCACCGCGGCGCTTGCCGACGCGGACTGGCCGGAACCGATCTGGATGGAGACCTCCGTCGAGGATCCCGGCGCCGGTCAGGCCGCGCGGGCGGTGCGGGAGGGCGCCGAGGTCGTCTTCGTCTGCGGCGGCGACGGGACCGTGATGGCCTGCGTCACCGCGCTGGCCGGCACCGGTGTCGCGCTCGCCGTGCTGCCCGCCGGGACCGGGAACCTGCTCGCCGCCAACCTCGGGCTCAGCGACGACCTGGCCACCGGCGTCGAGGTCGTCCTGCAGGGCGGCCGCCGCACCATCGACGTCGGCTGCGCCGGCGAGCAGCGGTTCGCGGTGATGGCCGGGATGGGGTTCGATGCGCAGATGCTCGACGCCACCGACGAGACGGCGAAGAAGCGCGTCGGCTGGCTCGCCTACGTCGCCGGGGCGCTCCGGCACCTGCGGGACCGCCCGATGCGCGTCGAGGTCTCGCTGGACGGCGGGCCCGCGCTGGTCCGGCGGCCGCGTACCGTCATCGTGGGCAATGTCGGTCGGCTCCAGGGTGGCATGCGGCTGCTCCCGGACGCCCAGCCGGACGACGGCGTGCTCGACGTGGCGATCCTGAGCCCGAGGAACCTGCGTCACTGGCTCGCCCTGGCCTGGGGTGTGCTGCGGCGGCGGGGGAGGGTCGCGCGGATGGAGACCTACACCGCCTCCACGGTGGAGATCCGCAGCAACCGTCCCCAGCCCCGCCAGCTCGACGGCGACCTGATCGATCCCGGACGCGAACTGCTGGTCACGGTACGACCGCGGGCCCTGGTCCTGTGCGTACCCCGGCCGGAATCCGACCCGGACCTCGCCCACGACGCCGCCGCGGTCGCCCGTGCCGCGCGGTCACGCGATTAGCGTGCCGATCCGCTCGGAGAACTCGACCAGGCGGTTCGAGAAGCCCCACTCGTTGTCGTACCAGCCCATCACCTTGACCTGGTGGCCGACCGATTCGGTGAGCGGTGCGTCGAAGATCGAGGAGTACGGGTTGCCGACGATGTCCGCCGAGACCAGCGGCGCCTCCGAGTACTGCAGGTAGCGCCGCAGCCGCTCGGAGGCCGCCGCCTCCCGGAACGCCGCGTTGACCTCCGCCACGCTGGCCCGCTGCCGCAGCGCCACGGTCAGGTCGGTGATCGAGCCGACCGGCACCGGCACGCGCAGCGCCGCCCCGGTCAGCCGCCCGTCCAGCTCCGGGATGACCTTGCCGATCGCCTTGGCCGCGCCCGACGAGGTCGGGATGGTGGAGACCGCCGCCGCGCGGGCCCGGCGCAGGTCCGAGTGTGGCGCGTCGTGCAGCCGCTGGTCGCCGGTGTACGCGTGGATCGTCGTCATCAGCCCGGACTCGATGCCGAACGCGTCGTGGAGCACCTTGGCCAGCGGGGCGAGCGAGTTCGTGGTGCACGAGCCGTTCGAGAAGACGTCGTGGCCGTCCACGTCGAGCGTGTCGTCGTTGACCCCGAGCACGAACGTGGGCACGTCGCCCTTGGCCGGCGCCGAGACGATCACCTTCCGGGCGCCGCCCTTGAGGTGTGCCGCCGCCGCGACCCCGTCGGCGAAGAACCCGGTCGCCTCGATCACCACGTCCGCGCCCACCTCACCCCAGGCGATGCCGGCCGGGTCGGCCTGCGCGAACACCCGGATCCGCTTGTCGCCGAGGGTGATCGCGTCGCCGTCGAGCCCGACCCCGTCGAGACGGCCGTTGATCGAGTCCCATTCCAAGAGGCTTGCGAGGGTACGGCCGTCGGTGAGGTCGTTGACGGCGACCACGTCCACGTCGGCGTTGCTCGCCAGGGCGGCCCGCAGGTAGCTGCGCCCGATCCGCCCGAACCCGTTGATCCCGATGCGTACGGTCATGGTGTTCCCTTCCCGGTGTTCATCCCTGCTGCCTTTCTCGCTCCTGCTGCCCGCAGCAGGTCGAGCGCCCCGGACCGCGCGTCGTCGAACGGTCCCGGGTCCTGCTGTGCGATCGCGAGCACGTAGCCGCCCTGCAGCACCGCCATCAGCGTGTGCGCGAGCCGTTCCGGATCGAGGTCGTCCCGCAGCTGCCCGGCCTCGATGGCTTCGCGCAGCACGGTCACCCAGCTGACGTGGATCGTCGCGAACGCTCCGGCGACCGGCGCGAGCAGCACCGGGTCCTCCCGGACCTGCGGGTCCTGGGTCATCCGCCCGACCTTGCAGCCTTTGAGCGCGTCGCGGGGCCGCATCAGGTACGCCTCGATCCGCTCCATCGGGTCGCCCGGCCCCTCGAGCCCGGAGGCGGCCGGCAGCAGGTCGGCGACGTTGCGTTCGAGGGCGGCGAGCGCCAGGTCCCGCTTGCTGGGGAAGTGGTGATACATGCTGCCCTGCCCGACCCCGGACCGTTGGCGCACCTCACGGGGGCTGGTGTCGGCGTAGCCGCGCTCCCACATGAGCTCGCTCATCGTCTCCAGTAGCCGCTGTCGCGAATCCATGCCCCGAGTGTACATACCTGTAGGTACAGCCGACGTGGCGAGCCCGCGGGGACTTGCCGACGTGTAACACTGCCAAAACAAATGGGTCCTACCGTCAGGTCATCAGACCACCAGGACACTGGGCCACCAGGAGACCAGGAGACCAGCATGACAACCGGCTTCATCGCACGGCACGAGCTCTGGACGAGCGAACAGATCGAGGCCGCCGACCGGCTCCGCGCGACCATCGCGGAGCGCGAACTCAAGCAGGTCCGGATCGCCTGGTGCGACCAGCACGGGATCCTGCGGGGGAAGACCCTCGAGATCCCGCACTTCCTCTCCGTACTCCGTCAGGGCAAGGACTTCCAGACCGCCACCCTGATCTTCGACACCACCAACAACCCGGTGGTGCCGCCGTTCGGCGCCGACGCGCTGGGCGATCCCCGGATGACCGGTCTGCCGGACGGCGTCCTGGTGCCCGACCCCCTCACCTTCACGGTGCTGCCGTGGCTGGACCGCACCGGATGGATCCTCTCCGAGCTGCACTACCGCAGCGGTGAGCGGGTGCCGTTCGACACCCGCGGCGTCCTCACCGATCAGCTGACCCGGCTGGGACAGGAGGGCTTCGAGTACGTCTCCGGCATCGAGATGGAGTTCTACCTGACCAGGCTCGAGGACCCGATGCTCGGTTTCGAGGACTGCGGCTACCCGCCCACCCCGCCGAAGGTCACCGCCGTCGGCCACGGCTTCCAGTACCTCACCGAGTCCCGCGGTGACGAGATCGAGCCGATCCTGACGATCCTCCGCGACAACCTGGTCGCCCTCGGGCTGCCGCTGTCCACGATCGAGGACGAGTGGGGTCCCGGCCAGACCGAGTTCACCTTCGAGCCGCTGACCGGCAGGGCCACCGCGGACGCCGCCGTCCTGGCCCGGACCGCGATCAAGCAGCTGGCCCGCCGGCACGGCTACCACGCCACGTTCATGGCCCGCCCGGCGCTGCCCAACGCGTTCTCCAGCGGCTGGCACCTGCACCAGTCGCTGCGCACCGGCAGCACGGCCAACGCCTTCGCCGGCACCACCGACGACGAGCTGCTCTCCGCGACCGGGATGCACTTCATGGGCGGGCTGCTCCGGCACGCGCTGGCCTGCTCGGTGCTGACCACGCCGACCATCAACGGCTACAAGCGGTACCGGCCGGACTCGTTCGCGCCGGACCGGATCGCCTGGGCGGAGGAGAACCGGGGCGCGATGATCCGGGTGACCGGTGGGCGCGGGGACGGCAACACCCACCTGGAGAACCGGATCGGTGACCCGGCGGCCAATCCGTACCTCTACCTGGCCTCCCAGATCGCCGCCGGCCGGGACGGGCTGCGGCACAAGCTCGACCCGGGCGCCTCGGCCGACGAGCCGTACCTGGCCGAGGCCGTCTCACTGCCCGCGACGCTGGAGCAGGCGGTCGGCCACTTCAGCGGGAGTGAGCTGCTCCGGGCGGAGTTCGGGGAGGCGTTCGTCGACTACCTGGCGATGATCAAGCGCCACGAGGTCAGCCGCTTCAACGCCGCCGTCACCGACTGGGAGCACCGTGAGTACTTCGAGGTCTACTGAGCTGATCGCGCACCGGCGCAGCGAGACGGAGAACCCGTTCGTGGTGGCGGCGGCCCAGCTCGGCGGCGGGTGGCTCGACGTCGAGGGGCGCCTCGACCGGGCGATCGACGCGGCGGAGCTCGCCGCGTCCCACGGTGCGAGCGTCATCGCGTACCCGGAGTGCTATCTCAACGGATACCCGTACTGGCTGTCCCGCACCAACGGCGCCACCTTCGGCGACCCGCTGCAGAAGCAGGCGTACCGCTACTACCTGGAGACCGCGGTCGACGTCGGCGGACCGCAGGTCCGCCGGCTGACCGAGCTGGCCCGCGACCTGGAGATCACCCTGGTCATGGGCCTGACCGAGCGGGTCCTGGGCACCGCCTACTGCACGCTGCTGACCATCGGCGGGCACGGCGTCGCCGGTCATCACCGCAAACTGGTGCCCACCCACGACGAGCGGCTGGTCTGGGGCAACGGGGACGGACACGGGCTGCGCAGCCATCCGGCCGGCGGCGCCCGGATCGGCAGCCTCAACTGCTGGGAGAACTGGATGCCGCAGGCCCGGCAGGCGATGTACGCGACCGGCGAGGACGTCCACATCGGCGTCTGGCCCGGTTCGGTACGGCTGACCGGCGACATCACCCGGTTCATCGCGCTGGAGGGACGGGTGTTCAGCGTCGCCGCCGGCGGGTTGCTGCGCCGTGACGAGGTGCCCGCCGACTTCCCGCTCGCCGAGCAGCTGCTGGCCGACCTGGACGAGATGCCCTTCGACGGCGGCACCGCGGTCGCCGCGCCGGACGGCCAGTGGCTGATCGAGCCGATCAGCGGGCGGGAGGGCGTGGTGGTCGCGGAGCTGGACCTGGGGCGGATCGCCGAGGAGCGGCTCGCCTTCGACCCGACCGGGCACTACAGCCGCCCCGACGTGCTGGCCACCCACGTCGACCGGGTGCGCCGGCAGGCGGTCACGCTGCTCGACGAGGTGCCGCGGTGAGCGACCGGGTCCTGCTCCTGCGGCACCAGGACGACGCCGGGCCGGCCGGGCTGGCGGACTGGATGCGGGGGCAGGGCATCCCGTACGAGATACGCGACGTGCCGGCCGAGGCGGCGGCCGGTGCCCACGACGAGACCGACTGGCGGGCCGTGGTGGTGCTGGGCAGCAGGGAGGCCGCCTACGACGACACGGTGCCCTGGCTCGCGTGGGAGCGGGACGAGGTCGGCCGGCACCTCGCCGCGGGCCGTCCCGTACTCGGCATCTGTTTCGGGGCGCAGTTGCTCGCCCGGCTCGAAGGCGGCGAGGTCCGCCCGGCCGGCACGCCGGAACGGGGCTGGGTCACCGTGCACAGCGACGACCCGGTGCTGGCCGGATCCTGGTTCGCCTGGCACGGCGACGAGGTGCGGGTACCCGCCCACGCCGCGGTGCTGGCCCGCTCGGCCTCCTGCGCGCAGGCCTTCCGGGTCGGGCGGCACCTCGGCGTGCAGTTCCACCCGGAGGTCACCACCGACGTGGTCCGGCAGTGGCTCGCCCAGCGGCGACGGCAGGACCAGCTTCTCGCCGTCGACGGCACCGGCGAGGAAGTACTGCGCGAGACCGCGTCCCGGATCGGCGCCGCCACCGCGGCGGCGCACCGGTTGTACGCCACCTTCTTCACGGGGATCTGACACCGACTTCACGGGGATCTGACACCAACCCTCGAAAGGGGACAGCCATGTCCACCACCACCAAGAGCCTCCAACCCGACGTCCAGGCACCCGCCAACGGCCTCGCCGCCCGCTCGATGGGGCTGTGGGGCGTCGTCTTCACCATCCTCGCCGGCGCCGCACCCCTCTACGCGATGCTCTTCAACGTCCCCGTCGCGGTCATGGGATCCGGGTACGCCGCCCCGGTCGCGTTCGTCATCGCGACGCTGGCGCTGCTGGTCTTCAGCGTCGGCTACATCCGGATGTCCCGCCGGGTGCACAGCGCCGGCGGCTTCTACACCTTCGTCAGCGCGGGACTCGGCCGGGTACCCGGCCTGGGCACCGCCTACGTGGTCAGCGGCTGCTACGCGGTGTTCTGCGCCGCGATCATCGGTCCGACGGCGTACTTCACCCACGGCACGCTCGAACACTGGTTCGGCGTCGACATACCGGCGTGGGTCCTGCTCTTCGTCATCCTGGCGGCCTCGGCGGCGCTCTCCTGGTTCCGGATCGGGTTCACCGCCCGGGTCCTCTCCGCGCTGATGGTGCTGGAACTGCTGGGCCTGCTCGCCTTCGTCGTGGTCGTCACCGTCCGGGGCGGCGCGCACGGGATGTCGCTGAAGCCGCTGGACGCAGGATCCTTCTTCGACAACCACCAGGCCGCCACGGTCTTCGGTACGGCGGCCGCCGGCATCGCCCTCTTCGGCGCGTTCTGGTCCTGGGTCGGCTTCGAGATGGCGCCCAACTACGCCGAGGAGAGCCGCGACCCGGCCCGCAACGGCAAGCGGGCCATGTACATCACCGTGATCGGCCTGGGCGTCGTCTACACGATCGTCTCCTTCGCCTTCGTGAACGGCTGGGGCGCCGACGCCGTCTCCGCCGCGGTGAAGGCCCAGTTCGAGGGCGACTACGACTCGGCCTTCTACCCGCTCACCGACCGGTTCGGCGGCCAGGCGATGACCGAGTACTTCCGCGCGCTGACCATGACCAGCGGGTTCGCCGCCCAGCTGGCCTTCTTCAACACCGCCTCCCGGTACCTGTTCAGCCTCGGCCGCGACGGCCTGCTCCCGGACAGCCTCGCCACCACCCATCGGGTCCACCGCAGCCCGCACCGGGCCAGCATGGTCATCACCGTGGTGGTCGCCCTCTACCTGATCGCCTTCGTGCTGGCGGACTCCTCCGATGAGGCCACGCTGACCAAGCTGGGCACGTGGAGCCCGCTGCTGGGGGTGCTCGGGCTGCTGGCCGTGCAGGCGCTGGTCTCGGTCGCGGTCATCCGGTACTTCCTGACCCGGGCCCGCGAGGACTTCTCGATCTGGGGCACGCTCGTCGCCCCGGTGCTGGGCACGGCGGCCATGGTCGGCGCGATCGCCCTGATGCTGACGAACATGGACACCCTCTCCGGTGCCGGCGACGCCCCGTTCATCAAGGCGATCCCCTGGGTGATCGTCGCGCTCTTCGCGGCCGGAGCGGTCACCGCGCTCGTCTTCCGGGCCCGGTCGCCCGAGCGGTACGCGCGGATCGGCACCTTCACCACCTACACCGACTGACACCACCTACACCGATTGACGGGAAAAGGGCGGGGGTGGGTTTCCGGACCGGGCGCATCCCCGCCTATGGTGGTCAGACCAGCAGGTGACCGAGGGGTTGATGGTGATCATGGCGAGGATGCGGCCGGTCAGCCGGAAGCCGGTCTACGAGCAGGTCAGCGACCGGCTCCGGGAGTTCATCGACGAGAACGGCCTGCAGCCGGGCGACAAGCTGATGACCGAGCGGGAACTCGCCGCCGAGCTGAGCGTGGGCCGCTCCACCGTGCGCGAGGCGATCACCGCCCTGCGCGCCCAGGGCCTGGTCGAGGTACGCCACGGCGACGGCATCTACCTGCTGCAGCGCTCCGACGACCTGATCACCACGCTCGCCGAGGAGCTGGTCGCCACGCACGTCGACCACCCGTACATCTGGGAGGCCCGCCAGGCGATCGAGGTGCAGTGCGCCCGCCTCGCCGCGGTCCGGGCCGGCGGCGAGGACCTCGCGGCGATGGAGTCGGCGCTGGACCGGATGGCCGCGGAGATCGAGGCCGGGCAGCCCGCGCTGGACGGCGACCGCCGGTTCCACCTCGCCGTCGTCCAGGCCTCGCACAACCCGATCCTCATCCAGCTGGTGGCCGGCATCCGCGAGTCCTTCGACAAGACCTCCGAGACCTCCCTGACCCGGGCCGGGCAGCCCGCCCGCTCCCTGGCCGAGCACCGCGCCGTCTTCGAGGCGATCGTCGCCGGCAACCCGGTGCTGGCCGCCGACCGCATGCTCGACCACCTGGTCGGCACGACCGACGACCTCCTGCGCATCGGCAACGTCAAGCGCCCGGCGAAGGGGCGGGCCGACGCTCCCACCGACCCGCAGGCCTGAGCCTCACTCGTAGCGGTACTTCAGCGACTCCGCCTCGGTCCGCTCGATGTCGGCGATGGTCAGCTCCGGCATGCGCAGCTGGGCCAGGGTCACCTCGGCCGAGGTCGGCTGGGCGTCGGCCGGCAGCCACTGCTCGGGCTTCCAGGCCGCGCTGCGCAGCAGGGCCTTCGGGCAGTGCGGGTAGACCTCCTCGATGCCCACCACCAGCGCGCTGGCCGGCGGCTTGCCGACCGCGGTCAGCTGGGACAGCAGGTCGGGGCGGGTGGAGACGCAGGCGCGGCCGTTCACCCGCAGCGTCGTGGTGCGGCCCGGGATGACGAAGAGCAGCCCGGCGCGCCCGGTGGCGACCACGTTCTGCAGGGTGTCGAGACGCTTGTTGCCGGTCGCGTCCGGGATCACCAGCGTCCGGTCGTCCAGCACGGTGACGAACCCGGCCGGCCCGCCGCGCGGCGAGACGTCACAGTTGCCCTCGGCGTCCACGGTGGCCACCAGGACCAGCGACGCGCAGCCGACCAGCAGCCGGGTCTGCTCGGTGAGCTCGGTCATCTGCTTGCGGACGGCGGCCGCGCTGGGCAGATCGTACGCCCGGCGCAGCCCGTCCTCATCGGTCACGGCATCGTCGAGCAGCAGATCGAACGCACTGGTGGTGAGCATTCACCGACCCCTTTCAGTAACTGGCCTCGCGGGTGATCCGGGGGAACTGGGCGGCCATCGCCTCGGAGAGCGCCTGCGCGGCCGAGAGCGGGCGGACCATCACCATCAGCTCGTCGATCAGGCCGTCCTCGTCGAGGTGCAGGAAGTCACAGCCGGTGAGCTCCTTGCCGTCCACGGTGGCGCGGAACACCAGCGCGTGGTCGTTCTCGCCGGACAGCTCCCGCTCGTACCGGAAATCCTGAAAGACCCGCAGCACGCCCCGCAGGATGGCGGCGGTGATGGCCTTGCCCGGATAGGGCTTGAACGCGACGGGACTGACGAACACGACGTCGTCGGCGAGCAGGGCCTCGATCGCGGCGGCGTCGCGCGCCTCCACCGCCTCACGGAACGCTTTCATGACTCTCAACCTATCGGGCTCGCGCCCGGCGATGGCCGCTCACTCACGGCCGGCCCACGATCAACCGCAAAGAACCCAGAAAAGCCTCCTGGGTACGCAGGTGGCCGTGGCGCTCGTCCCACGCCCCGGAGTCGAGGTCCGCGCGCAGGCTGCCGACGGCGCGGGCGGTCGCGGTGTCGTCGACGAAACCCCACGCGGACTGGGCCGCCCGGACCCGCGGGTCGAGGAAGCGTTCCGGGCGGGCGTAGTACGCCTCGGTGAACCCGTCCGTGCAGTCGACCGGGATCGGCACCTCGACCACCTCGGACCGGGGCCCGACCGCGGCGGCGATGTCGGCGATCGCGGGGAAGCGGCGGCGTTCCGCGGCGATCAGCTCCGGCACGTACCCGGCCAGCCAGAAACGGTCGAGGGCGTCGCCGTCGAAGGTCAGCACCGCGACCGGGCCGCGGGTGACCCGGCGTAGTTCGGCCAGCCCGCGGGCGGCGTCCGGCCACTGGTGCACGGTGACGGTCGCCATCGCCGCGTCGAAGCCGCCGTCGTCGAACGGCAGGTGCTCGGCGGTCGCGTCCAGGGCCGGTACCGCGTCCGGGGGACGCTGGGCGCGCATCCGGGCGGACGGTTCGACCGCGACGACGTACCGGTCGGCGGGCTCGTACGAACCGGCCCCGGCGCCGACGTTGAGCACGGTCCGGGCGTCACCCAGGGCCGTGTGGATGAGCGCGGCGATCCGGGGATCGGGGCGGCGCTGCAGCGCGTACCCGTGGCCGTTGGTCTCGTAGTCGACGTCACCGCTCGATGTTCTGATCACGTCACGACGCTAAACCCGTACCCCCGGGTACGGGTCAAGTCGAATTCCGCCGGAGAGGGCTTGACCTTGCCCCAGGGGCAGGGTTCCACGATCGATGCATGCCCGACATCGAGCACCTCAGGAAACGTATCAGCGACTTCTGCGACGCCACCGGGGTCCCCGGCTTCCTGGCCGGCGTCCGGCACCGGGGGGAGGAGACCGTCCTCGCGTACGGGACGGCGAACGTCGCGACCGGCGCGCCGATGCGGGAGGAGACCGGGTTCCTCTTCGGCTCGATCACCAAGGTCATGACGACCACGATCGTCATGCGCCAGGTCGAGCGGGGACTGCTGGACCTCGACACGCCGGTCGTCGACCGTCTGCCGGAGTTCCGGCTCACCACGCCGGGCGCGGCGGAGCGTATCCGGGTCCGGCACCTGCTCAACCACACCAGCGGGATCGACGCGGACCTGTTCTTCCCGGAGGCGGCCGGGGACGGCGCGCTGGCGGCCTACCTGGCCCGGCTCGGCCGGGAGTGCGGGGCACTGTTCGGCGCGGGGGAGCGGGCGAGCTACTCGAACGGCGGGATGATCGTCGCGGGGCGGCTGCTGGAGGTGGTGACCGGGCTGCCGTACCCCGAACTGCTCGACCGGGAGGTCTTCGCCCGCTGCGGGATGATCGATGCCTGCACCTCGGCGGAGCGGGCCGTCCTGCGGTCCACGGCGGTCGGGCACTTCGCGGACCGGACCACCGGTGCGGTGCGGCCGACCGGCCTGTTCACGCTGCCGCAGACGTGGGGACCGGCCGGCGGCACGCCGATCGGGACCGTCGCGGATCTGCTCGCGTTCGGCCGGGTGCACGCCGGCGACGGCACCGCGGCCTCCGGGGAGCGGGTGCTGTCCGCGGAATCGGTCACCCGGATGCGGACGGTCACCCACGACGCGGGTACGCCGAACACGCCGCCGATCGGTCTCGGCTGGCTGGTCCGGACGCTCGGCGGCACGACCGTGCTGACCATGTCGGGTGCCTCGCCCGGCGGGGTGGCGGTGCTGGTCGTGGTGCCGGAGCATGATCTCGTGTTCGCCGCCTACGGGAACGACGCCCGCGCGCTGAGCCTCCACGACGAGCTGCTGGGGTGGCTGACCGGGGAGTTCGGCGAGGTGCGGGCTCCGTCGTACACGCAAGAAGAGGTTGATCTCAAGGGTTTCGGCGGAACATATCGATCGAATCAACTGCGGATCGAGGTACGCGTGGTCGACGGCGGTCTGGAGGAATCGGTCACCTACGAACCGGCGGACGAGGCGCAGGAACGCGTGTTCACCGGGTTCGCCGGTGGGGCGTTCACGGCGCCGCCGATGCGATACGTGCCGGTGGGGGAGGGATTGTTCGCGCCGGCGGGGGTGCCGCTGGAGAACCTGCCCGCGCACTACCTGGTGTCGTACCACGGTGGGGCGGAGTTCCGGTCGGCCGGCGGGCGGATGACCCGGCGCGTGGCGGTCTGACACGATGCGGTCCATGGGCGACGGGCGGCATCTGCTCACCATCGGACAGCTCGCCAGGTATGCGGGCGTCACGATCAAGGCGGTGCGGGTCTATCACGATCGGGGCCTCCTCCCGGAGCCGCCGCGCGACGAGTCCGGCTACCGGCGGTACGCGCCCGAGCACGCCGTCCGGCTCGTCAAGATCAGGACGCTGGCGGAGGCCGGGGTGCCGCTGGCCCGGATCGGCGAGCTGCTCGGCTCCGGCGCGGAGCGACTCGCCGCCGCGATCGACGAGATCGACCGTGAACTGCGCAGACGGGCCGTCGCGATCGACCGGACCCGGCAGCGGCTCGCTCAGCTCCAGGGAGGCGACCGGTTGTTCGTCTCGGCGGAGGCGGCCGGCTACCTGGACCGGCTGCGGGAGATCGGGGTGAGCGAGCGGACGATCCTGGTCGAGCGCGACCTGTGGATCCTGATGCGGTCCGCGGCGCCCGGCCCGGCGGCGGAGTGGCTCACGGACAAGGCGGCGGCGGTCACCGACCCGGAGTTCTGCGCGCTCTACCTGGACTACGACGCCGCCTTCGACTGGTCCCCGGACGATCCACGCCTGCCGGAGCTGGCCGAGCGGACCCGGCGTTGGTTCGCCGCCCGCCCGCAACGCGCCACCGCCGCCGGGCCCCCGGACCCGGCGGCGGCCCGCCTGGCCGCGGTGACGGCCGCCGCATACTCCCCGGCGTGGATCCGGATCGCCGAGCTGAGCGCTGCCTGATCGGCCTCCTGCGGACCCGGGACCGCCTCGACGCGGTGATCACCAACGCGACCGCCGGCAGGCGCGCCGGGGTCTCCTGCCGCGACGGGCGGAGCGACCGCTGATCACTCGCCGAGCAGGCCGGTGAGGACGCGGGCGACGGTGTCCTCGACGTTCGGTGCGACGTCCGGTGGGGCGCCGGTCAGTGCGGCCGTCAGGTGCGGGTGGCGGCCCGCGGCGATCACGTGGGCCAGGTACGCGGTCTGGTGCTGGCGCGTGGCCGAACCGCCGTTGAGCTCGTTCACGGCGAGGGACGCGGTGAGCGTGGTCAGCACGGCGAACGCCTCCAGCTTGCGGCCCACCGGGGCCGGGTGGCCGGCGAGGATGGTCAGCACGTGTTCCAGCAGGTCGACGCCGTGCGGGCCGAGGGTGGACCGGGTCTGCATCAGCTCCGGGAGCCAGGGGTGCCGCAGCATCAGGGCGCGGCCCTGGCGGTACACCTCCAGCATCGCGGGCAGCCAGGGGCCGCCGGGTTCCGGGAGCCGGTACGCGGCCGCGACCTCGTCGATCATCAGGTCGAGCAGGTCGTCGCGGCTGTCGACGTAGCGGTAGAGCGACGCCGGGCCGGTGCCCAGCTCGGCGGCGACCCGGCGCATCGAGACGGCGGCGAGGCCCTCGCGGTCGGCGAGCGCGATCGCGGCGGCGGTCACCTCCGCCCGGGTGCGCTCGGCGGGTCGGCCCACTCCCGTACGCCGTTCCCGCAGCCACACCGGCACCGACGACTCCATGCCACCCCTTTCGATGGCGCCCATCCTAGCGTTTCGGTTACAGTGTTCGCGAACAACGTTCCCGGAATGAGCGAGGTGACGATGATCAGGACGACCCATGCCGTACGCAACGGTGACGTGCACCTCGTGGCCGACGACCTCGGCGGCGCCGGCGGTGACCCGCTGCTGCTGCTCATGGGGCTCGGCGTGTCCCGGTTCTACTGGCCCGACGGGCTGGTCGCGGCGCTGATCGGCGCCGGGTTCAGCGTGGTCTCGTTCGACGGCCGTGACGCCGGTGGGTCCACCCGCTTCGACGACGTCCCGGCCGGTAACCCGATCGCCGAGCTGTTCCGCCGGAGGCCGCCCGCCTACACCGCCGAGGACATGACCGACGACGCCGTCGCCGTGCTGGACGCGTTCGGGTGGCAGCGCGCGCACCTCTTCGGCGTCTCCCAGGGCGGCCTGGTCGCCCAGCGCGTCGCGCTCCGCCATCCGCGGCGGGTCTACACGGTCACCACCTACGGGGCGGTGCCCAGCGATCTCCGTGGCGCGGCGGTCCTCCGGTACGTGCGGCTGCCGTTCCTGGCCCGGCTGGCCCGCATGCGCCACCCGGCCGGCCGGGCCGGTGACGTGGCGGCCGGCCGGGAACTACTGCGGGCGATCTCCTCACCCGGCCACCCCTTCGACGAACAGGACGCCCGCCTGCGAGTGGAGCGCGAGCTCGACGCCGGGCTGCCCAGCGGCGTCCGGGACACCCGTGCCCAGGCCCGCCAGGTGAGCGCGCCCTGGCACGGCCCGCGCCTGCGCGACCTGCGCGCGCCCACACTGGTGATGCACGGCGAACGCGACCCGCTGATTCGGCCCGCCGCCGGTCGACGGATCGCCGCGTCGGTGCCGGGCGCCCGCTACGTCGAGCTGCCCGGCACCGGTCACGACCTGCCCCGCGAGGTCTGGCCCACGGTCACCCGGGAGATCCGCGCCCGGGCGGGTTGACTACTTCGCCAACAGTTCGATCTCGGCCAGGTTCGCCGGCTTCGCGAAGACCAGCCGGAACCGCTGGAACGTACCCGGGGAGGCGATCTTGAAGGGCCGGGTCTGGTTGCGCCAGGCGAAGACCTCTCCGGTACGCGCGTCCACCGTGGTCCACGTGACCCCGTCGTCCGAGCCCTGCAACTCCCAGTCCGCCGGATCGCCCGTGCTCGCGCCCGCCCCAGAGGTGAGCGTGTAGTACGCCGGCTTCCGCGGGTCACCCGGATAGACCCAGGTGGCCGCCGGGACCCCGGTCGCCTGGGTGGTCGACGAGTTGTCGAAGAGCGCCTCGGTGCTCGGCCCGGTGGTGTCCCGCAGCGGCGCCGGCACCTGATCGTCCTCGGTCAGCGACGGCGGCGCGTCGGCGACCCCGGTACCCCAGGACGACGGCTTCGGGCCCATCGTGAACTCCAGTGTCCCGCCGTGCTGGAGCAGCCCCGAGTCGATGGACACCCCCGACTGCCTCCTACCGTCGACCCGCAGGCTCTGGACGTACACGGAAGAGGTGGTGTTGTTCTTCGCCGTGACGACGATGTCGCCGGTGCTGCGGTGTACGGTCATCCGGGTGAACTGCGGGGAGCCCACCACCCACCCCGGGGAGCCCACCTGCAGGGGGTAGAGCCCCAGTGAACTGAGGACGTACCAGGCGGACATCTCCCCGTTGTCCTCGTCGCCGAGGTAGCCCTGGCCGATCTCGCTACCCGTGTAGAGGCGCTGCAGGATCTCCCGTACCAGCTTCTGGGTCTTCGCGGGCGCGCCCACGTAGTCGTACATGTACGGGATGTGGTGCGACGGCTGGTTGCTCATCCCGAGCTGGCCGAGCCGGACCGCGCGCGCCTCCAGCATCTCGTGGATGGTGCCGCCGTAGCCGCCGGGATGGTCGGCCTTCTCCGGTGTCGCGAAGAACTCGTCAAGTTTGCTCTCCAGCCCGGCCCGCCCGCCGTAGAGGTTGGCCAGCCCCCGCCCGTCCTGCGGGGCGGTGAACGCGAAGTTCCACCCGTCGGTCTCGGTGTAGACCCCACCCCAGTCCAGGGGATTCCCGGCCAGGAAGGCCCCCGCGGCGGTACGGCCCTGGAAGAACTCGGTCTCCGGGTCGAACATGGTGACGTAGTTGCGGGCGCGCTCCAGGAAGTACTCCGACTCCTCGGTGAGGCGGGCCCGCCGTGCGTCCGGGGTCGCCGGGTCTGTGGCCAGGGCCGCGGCCATGTTCCCGATCCCGTAGTCGTTGATGTACCCCTCGAGGGCCCAGGAGACCGACTCCCCGGTCGTGGTCGGCGTGTACCCGAGGAAGAGCGACGTCTCGATCCCCTTGCGACCGACGGCCGCGCGTCCCGAGGCGACCGTCGCGTCCTTCACCGCCGCGTCGTAGGCGGCGAGCGGATCCGGAAGATCGACACCGTTCAGGTACGCCTCGGCCAGGGCGACGTCCGCACTCGTACCGGTCATCAGGTCGGCGTACCCGGGGGAGGACCAGCGGGCCGCCCATCCACCGTCGCGGTACTGCTGGACGAAGCCGTCGGCGATCCGGGCCGCGACATCCGGGTAGAGCAGGGAGTAGGCCGGCCACACCGTCCGGTAGGTGTCCCAGAACCCGTTGTTGACGTAGATCTGGCCGTCCGTGACCGTGCCGGCCGTCGCGGCGACCGGGCTCGCGTACCGCCACACCGGCTGCTCGGCGGTGCCGGTGTTCTCCGACTGCGAGTTCGGGTACAGGTTGAGCCGGTACAGGTTCGAGTAGAGCGTGACCCGCTGCGTCTCGCTCGCGCCGGCCACCTCGATGCGCCCCAGCCGGTCCGCCCACGCCGCCGTCGCCGCCGCCTGGATCTCCGCGAAGCCGCGCCCGCCGACCTCCAGGTCCAGATTGCGCCGCGCCTGATCGACCGAGAGGAACGACGTCGCGAACCGCAGCGTGACCGTTCGTGACACATCAAGACCGAAGCTCGCGTACGCCGTACCCGACGCGGCCGGCGCGCGATCGAAGCCACCGGAGACGAACATCCGGCTGCGCCCCGCCCCGCTCCCGTTCTCCACCCAGCCGGTCACTGTGCCGTCCACGGCGATGGTGAACGTGCCGTTCTGCAGCACCAGGCTTCCGGTCGCCGGCCCGTCCGGGAAGGTGAACTCCATGATCGCGCCGTGATCGGTCGGCGACATCCGCGCCACGAGACCGCTCTGCGTGGTGACCCGGTAGAGGTCGGGCCGGGCGATCTCGTCGTCGTGGCTGAAGGCGAGCGCCCGGGTGCCCGGCTGCCCGGTCACGTTCCCGCCCTCGGGCACCGGCATGACCGACATGAAGTCGCGGTCACCCATCCACGGGCTCGGCTCGTGCGACACCCCGAGCCCCTGCAGCATCGGCAGGTTCGCCGCGTTGTTGGCGTGCTGGTAGACGTACTCCCAGGTGTTCGAGGTGGCGTTGGTGACCGGGGTGAGGAAGTTGAACCCGTTCGGCACCGCGGTGATCGGCAGGTTGTCGCCGCGCGAGAACGAGCCGCTCGCGTTGGTCCCGCGCCGGGTGTCCACGTAGTTCGTCAGCACGGACCCGTCGATCATCGCCGGTTCGGCGATCACCCGCACGTCGTCGATCCAGCCCTGGAACCGGGTGTCCGCGGTCGCGTCCGGGTCGTCGTAGGAGAGCAGGATCCGGTCGATGGTCTTCCCCTTGGCGACCCGGCCGATATCGGACGACACCGCATTCCACTCGTCGGCGTAGAGCACCTTCGACGCACCCTGCCCGGCCGCGGTGAGCGCGTATCCGTGCTGGTCGCGGGGGTGACTGCCGCTGAGATAGGTGCCGTCGGTGAAATGCAGATCGATTCCCGCGTACGTCGAGGGGTAGCTCAGATCCTCGTCGGTGAGCTCGGGGAAGATCCGGTAGGACAGTCGTGTCTTCGGGCCGACCGGAATGTCGACATCGAAGAGCCTGTTCTCCGCGTACGACCGTCCGTCGGCCTGGGCGCCTCCGGCGTACCGGAGCGACGCGACCCCGGTGAACCCGGCGTTCGGGAGCGCGTTCGCGCCGCGCGTGGGCCCGCCGCCGACCTCGGTGACCATGGGTGTGGCGGGCGGCGTGACGTCCGACCCGTCGCTGATGTCCCAGCCGGCCAACTGGACCAGCGAGGCACCCGCCGTCGCGGTGATGTCCAGCCGGTAGTACTCGTACCCGGAAAGGTTGTCGAAGGTGTAGGTCCTCGTCGCGAAGCGACCGTCGAAGGTCTGCCCGGTCCGCTGATCGAGATCGGTCCAGGTCGCGCCGTCGGCCGAGCCCTGCAGGGTGAAGTCGCGGGGATCGCGGGTGGGCACGTCGTTCGCCGAGGTCATCGAGTACTTCGTGACGATCCGCGGCGCGTCGAGGTGGTAGACGATCCAGCCGGTCGGGGCGAACGCCAGCCACTTGCTCTGCGCGTTCCCGTCGATCAGCTTGACCGCGGTCTCGTCGGGCGGATTCTCGGCGCTCGCGGTGACGGCGGCGACGTGCTCGAGGAGGCTGCCGGGAAGCCCGCTGCGCGCCGCACCGGTGAGATTCCCCTGTACGGGCTCCCCGTCCGCGCCGACCTCCACGGCGCTGCCCGCCGGCGGCGGATCACCACTCTCGAACGAGGACCCGAAGTCCCCACCCGAGGCGGCCCACGCGGGCGCCGGCACGACGAGGAACCCGGCCAGAAGAAGCAACGTCGCCGCGATCAGCTTCACACGCACTCCCGAACTTTCGGTGCACAGTGGACACTGATCACCTCACTCCGGCCACCCGTCATTGTCAAGAAACCAAACAGAAATAAATCGAGCAATCTGGATCAGCTTGATCGACGAGGGTGGCGGTCGTCCGCTGGCGGACCTGATCAGTCCTGGTACTGGTGGGGGACGGGTAGATCGAACCGTCGGCACAGGGCCAGGACGTCGGCGCGGTCGTCGGCGTCGCCCCGGTAGACGTCGCGGAACCTGACGGCCCATGCCGCCGTGATGCAGTCCACGGTCCGGTCGCCGATCGTGCCGCGCCCGGTCAGCGACGCGGCGGGATAGGCGTTCCCGGCTTCCGGCGGTCCCAGCACACCGTTGCCGTGTGCGTCGAGAACGACGGCGTGCAGGTCGACGACCGCTCCGGTGGCGTTCCGCATCAGGAAGTTCCACGCCGTGGCGCCGTCCTCGCCGACCGGCACGAACCCGTGGCCGTTCAGCATCCCCCGGAACGCGCCGAGGTGCCGCTCCTCGATCGCGACGTCGAGATCGCCGTGCTCCCGCGTCTGGCGGCCCAGCAGCGCGTCGACTCCCCAGCCGCCGTCGACCCAGAGCCGCGCCCCCACAAGATCGGCCAGGCGAAGCACGGCGAGCACGTCATCCACCGTGGTCCGCGCCCCCGACGGCGTACTGCTCGGCATGAGCGAAGTATGCGGGCATTCCAACCCCAGCACGACCCGGTTGCAACGGCGCGCCGTCAACCGGTTCGCCGGGCCTTCGCCGCGGTTGCCGGTCCTGGCTGGTACTGAGGGGTGCCTCACGGCCCTCGAGGCACACCTGAACTCCAGCAGCCGGGGTCCAGCGGCGGGTGCTCAGGGGTGACCCTGCTGGTCACGTCTGGACCACCCGGGCGGGACGCCTGATCCCGTGACCGGGTGCCCGCCCGAACACTCGCCGCCCGTGGTCGTCGACTCCGCCCGCCAGGGTTCGATCATGGACCGGCCGGGTGGTACCCCGCGGGCGGTGAGCCGGCGATCCGGGGTGCCCCGGCCGGTCCGGCTGGCGATCCGGGGTGCCTCGGCCACGGTCGGCTGGCCGGAATCGACCAGCAGGGTCAGGGGTGAATCCGAGGCCGTGAGGGGCCTCTCTGGCGGTGGCGGGGGATGATGCGGGGGTGGAGTACCTGGAGCGGACCTCGCCCGTGATGGCGCTGGCCTGGATGACGCCGCTTGAGCAGCTTCTCGGGCTGGTCTGCCGCGAAGGGGTGTGGCGGGTTCGGTGGGTGCGGATCGATCCGCTCGCCGAGGTGCCCGGGCTGCTGGTATCGGTGCACGAAGAGGATCTCGCCGGGGACGTCGACGCGCTCGACCCCGGTCTCCGGGTTCGGCTGGATCCGGGGCTGCCGCCGCCGTCGAGTGTCGTCGTTCCGGATGACGGGGCGGCGCTGCGGTGGGCCGAGGAGCACGCCGGTGCGCGGGACGACCGGTGGGTGAACCCGGCGGTCGACGGCTGGCGGGTGCTGTGTGCGATGCGCGGACACCCCTGATCGGCGTGCGAGAGCGGCCGGTCCCGGTTGTGGCTGGTGCTGTGGGGTGTCTCAAGCGGAGCGAGACACCCCACA